>CAYQEB010000012.1:9310-12121 GCA_964416395.1 uncultured Caldilineaceae bacterium | reverse complement strand
TCTGTGGCCTGACGCAACTCCTCAGCAGCCTCGGAATCGCCGTGGATGATGCGCAACGTATTCTTGGCTATCCGCTGGGAAAGCATGCGCTGCCGTCCGGCCACATTGACAACCAAGGCATCTGAATGCTGCTGGTTCACGGCCACCACGATACTGGCGACCATGACCAACACGGCAAGTAACATGGCCGCCAATCCAAGACCAAGTTTGCGAACAACACTCTGCTTGATCCATTGAACCGGTCCGATTGAGAGAATGTTCAACACAGATCCACTCCTTGATTATCAATTCGATTATCGATACTTGAACTCAAACGATGCTTCAGCCATCGACTGAACTGTTGAAACAGCTGCTTAGAACCGCACGTCAGTTCACAGGTACAGATCTCTTTGGTTTGTTCGCCGAAGCGTATTGAACCTTGCTACGCTGCACCTTTGCCGGACGTGGACGCCCATTGGATGGAGCAGGGCCTTGGGCAGGAACAGACAACTCAAACTGGGCGATCAGGCGCTGCAACGTTTGGGCAATCTTGCCTAGGGGAGTGACAGAGGCCTGCACCTCGTACATCTGCGCACTGACCTCCTGTGTGCTGGCGGCAATCTTCTGGGTAGCGACAACACTCTGATTGGAGATGTCAGCAATGCCTTCCATTGCCTGAACGGTCTGGTTGCTGCTGGTAGCCATCCGATCCGCTGTGGCGGCATTCTGCTCTGCGACCAGGGAGATGTGATCCCAATTTTCACGAACGGTCTGGTTGATGGTTCCCATCATCTCCGCCACTTCCTCGTTGCGCTGGGCCACTACGCTGATCTCGGAGATGATATCCTGCACCGACTGTTCGGCGCTCTGCATCTGCTCAAGAGCATGCCGGATCTTCCCCACCTGCTCCGAGGAAGCCTCCGTGGTGGCGACGATGGTATGGAAGGAATCCCCTGCCTGGTTAGTCAACTCCACTGCGACCGAGACATCCGCGCCGGCCAACTCCATGACCTGGACAGCGCTGTCGGCTTCCTGCTGCACGTCGTGGATCATCTCCGCGATCTCCTGTGCGGCTTTGCTGGTGCGCTCAGCCAGTTTTCGCACTTCATCCGCCACTACAGCGAAACCCTTGCCATGTTCTCCCGCCCGGGCAGCCTCGATCGCAGCGTTCAGCGCCAGGAGGTTTGTCTGACTGGCAATTCCGTCAATGGCTTCCACGATCACCCCGATCTTCCCGGACCGTTCGCCCAGGTCCCGGATCCGTTCTGCGAGCTGATTGGTGGTGTCACGCAGCTTCTGGATGCTGTCCACCGTCTGTTGAGCGACGACGAATCCCTCCTGGGCTGCGTTGGTGACCTCCTGGGTCTTGTCCGTCATCTCTCCGGCGGCGCCGATCACTTTCTGGATGCTGCTGGTCAGTTCATGGCGGGCAGTCAGGGCCTGCTCCACTCCTTGAGTCTGCTCTCGAGCCCCTTGACGGATATCGGCAATGGCGCTTGCCAGCTGCTCCATGGCATCGGCTGTCTGCACGACCACATTACGCTGCTCGTGGGCTCCCCGAGCGACTTCATCGATATGGACGCGCATTTCGTTCAGAAGCTGGATCACTTCTTCTACAGCGTGGGTCTGCTGGAAAGCCTTCTCTGCCGTCTCCTGCACGGTACCTGAAATCTGTTCGGTGGCCTTGGTTGTCTGTTGAATCGCTGCTGTCACCTGGTCGCTGGTCTCATCCAACACCCGAATGGTGCGAGCCGTCTCCACCAGCGTGTCCAGCACAGTGCTCTTCAGCATGGCGTACTGTTCTGACAGATCATGCTCGACAGAGTCCACCTGGATTGCATCCAGATCCAGGCCGATAGAACGGAGATAGCTGTAGAAGAAGGCGTCGGCCACCGCTTGCAGATCGTAGTTGAGTACAGTGAAGATGGCCTGTTCCGCGCGATGGAGGAACCAGGGTTGTAGGAAATAGGCTCGCCACAGGTGTTTGCTGATCAGACGTTGATAGAGGCTGTAGCTGCCCATGTACCACTTCAACGGCAAGTTGATCTGATTATGCCGTTCGCCGATCAACAATCGCTTCTCGAAATAGCTGGGGCCGAAACCTTTCTCCCGCTGAGCTTCCTGGAAAATATCGAGAAAGTATTGGCGCTGGCTCTGTTCTAACCGGGCCCGCACCTCGCTGAGGGGGATATGGTTACTTTCGGCGTATTGGGTGAAGAAAGCGAGAGTGGGCGGGAAAGAAAACTGGAAATCATAGAACTCCTGCACAATAGGGTCGACTACCCGATCTGCCCATTTGGCCAATCGGCGTAGCACCTGGATCTCCTGCTCACCAAGCAGAATGAAATCTTGACGATGCTTTAAATTGTCAGGGTTGATGCGGTATTGTTCGGTCAGGTTCTGCACGGCTGTATCCTTTTGTGCTGGCGATTCGTTCACTGATATCTTTCGGTGATAGCCCTGGCTGGGATGAGCCTCTGCTGTGGGCTGCAGAACTGGGGTCACCGATGCTCACTTCAAATGTTACAGAGAGATGGTGCAGAAGCGCGGTGGCCTCTCAGCTGTCTGATGTCCTTGAATAAGCGAGGAAACGATCTGAGCTGGGGTGCTGAGGCGGCCGCTTACGAACGTCTCAACAACAACTATTGTCTACAACTCTCTGTTGATTTCTTATGGGGCATTGGTCCCAGCTCGAATCGGTAATTGCCTCGATTGTCCCCCCAGTTGTTCACCACTTGTTTGCTCGTCACTCGTTGGTTCGCCACTCGTTGATTCGCCAATAGAAAAACCCGTGCCTACGACTGGGCACGGGTTGTCCGCTCTAGGTTTCCA
>CAYQEB010000012.1:0-9210 GCA_964416395.1 uncultured Caldilineaceae bacterium | reverse complement strand
GGGCCACCGGGCTGGGCGCGGCATAGAAGCCGGGCAACAGCACCGTGAGCGCGTAGACGGAGCAGGCCAACAGACTGGCCGGGACGACAGCGAAGGCCGGCAGGCGCCAGGAACGGGGCAGCAGACGCAGCCAGAAGCCCAGACCCGTGGCGAAGATCACCCCCACCGCGCTGAGCCCTGGGAAGAGCAGGCGCCCCTGCCCGCTGGTGGCAAAGGTCAACCAGTAGATCAAGAGCCCGATGAGCATGGCCAGCCACAGGCTCAGCAGTCCGTGGACCTGGACGCTGGGCCAGCGTAACATCCCCCTGCCGTGCTCCTTCCAGGCCGCCACGCCCGTCGCGATGAAACCGCCCACGGCCAGCAGAGCCAGCAGATCGAAGAACCGGTAGGTGAACTCGGGCAGGAGAATGCTGAACCAGCCGAAAAGTCCCCAGAAGGAGTACCGCACTCCTCGCAGCTCGCCCCACAGCTGCTCCCAAGTCTGAGATCCATAGCGCAGGCCGTTGATGGAGAGGAGCTGATTCACCCCCAACCATTCGCCGTACAGGCTGTAGTTGCGCCAGTACCACCAGCCCGCGATGAGCAGGGCCGTCCCGCCCACAGGCGCCAAGGCCCGCAGTGGAAGCCGCCAGTCCCGCCGCTTCCACGCCAGAGCCAGGATGACCAGACCAGCAAGAGGCGCTAACCCCAGCCCCTGGAGCTTGCTCAGCCCCGCCAGGCCCAGGAGCACCCCCAGGACCAGCCACTCCAAAACCAGAACGGGCTGCCTTGCGTCCCGGACCAACAGACGAGCCAGCCAGTAGACCGTAGCCGTGCTCACCAGGATCACCATGTTGTCGTTGGAGACGCTGGCGCTGATGAAGTTGAATTGGGGGATGAAAGCCACCAGGAGCAGGGCCATCAACGGCAGCAGCCGGGAGCGGGGAAAGGCCAGGCGGGCCGTGGCGTGGACCAGGAGAAGGCTCAGGCTGGCCAGAAAAAGGGAAAACCAACGCCCCACATGCACCGCCAGGTTCGTGGAACGCAGGGGCAGTGGCCGAGAGCTGTAGAGCATCTTGTTCTTGTTGCCCGGATAGAGGGGATTGCCCAGGTTGGCATGGGGATTCACCCGGTTCAGGGCCGGGAAATCGCTCTGGTCGATGCCGGCGATGATCCGCCCCAGAAGGAAATAGTAGAGGGGAGGCTGGGTGCCCTCGTGTTCCCAGGGCCCGCTTCGCTCCACGGTCTGCACCGGAAGGGGATTGCCCAGGGAAAGGTGGCGCGCAAAAGCGTAGTGGTGGACCTCGTCAGGGGTTTCGAATGGGGGGACGATCAAGCTGTACCCGATCCCGATCGAGATAAAGAGGACAAGGATCGCACCAACCGCGATTCGTTCAATGTGGGCCTGCAACCAGCTCCGGTTGGCCAGGGCGGCCTTGGTGTGGCCAGGCCAGATCGCTTCCGCCAGGTCGGTACGCATGAACCGTGAACCATCCTCCAGGAACCATGCCAATCGGTCCCATTATCCCAATTCCAAATTGCCAGGTCAAACAGCCCGGGCGGCCGCTCTGTGACGGTTCTTCTTTCCGCCCGGCCAGGAGCCACCGGGCCAGCTCCTCATGGATAGGGCAGGAGCAGACGCGTCCCATCCGCCACCTGCCCCGCCTTGGTGGAGATCACCGCCAGCCGCTCCAGGCTCTCGCTGTCGTAGACAAAAACGAGCAGACGGAGCCCATGGGTTCCCTCGCTCTCCGGATCCGGCCCAGCCAGCTGGCTCAGCTCCACCACGATCCGGTCCTGAGGCCACCAGATCGTGGGCAGGAAGCCGTCGTAGGGCTCCCGCTCCGTGGGAGGAAAGACCTCCTCTCCCTCCACTGGGACGAGCTGGGCCACGTACTTGTACCGCCGCTCCAATGGCTTCAGGGCCTGCCAGTAGAGGGCCAACGGAACGGCCGAGCCCGGCCCCAGGGATCGCCCCACCTGATAGCCCAGCAGGCGGATCTCCTCCCCGAACTGGGCGTTCACCGGCGTGGCCGACAAGGGCATTTCGTCCACCAAGGGCAACTGGGGCAGGAAGAGATCCAGCTCCAGGAAGGAGGTGGCGCTGGCAAAGCTCTTCTCCCGGACCCGGAAGGCGTGCTCTTGCAGCCAGGCCTCGATCTGCTTCTCCGGGTCGGAGAAAGGGAACATGCCCGAGGTCACCAGCCAGATGCGTCGATGCTGCTGGCGCAGCTCTTCCAGCAAGGGGAAGAGGCGAGGGCTGGGGCATTCGTGGCAGAGGAGGGGCACGCTCTGCCAACGGGCGCCTTGACCAGCCCGCTGCCCGGCCTCCACCAGGTCCAGGGGCAGGTAGTAGCGGTAGAGGCGCTGCAGCTCCGGCGGATCCAGCAGGAGCAGATCCCCAGGCTGGAGCTCCTGGCGCAGATAACGCCCCAGGCCCGGGAAGTCGTCCTTCCCGTAGCGGGGATCCTGGAAGTAGTTCGCGCTGCTCACCAGCATGCCCGCCACCAGGATCCCGGCCACCCCCACCCCCAGCCAGGGACGTCGCTGCCAGAGCCATCCCAGCCCCGCCCCCACCAGCACGATGAAGCCCCCCGCGATCAGGCTCATGTGGCGGGCGTTCATGTAGGCGGGGCGCACCAGGCCGATGAGAAGCAGCAGCGAAGGCGGCGCCAGGACGAAACCCAGCAACACCCAGCGCAGGTCCAGGCGAGGACGGCGGCCCACCGAGCCGGGCCAGCCCTGGGTCAAACCCAGCAGGGCCACCAGGCCGAAGAGCCCATCCAGCCAGCGCACGTCGTCGATGTCCACGCTCAGGCCCAGGCTGAAGGCGTTGAGCAGGTCCGGCAGAAGGATGGCCGGACTCACTGGGGCGAAATTTTCGCCGCTGCCCGGCTGCCGCAAGATCACCCAGGCCGCGCCCCCCACCAGCAAGCCCCCGCCAGCCAGGAGTCCCCCGCCCAGGAGCCAGGCCCAGCGCCGATGACGGACAGAGAGCCGCCGGACGATGACCAGGGCGTGCACGGGCATGAGCAGCACCGCGAAGTAGTGGCTGCTGAGCAGCGCCAGGAGGGAGGCTCCATAGCCCCACAGCCGCCTCCCAGCGCCAGGATCGGCGACGCGCTGGGCCTCGCTCCACCGCAGCAGGGCCAGGGTGCTGATCACGGCCAGCAGGGCCACCAGGGTGTACATGCGGGCTTCCTGGCCGTACCAGAGGAGGAAGGGGTTCAGGGCCGCCAACAGCCCGGCCCAGATGGGCACCGAAGGGGCCACCGCGCCTCGCCCGGCCAGGTGGCGGGCAAAGGCCCAGGCGCTGGGGACCAGGAGGGTGGCGGCCATGACCGACGGGAAGCGCAGGGCGAACTCCTGGATCCCGGCCAGGCGGATCCAGAGCCCCAGGAGCACGAAATATCCGAAGGGGTGCTGGTCGATGGTGACGTTGCGCGTGAAACCGTCGGTGATGGGCAGACGCCCCAGGAGAAGGTCCAGCCAGGAGGATTCAGCTCGCTGCAGGCTCAGGCTCTCATCCCACCAGAGGGCCTTGCCGTCCAGCTGCCAGGTGAGCCGAGCAAAAGCCAGGAGGACGAGCAGGAGCAAGACCCACCGTAGGATCTGGGGAAAACGGTCGGGGCCGGGTGCGTCCTGGGGCCCTGCCGAGGCGTGCATTCGTCGCATAACCATCGATTATACGCCAGGAGGGGGATCCGGCAAAAAGCGGGCGTAGAGGGTCCTGTGCCGCCGAGCGATGGATTCCCAGCGGAAGAGGAGGCTGCGCTCCCGAGCGTTCTCACGGAGGCGCTGAGCCAGCTCCGCGTCGGCGGCGATGCGGCGGATGGCTCGGGCTCCAGCCACTGGATCCCCTGGGGGCACGAAGAGCAGATCCCGGCCGTCCACTAGCTCGGGCAGGGGCGCCTGGGGTGTCGTGGTGACCACGGGACAGCCGTTGGCCAGCCCAGCCATCAGGGTGCCTCGACGCAGACTGGCCCCGTCCTCGTAGGGCATGAAGAGCACGTCGCAGGCCCCCAGGTCCGCGCTCACCTCCCCGTCCGGCTGCCGGCCCGTCCACTGGACCCGTTGCTCCAACCCCAGGGTGCGGATCAGCCCCTCCACCTCCTGCAGGTAGGCGTAGTTGGTGGGATCGCTGGCCCCCACCCGCTCGCCGATCATGAGCAGGTGGGCGTTCACGCCTCCTCGGACCAGCTCGTGGAGGGTGCGGACCAGGGTCAGCCCCCCTTTGCTCCGGTTCAGGAAGCCGAAATAGCCCACCACCAGCTCCTCCTCGCCGTAACCCCGCCGGGTTCGCCGCTGTCGCCGCTCCTCCGGGGTCAGGAGCTGCCCCGGCACGTTGCTGCCGATGGGGATCTTGGCCAGGTTGGCCACCCGTCCGCTGAGCCGGCGCCGGTCCCCCTCGTTGGTCACCACCACGAAGCGGCTGGTGAAGGCCGGCCGCTCGGTGATCCAGCGCCGCAGCCAGCTCCCGGCTTTGGGGAACAGGTAGGGGACGAGCAGGTCGTGGTAGGTCCAGGCCACGGCCAGGCCCTGCCGCCGCCAGACAGCCGGGGCCAGGTTGATGGCCGGATGCATGCCGAAGGCCGCGGTCTGGTACTGGACGTGGATCCAGTCGGCCCGGATCTCCCGGGCCAGCCGGGCCACTTTTCCCCAGATGCGCCAGCCCCACCGGGAAATGTGGGGATAAAGCCGGGGATAATCCGCCTGCTTTTCCCCCGAGCCTAGGCCAATCTGTGTAGAAGTGACGACACTTGTCCGAATGTTCTCGGCCTGGAGGTGCTGGGCCAGGGCGGCGGTGTAGGCTCCCACCCCACCCTGCATGGGAGGATATTCGCCGGTGACGAAGAGCACATGCACTAGAGCTGTTTCTCCAGGACGTAGCCCCGATAGTTCAGATCTTCGAAGCCCTGCTGGGTGAAAAGGCGAATGGCCACGTCGTCCGAGTGGCTCACGTGCAGGGCCATCTCCTTGCATCCCTGCAGATAGGCGTCGTTGACCACCCGGCGCAGCAGCCACTTGGCAATGCCCTGCCCCCGCCACGCCTCCTGGACCTGGAGCTCGGCCAGGTAGGCCACCGGATTCACGTCCGAGGGAGTGGCCACGGAGCGACGGTAGACTCGGGCCTCGGCCACCTCCTCCCGGTGATGGAGGAGCTGGTAGCGGCGGCCCTGGCGCACGGTCTTGGAGGCCAGCTGCAGGGGCAGCCCTGGCAGCATCTCGTTGAAAAACTGGCGCAGAGGCAGGCGCATGCAGTAGTAGCGCTCCTTCAGCCGGTAGCCGGCCTCGGTCAGGATCCGGAAGTGGACGTCCCAGTCCCCAGGCAGCACCCCGATCCCGGACTGGAAAGAGGGGTACCCGCTGCTGAAGGCAAAGGCCCGGGCCGTCTCCACCTGGGATTCCCGCCAGAAGTGCTCGGCCATCTGGAAGAGACGGGCCGTGGCCTCCCGGAGGGGGCCTTCCTGGGGCAGGGCCAGGAAACGGATCAGCCCCACCGGTTCCAGGCTGGCCGCGTGGAGGGCCTCGCTGTCCAGCCCCACCGCCGCGTCCAGGAAGCCCACCAGCTTCTCCCCCTGCCAGGCCCCGAGCTGGAGATGCCGCTGCCACTGCATGGGGTGGACGGTGGGCGGATCCAGGCGAAAGATCTCCTCCAGGACCGATTCTTCGTCCATGAGGCTGCTGTAGGGCGCCTGCTCCAGGGCTTGGTTGAGGAGCCCCAGGAGCAGTCGGCCGTCCCCCGGGTTCAGGACGCGCACCGTCACAGGGAGTGGCATCACGGGATCCTCTGCTCCAGGGCCCGAACCAGCTCCTCCTGCCCCTCCACGCCGGGCAGGAAGAGGCTCTCGGGCCGATCCATCTGCACAAGGCCGCTCTCCGGGTCCACCGGGTAGTAGACCAGGCTGGTGGAGCGGGCCAACCGCCCCCCTTCATGCACGTCCACCAGCTGACGGAAGGCCACTTCCTGGGGTCGCTGGCCCGGGCGGCGCACGATCACCCCCCGAGGCGTCACCTCCACCTTGGTCAGCCACCAGCGCAGGTTCACCAAGGTGAAGGCCAGGGAGATGACCAGGAAGAGGAGGGTGTCCGGGGCGAAGTCCCGGGCCAGGGTCCAGGCGAAGAGAAGGGTCATCATGGCGCCCAGGGCGGTCCACAGGCCGTAGCGGACGTGGGCTCGGTAGACCCGGGACTCAGACATCCTCGTCGATGACCTCGATGAGCCGGTGCTCCAGCTCGGGCACCAGGCTGTGCAGCCGGGTGAAGCGCACCAGTTCCCGGCCGAAGAAGCGGATCCGCTCCTCCAGGTCTGGGTCCACCAGCTTGTCCCCCTGGAAGGCGCTGCTCACGTTGGGGATGCTGATCTGCACGGGCAGGCTCCAGCCTCCCACCCCCCGCACCACCACCCGCAGATGGCCCAGGGTGTTGATGGCCCCGGCGCTGCCGCCGGCCACCCCCAGAAGTCCGAAAAGCTTCCCCTTGAACTCCTCGCTGCCCATGAGATCCAGGGCATTCTTCAGCACCCCGCTGTAGCTGTTGTGGTACTCGGGCGAGCCCAGAAGGATGCCCTGAGCTGCGCTCACCCGTCGCTTCAGGTCCTGCACCTGGGGATTGTCCTCTGTGTCCTGGGGGCTGCTGCAGAAGGGCAGCTGATACTCGGCCAGGTCGATGAGGTCCACGCTGGCGCCGGCCTGACGAGCCGCCTCCAGAGCGATGGCCAGCGCCTTGCGGGTGTAGCTGTGTTCGCCCCGCATGCTGCCGCAGATGGCCGCAATGTGGACCGGAACAGGTTGGTCGTTGGCGCTGTTCTGGTGGGATGAATTCCGGTTGGATGCACTCGATGAACTCATGGTGGAAGATCCCTTCCTGCTGAATGGGTAAACGACGAAGTTGGATGGAAAGCGGTCAGTCGACTAGCCCGGTGGCGGCCTGGAAGGCCAGGAACAGGCCCAGGGCGATGAGCGCCAGCCCCGCCAGGGCCAGGAGCCGTCGATACCAGCGCTGGGACAGGTAGCGGCGACCGCTGGCGATGGCCCCGGCGATGAGGATCTTGCTGCCCACCAGCAGGCTGTAGAACCCCGCCAGGAAGAGCCCTGCGCTGAGGGTGGAGCGCTGGCCCTGCTGAAGCACCAGCGGCCCACCCACGGTCAGCCAGAAGAGCCAGGGGTGGGGGCTCAGCATGTTGACCAGGGCGCCGCGCCACAGATCCTGCTGACTGCCCTGGGGCGCATCGACGGTCAAGGTGGCCTGGGGCGCCGCCCGCACCGTCTCCACCCCCAGATAGAGAACGAAGAGCCCTCCGGCCAGAGTCAGGCCCACCACAGCCACCGGGGGCAGACGCCTCAAGAAGAGCAGGGTGGCCAGGATGATAGGCAGATCCGTGACGAAAGGGGCCAGAGCCACCCGCAGGCCCGCGCCGAAACCCCGCTCCAGGGTGGCGGTGATCACCAGGGTGAGGAGAGGGCCCGGGCTGAGGCCAGCCCCCAGTCCCAGGCTCAGCCCCAAGAGCAACGCTGCGCGCAACTAGCCCTCCTCCCTGTCCAGGGCCGGGCTTTCCGGTTCGGAGGGCGACGCCAGACGGCTCAACAGGACCAGAACGATGAAATCCCCTACAGAGGCGGCGGCCGCGGCGATGATCACAATGCGCAGCAGGTTGCTCTCCCAGATGGCAGGCACGAAGACGGCCAGTCCCCCCAGGATCCCGGCCAGGGGCACGGTGGCGATGAGGGAGAGCCGCAGCCCCACCTGGGCTGGGGTCAAGCGAGGGGCGTCCTTGTTGGTCAGTCGGGTGGCCAGGTTGACCAGGGCCCCCATGGGGTAGGCCGCGCCGATCAGAAGCAGGATCAGGCCCACACCTTTCAGGAAAACATCCATGGTTCTCGTCCTCAACTGGCCCAGACTTCGGGGCCTCTCGTGTAGCTTCATCACGCCAGGGCGCCGGGGCTGCCCAGGCCTTCTTGCGCCACAGACCCGGGCGGCTGCCCATCCATCGGATGTTACACCGAGAACCGGGTCCGGGCCAAAATTTGGGGAAGATGCTGCGGGTGGGATCCGGGATCAGGCTCGACTCGAGGGGGTGGCCAGCAGCTCCTGGTAGATGGCCGTCAGGGCCTGTACATGATCCTGCATGGTGGGCGGCGGCGTGACTTGCGCGGCCATGGCCGCGAGCTGGCTCGGCTCCGCGACCAGCTCGCCCAGGAGACGGGCCAGGGCCTCCACGTCCCCCGCCGGGAAGAGACGGCCGTTGACCCCGTCCTGGACCTTCTCGGTCAGCGCGCCCAGGCGGCTGGCCACCACCGGCACCCCCGCTCCGTAGGCCTCCTGGATCACCAGCGGCGAGTTCTCGTACCAGAGAGAGGGGACCACCAGCGCATCCACCTGGCCCAAGGCGTCTCCCACCTGCTCGAAGGGAACAGGGCCAGCAAAACGAATGCGGGGGTGATGAGCCAGGGCCTTCACCTCCGCCGCGTAGTCGGGGAAGGGCTCGCTGCCGTAGATGGTCAGGGCCGCCTCCGGGGGCAGACGATTGAAGGCCTCCACCAGGATGTGCACCCCTTTCTGCCAGGCCAGAGCGCCCAGGAAGGCGAAGTGGGGCCGGCCCGGGGGGTGGGGCCAGGGCTGTCGGCCTCGAAGGAGCAGACGAGCTGGATCTTGGCCGTTCTCCAGCACGCTGATCCGCTCCCCGGGGAAGCCCTGGTCCACGTACTGCTGGCGCAGGAAGTGGCTGGGCGCGATGAAGCGGTCGATCTGGGCCACCATACGGCGCAGATAGCGGTTGCGGTAGGCGAAGGGCAGGGCCACCAGGGGACGGAGCCTGCGCAGCCAGAGGAGATCCGCCCGGTCCGTGGCGCAGTCCACACAGTTCATGCAGGCGAAGGAGGGCCCCGTGCAGGGGGAGCGATCCGGGCGAACGAGCTGGCTGTTGGCGCAGAAGAACCAGTAGTCGTGGAGGGTCAGCAGCCGGGGCAGGGGAGCGGCCAGGTCGATCAAGCGGGCCGAGACCCCCTGCACATGCTGGAAGTGGACGATCTGGGGCTGGGTCCGGTCCAGGAACTCCTGGAAGGAGCGTTCCACGGCCCTGTCCCGGAAGGTGTGCCAGTACTGCCGCACAGGGCCTTCCCCGGGCTGGCTGGAGACAGGCGCCGGCCACAGGTGCACCCCCTCCCGCTGCGTAGGGGCCGCCCCGATCTCCTTCCCAAGTTGGGGGTGAAAGAGATGCACCTGGTGCCC
>CAYQEB010000011.1:66337-68615 GCA_964416395.1 uncultured Caldilineaceae bacterium | reverse complement strand
TCGGCCGTCAGCCCGTAGAGCAAGGCCAGGTTGTTGCGTCCCTGGAGCCAGTCCGGGTTGGCCGGGGACTTGAAGGCATCCTCCAGGTCATCGTAGATCTGGATGGCCTCCCCGAAGATCACGCCCAGTTCGTAGAACTGTTGCACAGTCTCCGGATCCCCTCCCCCCAGGATCGCCCCCAGCTGCAATCCCGCCCCGTAGAAGGGGGTGCTCTTGGCCTGGACCACTCGCCAGTAGTTCTCCTCCCCTTCCAGGTTGCTCACATCCAGCTCCTGGCCGGCCGCGGTGTCCAGGCACATCCGGGCCAGGCAGCGAGCGGCCGCGCTGCGCTGGGCTGGGGAGACGGGGCACTGGTCCACCAGCACCATGGCCGCGGACTGGAGGGCCAGGGCCAGGTTGGCTGCACGCCCCACCCCCATGCGCCGGTGCTCGCCGTCGGGCTCCTCGTCCAGCATATCGTCCACCAGGATGATGCTGATCTGGGTGCAGGCCAGGGCCGCCATGGCAGGGATGGCCACCTCCGAATCCGTGCCCAGGCTCTGGCAGCCAATGGCCGGCAACTGCCAGTCCAGGCGGGTTACGTCTTCCTCGAAGGGAAAGAGTCTGTCGATCTCCTGCCGCCAGACCTGCAGCCCTGGGACAGCGTCGATCTGCTCCCGTAAAACTTGGTTAGGTATGCTCAAGACTGCCCTCTCTTTTCCGCCGCTTTGCCAAAAACAACCATATAGTCCTCACCAGCAACACCGAGGCTAACTATAGAATACCATGGTCCACCAGGCAGCCAAACTGGGAATAACCGCGGAGGCCTTAAGGCCACAGGTTACGTTTTGTTAAAACCACCTCTTGCCAAATCAATACAAAAAGGCGTGTGGGTTCTCCACACGCCGCTAGACACGGATAATTTAACTACACACTATAATATGTACTTTGCGAACAAATATCTACTAACTGCCAGAGATTGTTGTTTCCGAAGTGATATACAAACAACAATCTTCTAGCAATTTTTAAAAAATATTACGCCCAACCAACCCAACCGGCGGCCAATTCCTTCTTGCTGGCGCTCACCTTGCGGATGTCCTCAGGCTGGGCCTTCTCGTTGACCTGGCGCAGGGCCTTGGCCAAGGGGCTGTCGTCCTTCTCCAACATGGCGCGGAATTCTCGAATCGTGGTCTTTTCCATGAGCTCTCTCCTCCGAAAGCAAACTGAATGTTTGAGAAACGTACGTTGAGCGATAGATGCTACAATCGTCAATTATTATAGTATTTATTTGATGCCCTCACACCTCAGCAAAATGTCGTATATTTTTGGGTAAAAGGTACCAAATCCTCACGGCTTTCCAATCCGCTTCCAATTTTCGCTAGCTATCACCGACCAGTTTCTGAAGCTCGTAGAGGCGATTGAGGGCATCCAAAGGCGTCAGCGCGTTGATGTCCAGCTGGCGCAGGGCCTCCACCGCAGGATGCACGTCCGCGAAGAGCCCCACCTGGATGGCCGCCACCTTGCGGCCAGGCTTCTCCTCCAGCTCCAGGACCCGAGCCGGGCCCGCCGCCCCACTCCTCTCCAACTCCTCCAGGATCTCCTCCGCCCGATGGATCACCGCCTTGGGCAGGCCAGCCATCTGGGCCACGTGGACGCCGTAGGAGCGATCCGCCTTTCCCGGAATGATGCGCCGCAGGAAGACCACCTGCTCCCCGCTGTCGTCCACAGCCACGTTGTAGTTCACCACATGGGGCAGCCGCTCCGCCAGCTCCGTGAGCTCGTGGTAGTGGGTGGCGAAGAGGGTCTTGGCCCGCAGCTCCGGATGGTTGTGGATGTACTCCACCACAGCCCAGGCGATGGCCAGGCCGTCGTAGGTGCTGGTGCCCCGGCCGATCTCGTCTAGGACCAGCAGGCTGCGCCGGGTGGCGTGGTTCAGGATATTGGCCGTCTCCACCATCTCCACCATGAAGGTGGACTGGCCCCGGTGGATCTCGTCGCTGGCGCCGATGCGGGTGAAGATCCGATCCACTACGCCGATCTGGGCCGACTCCGCAGGGACGAAGCTGCCGATCTGGGCCATGAGGGTGATGAGGGCGGTCTGGCGCAGGTAGGTGGACTTGCCGGACATGTTGGGGCCCGTGAGCACGTGGATGCACGACTCCGGGGAGAGGTGGGTGTCGTTGGGGACGAAAGGTTCCTCCGCGGAGGTGATCTCCACCACCGGATGCCGCCCGCCGCTGATCACGATGCTGGGCCCTTCGTCCACCTGGGGACGGGTGTAGCGACGACGCAGGGCCAC
>CAYQEB010000011.1:61364-66237 GCA_964416395.1 uncultured Caldilineaceae bacterium | reverse complement strand
ACGAAGGCCTCCACCGCGTCCAGCCGCTGGTTGATGGCCTCCACGCTGAGCAGAGGCTGGCCCAGCCAGCGCCGCAGGAGCCGCCCCCCCATGGGGGTGAGGGTGTCGTCCAGCACGTCCAGCAGGCTGCCCTTGACGCTCCCGCCCCGGATGGTCTCGGTCAGCTCCAGGTTGCGCCGGGTGGACTCGTCCAGGGTCATGAAAGCGCCGATCTCGTAGCTCTGCAGATGGGTGAGCTGGGCCGCGGCGGCCGGCTGGGTCTCCTTCACGTAGGCCAGGACCGCGGCGGCCGCCCGGACAGCCTCCACTCGCCCCCGCAGGCCGAAACCGTCCAGGCTGGTGACCCGGAAATGGCGCTCCAGGAACTCCTGGGCTGTGTCGGCCGCCACCTGCCAGGGCTCCACCGCCGAGATCTGCACGTCCAGGGCCGCGACCAGTGGCTGGAGAGCGCTCCCCTCCAGGGACCAGTCGGCCAGGATCAGCTCGCTGGGCCGGAGGCGGCTCAGCTCCTCCCCCACCCGCCGCTCCGTCTCCTGGGCGCTGCTGCCCCGGATCTGGGTGGCCGCGAACTCCCCGGTGGAGACGTCGCAGTAGGCCACGCCCGCCTGGCGGCCCGCCCCGTCGAAGGTGACGGCCACCAGGTAGTTGTTCCGCTTCTCGTCCAGCAGGGCCGGCTCGGTGACCGTCCCCTTGGTCACCACCCGCTGCACCGCCCGCTCCACCAACCCCTTGCCCGGCTCGCTGATCTGCTCCGCGATGGCCACCTTATAGCCCGCCTCCACCAGCCGAGCGATGTACCCCTCCGCAGCGTGGTAGGGGACCCCGGCCAGGGGCACCCGCTGGCTGTTGCCCACAGGACGGCTGGTCAGGGCCACGTCACAGACCCGGGCCACCAGCTTGGCGTCCTCGTCGAAGGTCTCGTAGAAGTCGCCCAGCCGGAAAAAGAGGATGCAGTCCGGATACTGTTTCTTCAGCGCCAGGTACTGGCGACGCATGGGTGTGGTCATGGTCGGTTGCTCGTGGTCGGTTGCTCGTGGTGTTCGGGAAGTCAGGTCGCGGGGGTTGGACATCGGCCAGCCGGAGCGGCCAGCCCGTAGTATACCGGAAGCGAACCCGGGGCTACAATTTATGCCTGCTGCTTTTTCCGGGGAAGGGTGGGGAGCCTCTGCCTCGTCACGGCGCCGGCGGAGCAGGGGGCGACCCGGGTTCGTGACCGTTCCCAGAGGAACCGGCGCCCAGGATCACCCGGCTGTTGGGGTCGCCGTAGAGGGTGTAGGCCAGCCAGGTGGGGTTGGCTGGCTGGCGCTCGCGGATGGCCAGCCGGGCGTTGTGAAAGGCCTGGCCCAGGGGCTGCCCCCGCTGCAGGTTCTCGTAGAACTGGGTGGCGAACTCCGCGGCCAGCAGGTCGTTCACCTCCCAATGGGTGCCGATGAAGGCGCTCACCCCCAGCTCGGCCACCAGCTTCTCCGCCCAGCCCCCCAGCCGGGTGAGGACGAAGGCCACCCGCGCGCTGTGGCAGGTGTTCAGGAAGATCACCGGGCGCTCCCGACGCAGGCCCCGGGCCTGGCTGCCGCTGAAATCCTCCGGCGTGACCACCCCGTCCTGGAGGGTGAGGGGAGAGCGATCCGCCTGGACCGGGTCGAAGCGACCGTGGGCCGCGAAGTGGAGGAGCTGCACACCCCCTTGACGGAGCAGGGCCAGCACCTCCTGCCGAGTGGCGATGGGCGACCCCACCTGCACCCCGGCCTGGGGCAGGCGCTCCCGGAAGTAGGCCACCTCCTCCTCCACAAAGGCCAGGTCCAGGACCGGGGCCACCAGCCGGGCCGCCTGGATCCGCACCTGGTCCGCCGGCCCCCGACCGGCCAGCCAGCGGGTGAGCTGGAACCCCCCGGCCAGGAAGTCGTCCCCTCGCTCCTCCCCGGTGTCCGGGTCGTCCTCGTAGGGGCGGACCAGCTCCCAGGGGATCCAGGGCTCGTCGCTGGTGATGAGCAGGCTGCGGATCCGGCCGGCCTGGCGCAGCTTCTGCAGCCGCCAGTACTCCCGGCGCAGCTTCTCCGGGAAGAGATCCTGGAAGAGCTGTTCGCCGATGGCCCGGATCCGATCCGCGTTGACCCGGGCGTCCGCCTCGCTCAGCTGGTCCACCGGCTGGGCGGCCAGCTGGCTCAGCTCCTGGAAGAGGGCCTCCACGTACTGGCCCGGGTTGGCCGCGGTCAGGGTGACCGAGCCCATCTCCCGCCAGTGGTAGCCCACGTGGGCCAGGGCCGAGTGGAGGGTGAAGTGCAGCTGGTTGTCCTGATTCCCGGTGACGATGCGCAGCTCCACGTCCACCGGCGGAGGCGGCTGATCCGGCAGGGCAAGGCCGTGGAAGGGGCGCAGGGGCTGCGGGGAAGGGCGCTCCTCCCCGGCCAGGGGGATGGCGCCAGCACCGCCCCGGGTGCGTCCTGTGGGCCCGAAGGCGGAGACCTGGGTCTGGAAGGCGAAGCTGCCCACGTTGCGGCCCCGGTGATAGAAATCCACGGTGATGCGGTGGTCACCGGTCTGGTCCCCGGCCCGGAGCAGGAAGACCGCCGGCTGGGAGTCCTGGGCGGCGTAGACGGCCATGGTCCGGGACCAGACGCCGGTGCGCTCGCTGAAGCCCGGCGCGGTGACCCGCACCTCCACCATCTCCGGCTCCTGGGGCTCGGGGAAGGCGATGGTGACCGTCTCGTCGATGCGGCTGGCCTTGGGCTTGAGCAGGGTGAGCTGGACAATGAGGGGATGCTCGCTCCGGGGCCGCACCTGCTCCGGAAATTCCACCCTGGTGTGGAAGTCCACGGCCTGGCCCGCCTCTTCGCCTGTTTCCTGGGGCTCGGGGCCAGCCTCCTCGGGGACAGCAGCCATCCCCACCTCCCGATCCCCACGCATGGAGGCCTGGGCACCGTAGACCAGGGCCGGGTCCATGGTCAGCCGCTCCACCAGGGTGTCCGTGGCCTCGTCGCCCGGCCCGCCGAAGCCCCGCACCGGGCCGGCCAGCTTGCCCGCCAGGAGCTCGTCCCGGGCGATGGCCAGGATGGCCGGGATCTGCTCCAGGGCCTCCAGGAACTGGATGATGCGGTTGCCCCGGTCGTTGGGCCGGGCCAGGTTGGCCAGATCCCGGGCTAGCTCTCGGCGCAGGCGCTCCACCTCCTGGCGCACGTCCTCCGGAAGCTCCGGCCAGTGGCGGTAGATGGTCAGCAGCACCTGGCTCAGGGTCTCCTCCAGGCGCTTGCGGTCGTAGGTCATCCGGCTCAGGTCGGGATCGGGCATGGAAGGGCTCCTCACAGGGGGTCGCGTGTCGGCCTCAGCTGACCTGGGGGCCGCCGGCCTGGGCCTGGGCGCCCAGCATCAGCCGCAGCAGCTCTGGCCAGCCGCTCTCCGCAAAGTCCAGGCCGTCGTAGTAGACGCTCACCCGGTCGTCGGGCAGGTAGACGGCCAGACCGTGGACCCGAGGCTGGCCGGTCATCGGGTCCAGGTAGCGCTGCCCCTTGACCAGGGTCTCCAGCACCGGCGTGCTCTGGGGATCATCGAAGAGAGCCAGGGCCGAGCCCACCGCCTGGAGCACGGCGTCCAGGGCTCCGGTCTCGGTGACTCGTTCATCGGCCCGCAGGCGCGCCAGCTCCGCCTGGACCCGCTGCAGGAAGTCCACCAGGTCCCGGTAGTCCGAGTCTTGGAAGCGGATGGTGCGCAGGCGGGCCCGCTCCAGGGCCACAGGGACGGCCGGGTGGTTCCAGTGGGCCATCACCGCCTCTACGAAGGCTCGGAGCCGGGCCACCAGGGGCTCCAGCCGCCCCAGCAGGAGAGCGGACTGGGTGATCTCCACCGTGGAGGAGGGATAGCTCTCCCCGTAGAGGCGCACCAGGGCCCGGGCCAGCTCCTCCGGGGATTGGTCCGGCCGCTGGTTCAGCCGATCCAGGATGGCGGTGTAGGGCCAGCCAGCCATGGGCTCCACCTCCTCGCTGGCCACCAGGATCTGGGCCTCCTGGCGCAGCTGGTAGGCCACCTCCACCATGGCCATGAGGCAGGCGTCCATGCCGATGAGGTCCACCGCCTGGCCTGTGATGCCCTGGGCCTCCCGGAAGGCCCGCTGCAGCTCCTCGTTGTCCAGGAAGTCCTTGCTGCTGTCGTCCGCGGCGATCCAGCGGGGCTGGGCCGCGCCTGCGGGCAAAACGCCCCGAGACTGGCCGCCCCCGGCCCGGGCTCGGCGCAGCTCCTCCACCGGATCTTCTCCGGCCTGAGGGCTGACCGTTCGCTGGATGGTGCGGCTGATGGCCCCGGCCGTGCGGCGGAAGAGAGCGGGCCGCCGGGGCGCGCCCCCCGGAACCGAGCGCACCGAGGCCCAGAGGTCGTCCTCCTTCCAGCCGCCCCCGTGGTTCCAGAGCACCACCAGGTAGTGCTCCGCGGGGAAGTTCTCCTGGCCCCAGACGATGAAATCCCGCAGGGTGTCCGGGTCCCCGGTGTTGGTCTCGGGGATGGTCAGGACGGTGGGCTCCTGGCCCTTGGGGTTGATGACGATGCGGTAGCTGCGGTCCGCTTCGGTCACCGTGTCGAACTGGACCAGGCAGGCCACCTGCTCCGTGGTCCCCGCGTTGCGCATCTCGGTGATGTCCGTGTAGCCGGCGCTGGTCATCTCGGCCATGATCTGGGTCCAGCCCGCGTCCGTGGGGAACTTCAGGCCGTTGTCCCCGGCCATGTAGATCATCAGGGTCCACTGGCGGGGGCCTGGCTCCCCGGGGGCTGGCGCGGGGGGCGCCTCCGGCTGGGGAGGCAGCTCCGGCGTCATGTCGATGGGCGGGGGCTGTTCCCCGGGTGGCGTCTCGGGCGGTGTCTCGGGTGGCGGGGTCACCGGGGTGGGCAT
>CAYQEB010000011.1:50749-61264 GCA_964416395.1 uncultured Caldilineaceae bacterium | reverse complement strand
CCGTCCAGGGCCTACCGCCCTTGGAACTGGGGTCTGCGCTTCTCCAGGAAGGCCTGCATGCCCTCCTTCTGATCCTCGGTGGCGAAGAGGAAGTAGAAGAGCCGCTCCTCCAGCTGCAGGCCCTCCTCCAGGGTCATCTCGAAGGCCTTGTTGACCGCTTCCTTGGCCAGCTGAACGGCCACCGGCGCCCGGGCGGCGATGGAAGCCGCCAGTTTGATGGCCTCGTCCAGGTAGATCTCCACCGGCGTCACCCGGTTGGCCAGGCCGTGCTGCAGGGCTTCCTGGGCGCTGAGCCGCCGGTCGTTCAGGACCATCTCCATGGTCAGATACTTGCCCAGGACTCGGGCCAGGCGCTGGGTGCCCCCGGCTCCGGGCATGATGCCGATGTTGATCTCCGGCTGGCCGAACTGGGCCGTCTCCGAGGCCACGATCATGTCGCAGGTGAGGGCCAGCTCGCAGCCGCCGCCCAGGCAGTAGCCGCTCACCGCGGCGATGATGGGCTTGCGGATGCGGCTGATGCGATGCCAGCGCTCGGAGAGGTGGCTGCCCAGCATCTTCACCGGGTCCATGCTGGCCATCTCGCCGATGTCCGCGCCGGCGGAGAAGGCCCGGTCGTTGCCGGTGATGACCACGGCGCCCACGTCCGGGTCGGCGTCGAAGGCCTGGAGCGCGTCCCAGAGCTCGTCCATGAGCTGGGGGCGCAGGGCGTTCATGGCCTTGGGGCGATTCAGGCGGATGAGACCCACTCGGTCATCCCGTTTTTCCACCAAAATATCCTGGTACTCGTTCATGGTTTGGCTCCGTGAATGGGAAAAAATAGGGGAGATAGGAGATAGAAGTTGGAAGTTGGAAGTCGGGAGATAGGAGTTGGAAGTTGAAAGGCGTTCTGCGCTCATCTGCCCTTGAACTGGGCCTCGCGTTTCTCCAGGAAGGCCTGGACGCCCTCCGCGTGGTCCTCTGTGGACCCGGCCACGTCCTGGATCATGGCCTCGTACTCCAGGATCTCCTCGAGAGGGGCTTCCAGGGCCTTGTTGAAGATGCGCTTGGTCAGGCCGATGGCCCGGGTCGGTCCACTGGCCAGGCGCTGGCTCCAGTCGTTGACCGTGGCCTCCAGGTCCAGGGCCGGCGTCACCAGGTTGACCAGCCCCAGCTCCAGCGCGCTGTGGGCGGAGACAGGCTCGCCTGTGATCATCATCTCCAGGGCCTTGGTGGGGCCGGCCAGCCGGGTCAGCAGCCAGGAGACGCCCGTGTCCGGCGCCAGGCCGATGCGGACGAAGGCGCTGATGAAGCTGGCCTGCTCGCTGGCGATGCGGATGTCCGTGGCCAGGGCGATGCCCACCGCGGCCCCAGCCGCCACCCCGTTGATGGCGCCGATGATGGGCTTCTCCAGGCTGCGCATCTGGCGGATGATGCGGTTGAAGCCGTGGCGCAGATGCTCGCTGAAGGCCACTTCCTCCTGGCCCTGGAACTCAGCCAGGTCCTGCCCGGCGGAGAAGGCCCGCCCCGCCCCGGTGAGCACCAGGACCCGCACGCTGTCGTCCCGGGCGGCGCTCTTCAGGGCCTGGCCGAGCCCTTTGGTCATGGCGCTGTCGAAGGCGTTCAACTTCTGGGGGCGGTTCAGGGTGATGGTGGCCACCCCGTCCTTCACGCTGTAGAGGACCGCTTCCTGGCTCATGGCTCCCTCCTTTGGAAGATGGCTGAGGCTGGTTGGCTGAGGGTGTTGACCGGGGGCGGGAAGGCGTCCGCCAGGCCGGTGGGTTGGCGGCGGATGCACCCTTTTCTGGATCGCTGCCCCTATTATCTGTCACCTCCGCCGTTCTGACAAGTGTTTGCCCCGAACTGAATTTTGACACCGCTACGCACTTTTCCTTAAAATTAGAGGGTTACAGAACCAGTCTTGCCGCTCCAAGGCCCGTTGCCACGGGTTTTGGAACCCTTTCCAGTTGGAACATTTTCCAGATCGTGGAGCACCACCCATTTCCCCAGGCCGGCCTCAGCCCAGGCCAGGAGGGAACGGGGCCCCGATCGACGCTCATCCAGGGAAGAAGCGCTCATGAAATGGCTCTCCACAAACGAAATCCGCAAGCTCTGGCTGGACTACTTCCATGAGCGAGGGCATGAGATCGTGCCCAGCAGCAGCCTGGTGCCCGAGAACGATCCCACACTCCTCTTCACCAACGCCGGCATGGTCCAGTTCAAGGACGTCTTCCTGGGCCTGGAGAAGCGCCCCTACAAGCGGGCCGTCACCGCCCAGAAGTGCCTGCGGGTCTCGGGCAAACACAACGACCTGGAGGAGGTGGGCCCCAGCCCCCGGCACCACACCTTCTTCGAGATGCTGGGCAACTTCTCCTTCGGGGACTACTTCAAGAAGGAGGCCATCGAGTTCGCCTGGGATCTCCTGGTGAACGTCCTGGAGATGCCCGTGGAGCGGCTCTGGTTCACCGTCTACACCGACGACGACGAGGCCGAGGCCCTCTGGCAGCAGGTGGGCGCCTCCCCGGACCGCATCCTGCGCTTCGGCAAGAAGGACAACTGGTGGTCCATGGGGGACGTGGGCCCCTGCGGCCCCTGCTCGGAGATCCACTACTACTGGGGAGACCTGGAGAAGCAGACCCGGGAAGGCGTGAACCGGGACGACGAGTACCTGGAGATCTGGAACCTGGTCTTCATGCAGTACGACGCCCAGCCCGACGGGGAGCTGGTCCCCCTGCCCGCCCCCAGCGTGGACACCGGCGCCGGCCTGGAGCGGCTGGCCAGCATTCTCCAGGGCAAGGACAACAACTACGACACCGACGCCTTCACCCCTATCATGGACGCCATCCAGCGCATGTTGGGCCACACGGACGCCCAGCGCCAGGAGCACATCGTGGGCTACCGGGTCATCGCCGACCACAGCCGGGCCGTGACCTTCCTCATCAGCGACGGCGTGCCCCCGGGCAACGAGGGGCGCAACTACGTCACCCGCATGATCCTGCGCCGGGCCGCCCGCTTCGGCAAGAAGATCGGCTTCGAGAAGCCCTTCCTGGCCGACGTCGCGGACGTGGTCATCCAGCAGATGGGCCAACACTACACGGAGCTCATCCCCAACCGGGAGCTGATCCGCCAGACCATCCAGGAGGAGGAGATCCGCTTCCGCCGCACCCTGGACATCGGCCTGGCCCGGCTGGACGAGCTCATCGAGACCCTGAAAGAGCAGGGCAAGACGGTCATCCCCGGGGAGGAAGCCTTCCGCCTGTGGGACACCTACGGCTTCCCCCTGGACATCACCCGGGACGTGGCCAAGGAGCACGGCATGACCGTGGACGAGGAGGGCTACCGCAAGGCCATGGAGGCCCAGCGGGAGCGGGCCCGGGCCGGCGCCGGCAAGGCCGCCACCGGGGACACCCGGGTCTACGCCCAGCTCCTGGAGCAGCTGAAGCAGGAGGGCAAGCTGGGCCAGGAAGGGGTCAAACACCTGATCTACGAGAACGTGGACAGCGTGGACACCCAGGTCATCGGCCTGATAAAGGAGGGCCAGATCGTGGAGGAAGCCCACCAGGGAGAGACGGTGGAGGTGGTCCTGCCCGAGACGCCCTTCTACGTGGAGAGCGGCGGCCAGGTCAGCGACACCGGGGAGATCTACTACTTCCCCGCGGACATGGACGAGCCCGTCTGGGTGGTGAAGGTGACGGACACCCGCCGCCCTGTGCCCGGCCTCATCGTCCACGTGGGTCAGGTGGTCAGCGGCACGGTCAAGGTGGGGGACCCGGCCCGGGCCGAGATCGACGTGGAGCGGCGCTGGGACATCATGCGCCATCACACGGCCACCCACGTGCTCCACGCGGAGCTGCGCAAGATCCTGGGCCCCCACGTGCGCCAGTACGGCTCCCTGGTGGCGCCAGATCGCCTGCGCTTCGACTTCACCCACCCCCGCCCCCTGACCAAGGAGGAGCTGGAGGCCATCGAACGGGAAGCCAACCAGGTGCTCCTGGCCAACTACCCGGTGAAGACCCACTGGACCAGCTACGACCAGGCGGTGAAGGAGGGCGCCCTGGCCTTCTTCAGCGAGAAGTACGGGGACCGGGTGCGGGTGGTCACCATCGGCGACCAGGAGCACGTGGAGAGCATGGAGCTCTGCGGCGGCACCCACGTGGAGAGCACCGCGGAGATCGGCAGCATCCGCCTGGTGAGCGAGGGCAGCGTGGCCGCCGGCGTCCGGCGCATCGAGGCGGTCAGCGGCCGGGTGGCGGAGGAGCTGGTGGAGGAGCGCATGGAGGCCCTGGAGCGGGCGGCCGAGGCCCTGCGGGTCAAGCCCGAGGAGGTGGACAAGGCCGTGGCCCAGCTCCAGGAGCAGCAGCGCCAGCTTCAGCGGGAGGTGGCCCAGCTGCGGGAGAAACTGGCCCGGCTGGAGACAGAGAGCCTGATCAACCAGGCCGCCACCGTCCAGGACGTGGCCGTGCTGGCCACCCAGGTGGACGTGGACGACGTGGAGACCCTGCGCCGCATGACCGACTGGTTCCGGGACAAGCTGGGCAGCAGCGTGGTGGTCCTGGGCGCGGTGATCAAGGGCAAGCCCATGCTGGTGGCCGCGGCCACGCCCGACGTGGTGAAGCGGGGCATCCACGCGGGGAACCTGGTGCGGGAGATCGCCCAGATCGTGGGCGGAGGCGGCGGCGGCCGCCCCAACATGGCCCAGGCCGGTGGCCGGGACCCGGCAAAGCTCCCCGAGGCCCTGGCCGCGGTGGCCCCCTGGGTGGAGAAACACCTGAAGAGCTCCAAGTGAAGAATGAAAGAGAAGAATGAGGGTGGAGATCGGAGAGATGGGCGCCCCCCACGTCCTCTCACCGGTCTCCAGTCACCCATTTGCCCAAGAACCCAACCTTGATCGCCACCCAAAGTCCCGTCGAATTGATCCCTGTTGACCCGGCAAGCTCCGTGGAAGCCCTGCGCCGACGTCTGGCTCGCTCCGACGCTCGGCGCATTCTGCTGGAGCTGCCGGACGGCTGGTGGGAGCTGGACAACCTGGCCCGGCTGCGCCTGCTCCAGCGCCAGGCTCTGATCCGGCGCCAGGAGCTGGCGCTGATCACCCGCCACCTGGAGACCCGCAAGGCAGCCCAGCAGCTGGGGATCCCGGTCTTCTCCTCCCTGGACGCAGCCGCCCGGCGACCGGAATGGCGCATGGACCCGCCCCTGCCCCTGGTGGATCCCCGCCACCCGGAGCGAGGCCTGCCCGAGCCGCCCCCCTGGCGGGCCACCGTGGACGGCCCAGGCGCCACTCCGGAGGTGATCCGCCAGGCCGCCCGCCCGAACCTGCACAAGGCCCGGCAGAAGCGCATCCAGGCCGAGCAGCGCTACCGCCGGCCGGCCCCCCTCTGGCTGCGGGTGGCCGGGTACAGCATCTTCGGCCTGCTCATCCTGGCCCTCCTGGCCGGTTTCACCCTCTTCATCCTGCCCGCGGCCACAGTCACCGTGGTCCCCGGCCAGCGGGAGGCCGCCGTCACGGTGGAGCTCACCGGCCAGCCCGGGCTCCTGGTCCCGGATCCCATCCAGGGGCTGGTGCCAGCTCGCCTGGTGGAGACCTACCTGGAGCTCACCGGCTCCATCCCCACCTCGGGCCGGGAGCAGCGCCCCGCGGAGAAGGCCACAGGCCAGGTGGTCTTCACCAACCTGGGTCGCCAGACCGTGCGCATCCCCGCGGGGACCATCCTGAGCACCAGCACCGGGGAGCGGGTGGAGTTCCGCACCACGGAGCCCGCGGAGCTGCCCGGCCCGCCAGGGACCCGGGTCACCGTGCCCATCGAGGCCCTGGAGCCGGGCATCCAGGGGAACGTGCGGGGCAACACCATCACCACCGTGAGCGGCGGCCTGAACTTCCAGGTCCAGGTCACCAACCCCGAGCCCACCGGCGGCGGCCGGTCGGACCTGGTGGCCGTGGTGAAGCAGGAGGACAAGGACGCCCTTCTGGATCAGCTCTACGCCCAGGCCCAGGCTCAGGCGCCAGAGAAGCTCCAGGCCGAGCTCCACGGAGACGAATGGCTGCCCCCGGCCTCGGTGCGCACCTTCATCGTGGCCCAGTTCTTTGACCGCTTCAACGACGAGCCCGCGGAGGAGCTGAACCTGACTCTGCGGGTCCTGGCCCAGGGTGTGGCTGTGGACCAGGAGGCCACCCAGGAGCTCGCCTTCCAGGCCCTGGAGGACAGCGTGCCGGAGCGGGCCAAGCTGGTGGCGGACTCCATCGTCTACCTGGTGGACCCAGCCGTGGAGATGAACGGCCAGGCCGTGAACTTCCGAGTGACGGCCCGGGGCAACTACGTGATCCCCATCGACGTGCGAGAGATGCGCTCGGCCATCGCCGGGCTGACGCCGGAGGAGGCCGCTCAAGTGCTCCACCAGCGCTGGCTCCTGGCCGGGGAGCCCCAGTTCTACCTGGATCCCTCCTGGAAGAAGAGCCTGCCCTCCATCCCCACCCGCATCCAGGTCCGGGTGGAGTACGCCACCCCAGGGCAGCCATGAGCGGATCCGAGAGGCGCTCCTGGCCCCCGGGCAAGCTCCTGGCCCTGGATGTGGGCCAGGCCCGCATCGGCGTGGCCACCTGTGACCCTCTGGGCATCACCGTGCGCCCGCTAACAGTCATCCAGCGGGGCCGCCGCCAGGAGGACTTCCAGCGCATCGCCCAGATCCTCCGGGAGGAGGGCGCGGAGGCCATCATCTGCGGCCTGCCTTTGAACATGGACGGCAGCGAGGGGTCCCAGGCCCGCTCCGTGCGCCGCTGGGCCGGTCGCCTGGCCCGGGCCCTGGAGGTCATCCTGGGCAGGTCGGTCCCCGTCCACTTCTGGGACGAGCGGCTCACCAGCTACGCGGCCCAGGAGCTCCTGGCGGAAGGCGCCACCCGGGCCGGGGAGGACGCGGTGGCCGCGGCCCTGATCCTCCAGAGCTATCTGGACGCCCAGCGCCGGGGCGAGACCCTGGATTACGGCTCCATCCCGGCCGAAGAACGCCGCCCCCAAGGGGAGGGCCAGGAGTCATCCCGGCCAGAATCCAACCAGGAAAGAAAGCCATGAGCAGCAGGCAGAGCCAACTCTTCTTGTCCCGCAAACGCCAGCAGCGCGCCCTGGAGCAACGCAGCTGGTCCCAGCGACTGCTCCAGGAGCTGAGCGACCCGGCCAATCTGGTGTTGAACCTGATCCGCCTGGGCTTTTTGCTCCTGGTCATCGGTGTGCTGGGCGGCGTCTGGATGGTGGCGGACGCCCACCTGACCGAGCAGTTCATGGCCGCGCCCCAGGAGACCCAGGGACTCATCGACCCCAACGCGAAAGAGAAGGCCCTGACCCCGGAGAACATCGAGCGCAAGATCCTGGCCCTGAGCCTGCGCATGCGGGAGGACGAGCTGGCGCTGCCGGCCGGAGAGAACCCGCGCCCTCGCCCCTTCACCATCAACCCCGGCGAGCCGGCCCGTTTCGTGGCCTTCCGCCTGGAGCAGGAGGGCTTCATCCGGGACGCAAGCCTCTTCAACCTTTATCTGCGGGTCACTGGCCTGGACCGGCGCATCGAGGCGGGCAACTTCATGCTGGCCGAGACCATGACCATGCCCGAGATCGCCGAGGCCCTGCAGGAGGCCCGCTTCGAAGAGGTGCTGGTGACCCTCCCCGAGGGGCTGCGGGCCGAGGAGGTGGCGGAGCGGCTGGCCGAGGCCTACGTCCTGGACAGCGAGCGCTTTCTCACCGCGGTGCGCCAGCCCCGGGCCCTGGACATCTTCGACGAGTACGATTTCCTGCGGGATCTGCCCGAAGGGGCCAGCCTGGAGGGCTACCTCTTCCCGGACACCTACCGTTTCCCGGTCAACGCCACCACGCCGGAGATCGTCCTGCGAGCCTTCCTGGACAACTTCGACGCCAAGGTGGGCGCGGAGAAGCTGGTGGGCGGATCCAGCGGCCTGAGCGGACACGACCTGATCACCCTGGCCAGCATTGTGGAACGGGAGGCGGTCCAGGCGGACGAGCGTCCCCTCATCGCCAGCGTCTACGTGAACCGGCTCAACGGCACCTGCGCGGCGGAGGTGGGGGGCAACTACCTCCAGGCCGACCCCACGGTCCAGTACGCCCGAGGAACGGTGGGCAACTGGTGGTGGAAGCCCCAGAGCGTGGAGGAATATGCCCAGGTCCTCAGCCCCTACAACACCTACCTGAACCCTGGCCTGCCCCCAGGCCCCATCGCCAGCCCAGGCCTGAGCGCCATCGAGGCCACCCGCAACCCGGCCCAGACCAGCTACTGCTTCTTCGTGGCCACTGGCGAGGATGGCCGCCATGTCTTCGCCCAGACCCTGGCCGAGCACGAGCGGAACCTGCAGATCTACGGCTACAATCCGTGAGGGAACGATGCGGGCCGTGAGGGAACGACGCTGGACCGGAGGTTGGCCATCCAGGGATTGGAGACCGGCGAGTGGCAGCGAACCGCTCGTCCGCTGGATTGTCCGCCGGATCGCCTGCTGAACTGTCCGATGACCTCCTCGCGCCCTGCCTTCCCGCCAGGCTCCCTGCCCATCTTCCAACCTGTTTCTCTGCCCGTGGCTCTGGCCATCTCCCTGGCTCTCCTCCTGCCCTTCCTGCTGGCTGGCTGCTCCCCCACCCGGTCTGTGGCCAAGATCGGCCTGGCCGCCCCTTTCGAGGGAGTGCATCGACGCACAGGCTACGCCGCCCTGGCAGCCATGCGCCAGGCCATCCAGGATGCGCCCACAGGCCCGCTGGGATTCATCCCCCTGGCCGAGGACACCTCCCTGGACCCGGCCCGGACGGTGGCCAAGATCCTGGCCGACCCCCTGGTGCGGGCGGTGATCGGCCCCCTGGATCCCGCCGCCAGCGCCCAGGTGGCGGACCGCTTCCGGGCCCGGGAAGTGGACTGGATCCGTCCCTTCGCCGTGGATCCCCAGGGAGGCTTCGCCCGGGATCCTCAGGAAACCGCCTGGGCCACGGCCCTGGTCCAGGCGGTGGCGGGGGCGGCCCAGAGCCAGGGCGCGAGGAGGTTGGTCCTGGCCGGGTGGACGCCCGGGTGGCCTCAGCGCAGCCCCGCGGCCTGGTCCCAGGAGGCGGGCCTGCCTGTGATCCTCTCGGAGGATCTGACCCAGGCGGGGGAAGGCGAAGCGGTCCTCTGGCTGGGCAGCCCAGAGGACGGAGTGAAGGCCCTGGCGCTCCTGCGCAGCTCCCAGCCCAGGGCGCCCTTCTGGCTGGCCTTCCAGGGGGAGGATCCCATCTTCCTGGAGCGGGCGCTGGCCCATCCTCAGCTGGGCCCGGCGGGGCTGGGGCCGCTTTTCTGGGCCACCTGGCTGGATCCCGGCTACGACGCCTGGGCCCAGGGCCAGGCGAACGCGTCTCCGGCCGCCTATCGCCTCTACCGGGCCACCCAGGAGGCCATGGCCGGGATCACAGGCCAGGCCCCAGCGCCTTCGCCCTGGCAGGTGGCCTTCTTCGCCATCACGCCGGCCGGTCCCTTTCAGCCCTTCTCCCGCCCGGAGAGCTGGGTTCCTGGAGCCGACGCAAACTGATTGCAAAGTGCCCAGGCATTGGCTATAATGGAGCCGCACCCGGTTTCCCCTGGCCTGGATCCCGCCGCCCACCCGCTTGAGGAGCCCCGATGACCGCCTCTCCCACACTGCGGATCCTGTACGTTGGCCACGATCCTGGGACCGGCGAGAGGTTACGGGAGGCCTTCGAAGGCCGAATGCAATTGAAACGCTTTCGCCGCCGCTTCCCGGATCTGGTGTTGCGCTTCGTCACGGAGAGCAACCAGAAACAAGCCCTGAGCGGCCTGCGCCGTTCCCCGCCCCACGGCATCCTCGTCCAGATCAGCCCCCGCTACCCTCGAGTCCGCTTCTGCCAGGATGTGCGCCGGCGGGCCCCGCGCATCCTCTTGGTGGCCGTGAGCGACGAGCCCCTGACGCCCTCCACCTGCACGTTCGACGCCACGTTGCCCCGCTCCCTGCCCCGCAGGGAGGTCGCCAGGGTGATGAAAGATCTCATTGAGCTCCTCTCCAAGACCCTGATCCGCGGGGGACCCTTCTGGCTGGACACCCTTTCCCGGGAGGTGACGGGCCCCCACGGGCAGGTGGTTCTCCCGCCCAAGCAGTGCAAGCTGCTCCACATGCTCATGGAGCATGCCGGCCGGGTGGTGCAGCGGGCGGATCTCATGGAGACCATCTGGGAGACCACCTTCCTGGAGGACACCCGGACCCTGGACGTGCATGTACGCTGGCTGCGGGAGAAGATCGAGCCAGATCCCTCCCGCCCCGTCTACATCCGCACCGTCCGGGGAGAGGGGTACAGCTTCATCCCTTGGCCCCGGGGCGGATGGGAGGATCGGGAGAGCGGGTGATCGGGCGCTCCGATGATCTCACCCCATCTCGTCTCCCGCCTTCCCACAGTTCCCCGCGTCACCCCGCCACATCCGCTACAGAAGCGCCCCCACAGAACCCCAGCGTAGAAGAATCTCCAGCGTAGGAAAACCCCGGCGTCGCAAACCCCAGCGTAGAGAAGGCGTCCGAAA
>CAYQEB010000011.1:48012-50649 GCA_964416395.1 uncultured Caldilineaceae bacterium | reverse complement strand
CCAGCGTAGGAAAACCCCGGCGTCGCAAACCCCAGCGTAGAGAAGGCGTCCGAAAAAGCGCAGACAAGCGCCAGCAAAGCGTACGCGGCCTGTCTGGCAAACGCAACCCAAGCGTGGCGGTTCCTGGGAACCATCCTGCCTGCGCCAGGCGTTGATCCACCACCGTTCCCCATTCCGTGGATCTTCCCTGTATGTGGACCTTCCCTGTGCGATCCGTGTGCCCCGTTTCAAGTGCCAGACAACCAAGCCGAGCAGACGAAGACGAACCACTGGAGAGAGCAGACCATGACCCGCGCGCATCGAACATCGTCCACCGCCAAAGTGATTCGCTTCGGACACTCCATGCAGCTGGGCTGGGGCGTGGCCCTGGGGATCAGCCTGATCCTGGCCCTGAACGCCTTCACCGTGGTGGGCTGGCTGGTCCGCCTGACGGGCAAGGAGCTGGCCCCAGGGTCTCTGTTGGCCCTGTTGGTCTTCCTGCCCATCGTGCTGAGCTACATGGAGCGCATCAGCTTCCGGCGCAACAGCAACAGCTTCTTCGGCCTGATCCAGCCCAACACCAGCAACTCCCGCCGCTTCATGATCGGCTGGCTCCTGCTCCTGGGCTACCTGAGCCTGGCCGGGATCCTGGCCTGGGGCATGGGGCTCTACCTGAGCATCCTCTCCCAATCCCTCTTCCGGGTGGCCATCGCCACCCGCTGGCTGGCCGGTTTCGCCGCCTTCCTGATGGCGCTGCACTACGTCTTCCAGCCAGTGGGCAGCTGGTCCTTGCGCACCAAGCTGGTCTACGCTAGCCTGGGCCTGGTGATCCTGGTGGCGGCCTGGGGCTTCCTCCAGCCAGCCAACGGCGCCTTCGCCTTGACGGAACCGGAGCAGCCCATCAAGCTCTCCACCACCATGGCCTTCCTGGCGGCCAACCTCTGGTTCCTGGCCCTCATTGTGGGCTACAAGGAGGACGTGCACCGGCCCCGGCGGGTCCTGCTGCCAGCCTTGCTTGTCCCGCTGGTGGTGGGGCAGCTCCTGGGGGTGCTCATGGGGGTGGCCCGCAACTTTCCCCGAGCCTGGGCCAGCAGCCTGAACTCCCCTGCCCAGCTCATCCCGCCCCTGGAGCCCGGCTCCCTGCACCTGGGATTCGTCCTGGCCGGCCTCTTCATCAGCTTCATCGTCATGGAACGGGTCTTCGCCAGCATCCTCTACCTCATCGGCTCGTTGACCTGGAACGGCTACCTGCCCCGCCCCTTCAACAAACGCCTCCCCGGCCAGGAGACCTCCGCCTACGGGCTCCTCTTCGCCATGCTGGCCACCGGGCTGCTGGCCGTCCTGGTCCCCACGCCGGTGGTCACCGGCCTGGCCAGCCTGACTTTCCTCTGGGTCACGGTGCTCCTCTTCGGGCCGGATGTGCTTCGCTCCCGGAAGAAGGCCAAGAAGGCCCAGGCGCAGGCTCAAGCGAAGGCCCAGGAGAACGAGGGGCAGAAGGGGGACGGTCTTCGCCTGCCCTTTGACCCGGTCTTCCCGGGCCTGGCCGCGGTGATCGGCCTCTTCCTGCCCCTGGCCCTGCCGGTGAGCACCCTGCTGGGAGGGATCGTCTGGGTGATCCTGGGCGTGGGCTACTACCTGACCCGGGTCCAGAAGTCCTCGGCCAAGGCCCGGGAACAGTTGGTCTTCCGGGACGCCCCGCCGGAGCCCCTGCGGGAGAGCTACAGCGTCCTGGTGGCCATCATGAACCCGGAGACGGCTATCCCCCTGATCCGGGCCGGCGCCCTCCTGGCCCAGGCCCGCAACGGCCACCTGATCGTCCTCCACGTGCTGGACCGGCAGGAGGAGTTCACCCGCAATCTGAGCTACCTGCGCCCGGAGCAGCAGCTGCGCACGGTGGAGCACTTCGTGGAACAGGCCGGCCTGCCCCCGGATCTGCCCGTCACCTCCTTTGTGCGGGTGGCCCGAACCACCCACCAGGGCATCGTGGAGACGGTGAAGGACGAGCACGTGGACCTGCTCCTCATCGGCTGGGAGGAGACCTACCGCTCCAACCGGCGCAAGCCCAGCGTCTGGGAGCAGAGCCTGCTGCGCCTGCGAGCCCTGCAGAACCCGGCCGGCATGCCCCAGGAGATGCACGAGGGGCTGCCAGAGGGGATGGAGGAGCTGGAGGAGGCCAGCGAGATCATCGACCTGAACCCCATGCTGGACCGCATCGTCCAGACGGTCACCTGCGACGTGGCGGTGCTCCGGGGCGAGCTGCCCCAGCGGATCCGCCAGGTGCTCATCCCCGCCAGCGGTCGCTCCAGCGTGACCACAGCCCTGGAGCTGGGCCAGGCCTTGGTCCAGAAGGATGGGGGCAAGGTGGTGGCCCTCCACGTGGTGCCCGACATCCTCTTCCAGGAGGACGAGATGGACACCAGCCCCGAGGGCCCCGAGGGCCTCGACAACCCCGCCAGCTCCGACGTCCCCGAGAACGGGGGCGAAGGGTGGCCCCAGGAGGGCTCCCCAGGGGTTCCCGCGCCCGTGGCCCAGGCCGAAGGGAGAGGGCCGTTAGGGGCCGGGCGCGCTGTCCCTGGGCCTGCCGCCAAGGCAGCGACTGCCTCGGCGGCCACCAGTCGCCGCGTCCAGGGTGCTGACGTCAACGGCAGGAGGAATGGC
>CAYQEB010000011.1:37088-47912 GCA_964416395.1 uncultured Caldilineaceae bacterium | reverse complement strand
GGAATGGCCACAGGAACGGCAACGGAAACGGGGTCCACGCCCAGAGAGCCGGAGAGCCTTCCGCCCTTGCCCCCGCCCCGGAAGAGGCCAGCCAGGACGAATCCGCAGAGACCACCCAGTTTCGGGCCCTCTTCGACGGCGAGAGCCCCCGGGACAACGTGGAGCAGAAGGTGGTGCGGGCCAGCAGCGTGGTCACCGGCATCCTGGACATGGCCAGCAGCTACGACGTGGTGCTCATGAACGCCTCCCGGCTCATGTTCCTGGACACCCACTTCTTCAACGGCATCCCGGCGGAGGTGGCCCTCTCCCGGCGGCAGCCCACCATCCTGGTGCGGCCCTACGAGCCCAAGCATCACCGCTGGCTGCGCAACCGCTGGCAGGCCCTGGCGGCGGTCTTCCCCAAGCTGAGCGTGGCCGAACGGGCGGAGATCTCCATCGCCATGCGCCAGGGAGCCCAGCCCAGCATCGACTTCTTCGTGCTCATCTTCCTGGCCGCCACCATCGCCACCTTCGGCCTGCTCCAGAACAGCGGCGCGGTGATCATCGGCGCCATGCTGGTGGCCCCCCTCATGAGCCCCATCGCCTCCATGGCCATGGGGCTGGTGGAAGGGAGCGGTCAGCTGGTGCGGGTGGCCGCGGAGGCCACGGTCAAGGGGATCATCCTGGCGGTGAGCGTGGGGGTGGCGGTCACCCTCATCTCCCCGGCCACCCAGGTCACGGACCAGATCCTGGCCCGGACCCAGCCCACCCTCCTGGATCTGGCCGTGGCCCTGGCGTCCGGCGCCGCGGCCGGCTACGCGCTGAGCCGCAAACAGGTGGCCGCGGCCCTGCCCGGCGTCTCCATCGCCGTGGCCCTGGTCCCGCCCCTCTGTGTGGTGGGCTACGGCATCGCCACCTCCCGCTACACCATCGCCGGCGGCGGGCTGCTCCTCTTCGCCACCAACCTGGTGGCCATCGTCCTGGCTGCGGCCATCTTCTTCCTGCTCATGGGCTTCCGTCCCCCCACCACCCAGCAGTCGGAGCATTTCCAGCAGGGGCTGCGCCTCTCTCTGGTCTCCCTGGTGCTCATCGCCATCCCCCTGGCCGTGCTCCTGCACATCTCCCTGCGCCAGCTCCAGCAACGGGAGCAGCTGGCCAACATGGAGGAGCGGATCCAGGCGGTGCTGGCCGAGAACATCCCCAGCAAGGCGGCCTACCTGCGCAGCATCGAGGTGAACAAAGAGGAGGAGGAGTACGTGGTGCACGCCATCTTCTACGACTACACCACCCTGGAGCGGGCCCTCCTCGGCCGCATCGAAGGCCAGCTCAACCAGGATCTGGGCGTCCCTGTGCGCCTGGAGGCCACCCTGCTCGCCGCGCAGCGGGTGGGGCCGGAGGGGCAGGACACCGTGCCTGTGCCTCCGTCCGAGGCGGCCCCCGCGCCCCCGGAGGAAGCCCCGAGCACCGCCAACGAGGTGACGCCGGAGGGGGATCCCGCGGCCACGCCGGCTTCTGGGGTGCCGGTGGAGCCGACAAAGGTGGTGGAGTGAGAGAGAAGGGGGCTAGAGATTGGAGATTGGAGATTGGCGAGCAGAGATTGGCGAGTAGAAATTGGAGGGTGGTGAGGGAGAAGTGGTCGAGTTGATCGGGGTTGCTTGGGCCAGGGAGGCGCTCTCTGGCCCAGCGCACAGAAAAGGCCTGCCGGGTTCCGCGACCGGGCAGGCCTTTCTCGCGTCGTATGAGGAGGGGGCGGGAGCTAGGCCGCCTGGTCGTACTGGCGCTCCTCGCCCAGGGTGATGGGATTGCCCTGGCGGTCGTAGAGGCGGGGCAGGGCCCGCTCGGTGAAGACCTCCCTGGTCACCACACAGCGGGCGATGTCGTCCCGGCTGGGGATCTCGTACATCACGTCCAGCAGGGCCTCCTCCACGATGCTGCGCAGGCCCCGAGCGCCGGTCTTGCGCAGGAAGGCCTCTGTGGCCGCGGCCTGGAGGGCCTCTTCCTCGAACTCCAGGGCCACCCCATCCATGGCCAGGAGCCGCTGGAACTGGCGCACCACGCTGTTCTTGGGCTCCACCAGGATGCGGACCATGGTCTTGCGGTCCAGGGCTTCCAGGCTGACCATCACCGGCAGGCGGCCGATGAACTCGGGGATGAGGCCGAAGGAGAGGAGGTCATCGGGCATGGCGTGGCGCAGGAGCAGCGCCTCCTCCCGCCCCTCCTTCTCCAGCTTGCGGATCTTCAGCTCCCGCTGCCGGGCGGCGAGGTCCTCGGGCAAGGGGCCCTCCTCCTGTCCGTCCTCAGGGAGGGGGGCCAGGATGTCGGCCGTCTCGTCGGCCAGGAAGCCCAGGCTCACCCGTCGCCGCACCCGTCGCCGCACCACGTCGGCCAGCCCCACGAAGGCGCCGCCGCAGATGAAGAGGATGTTGCTGGTGTCCAGCTGGATGAATTCCTGCTGGGGATGTTTGCGGCCTGGGTTGGGGGGCACGTTGGCCACGGTTCCCTCGATGATCTTGAGCAGCGCCTGCTGCACGCCTTCGCCGCTCACGTCCCGGGTGATGCTGGGGTTGTCCCCGGACTTGCGGGCGATCTTGTCGATCTCGTCGATGTAGACGATGCCGTAGGCGGCGCGCTCCGGGTCCCAGTCCGCGGCCTGGAGGAGCCCCACCAGCACGCTCTCCACATCCTCGCCCACGTAGCCGGCCTGGGTCAGGCTGGTGGCGTCGGCGATGGTGAAGGGCACCTCCAGCATGTTGGCCAGCATCTGGGCCAGGAGGGTCTTGCCGCTGCCCGTAGGGCCGATGAGGAGGATGTTGCTCTTGGCCAGGTCCACGTCGTCGGCCTCTGGGCCATTCCCGGCTTTGGGGGGAAGGGGGCTGCCGGTGGCCGTGCTGCCGAAGATGCGCTTGTAGTGGTTGTAGACCGCCACAGAGAGCACCTTCTTGGCCCGATCCTGGCCGATGACGTACTGGTCCAGGTAGTGGACGATCTCCTTGGGGCTGGGCACCCGCTGGGGTTGGGCCGGCCTGGCGCCGGCGCGTCCCTGGTCGATCCAGACGCCTTCCTCGGCCAGGACCTCCGCGCCCAGGCGCACGCAGTCATCGCAGATGTAGGCGCCGTCCTGGCCAGCGATGAGGTGACGCACCTCGGACTCGGGTCGATCACAGAAGGAACAGCGACGGGTGGCAGGGTTGGCTCGCTTCGGCATGGAATTTCACTGGGCGTTGAATGGGTGTTGAGGATGGATCGGGGCTCGAAGGAAGCGAGGAACCAGATCGGGGCCTGGTTCCTCGCCTGGACTCGTTTGGGGTGGCGGCTCAGTCGGCCTTGGCCTTCTTCTTGTCGCCTTCCGCGGCCTTCTCCGTGCCGTTGGACTCGGGCAGGTGGACCTGGCCGTCCTTCACGCCGATGATGTCGCTGGTGTCGCCCAGCACCTCGTCCACCAGGCCGAACTCCTTGGCCTCCAGGGCGTTCATGTAGCGGTCGCGTTCAAAGACCTTCTCGATCTCCTTCCAGTCGTGGCCGGTGTGCTTGCCCACGATGTAGAAAAGCTGGGTCTGGAGCCGCTCCTGCTCCCGGAAGGCGATGCGGACGTCCTCGGTGTAGCCCTGGGCGCCGCTGCTGGCCGGGTGCATGTGGATGGTGGCGTGGGGCAGAGCGAAGCGCTTCCCCTGGGCGCCGGAGGCCAGCAACACCGTGCCCATGCTGGCGGTCACGCCCACCGCGAAGGTGCTGACCGGGGCGTCGATCATCTTCATGGTGTCGTAGATGGCCAGGCCGGCGTAGATGCTGCCGCCGGGGCTGTTGATGAACATCTGGATGTCCCGGTTGGGATCCTCCGAGTTCAGGTAGAGCAGCTGAGCCACGATCAGATTCGCCACCTGGTCCGTGATGGGGGTGCCCAGGAAGACGATGCGCTCCTTGAGCAGCAGGCTGTAGATGTCGAAAGCCCGCTCACCACGGCCGGTGTTTTCAATCACCATGGGAATTACGTTCATCGGATCCATCATTGGTTTTGTCTCCATCTTTCCACTCAAAAAACTGCACATTTCGGGGGTTTAGGGGAGCTGATGCATCCCTTCGTCCCCTGCGGGTTGCTTTCCCTGCCTGTCACAGGTGTATTTTATCACGGGTGGGCAAGGCCCGGGAAAGCCAGCGCCCTCCGCCGATTCACTCCTCGGATTCGTCCTCCTGGGGGGTGGACTCGGCGTCCTCTGTGTTCTCGTCGGCTTCGTCGGCTTCAGTGGCTTCGTCGGCGCCCTCCTCACTGGCTTCTTCCGTCGTGGAGGCCTGGGGCTGGGCTTCCTCTGAAGAGCCTTGCTCCCCTGTTTCCTCCCCTGTTTCCACCACTGTCACCTTGGGGGGGTGTTGACCCGGCGGGGGCACTTCCTCGCCCCGGGCAATGGCCAGGACCAGATCCAGGGTCTTCTCGGAGACGATCTGATCCGCCAGGATCCCCCGACCCTGGTCCCGCATCATCTTCATGAAACCCTGGCGAGAGGCTTCCGCCTCTTCTTCCTCCTCTTCCTCCCCAGCTATGGTCTGGATCCGGGCCTCGATCTCCTCGTCGGTGGCGGTGATCCCCTCTGCCTTGTGGATCTCCGTCATCACCAGGTTGCGGCGCAGCATGGTCTCGGCCTGTTCCCGCAGCTCCTCCCGGAACTCCTTGTACTCCTTGCCGGTGACCTGGAGGTAGTGCTCCAGCCCATTGAAGCCCATGCGCCGCACGTCCATGTCCATCTGTCGAAGGATGTCGTCCAGCTGGATCTCCACAGCCACCGGCGGATAGCTCAGCTCGCTCATCTCCACCAGCTTGTCCAGGACCTCGGTGACGTACTGCTGTTCCAGCTCATCCGCCTGCGCCTCCCGAAGGTCCTCTCGGATCTTCTCCTTGAGCTCCTCCAGGCTCTCTACTTCCGGATCCACCATCTTGGCGAACTCGTCGTTCAGCTCGGGCCGCTGGTAGGCCTGGATGGAGCGGACCTTGATGTGGAAGCGGGCGCTCTTGCCCGCGTACATGCTCTGGCTATCCTCGGGCCAGGAGAGGACCACGTCCTTCTCTTCGCCGACCTTCATGCCCACCAGGGCCTCATCCAGCCCCGGCGGCTCCATGGGCGTCTCCTTGTCCGGCGTCACGTCCCAGTCCGTCTCTTCCAGGACCACCGTGTCCGTCTCGTTGCCCTCCTCGTCCAGGAGCACGGCCTTGACGTCGATGCTCACCAGATCCCCATACTCCACCGGGCGATCCACCTCCACGTAGCCGGCATAGCGCTCCTGCAGGGTCTCCAAGAGGGTTTCCACCTCGGTTTCGTCCACCTGGACCTCTGGCTCCTCCACCCGCAGGCTGCGGTAATCCCCCAGCTTCACCTCGGGCTGCAAGGGCACCAGGAACTTGTAGGTCAACGTGGGCTCGAACTCCACGCTCTCGAGGATGCCTTCGGCGTAGGCCTCGATCCCCTCCTGGTCCAGGGCCTGGGCGTAGATCTCGTTGCCCAGCCTGTCCAGGAACTCCTCGTAGAGGGCCTCCTTGCCCAGCATCTGGACCAGGACGTTGTAGGGGGCGCGCCCAGGCCGGAAGCCCGGGATGCGCACCTGGTTGGCCAGTCGGCGGGCCGCCTGCTTCAGCTCGTGCTGGACCCGCTCTTCGTTCACCTGGACGGTCATGGCCAGCTGCCGCTCCCCTTTGGGCTCGGTGGTCACTGTCAAGGTGGTGGGCGGGGCCTCCACCCGACTGCTCCGTCGCTTCTTCTTTCCCTTGGTGCGTGCTTTCGTCCTATGTTTTGCCATTATCTTCACCGTCGAGTGTTGGCTTGCGCCTGTGAATGTTTGGTCGCAATTCGTCTGACTCCGGATCTCTGACTCCGGATCAAGGTGCTCCGGAACGTTCCAGACTGTCCGCCTCTCCAGAGGGTCCAGCGCTTCGGGATATCCCACGACGCCCCCTGGCAAACAAAGCGCCCTGCTCGACTGTTCGACAGGGCTGCTTCCCTGAGACGGCGCATGGCGCTACGGTCTGTTCCAGCCTGGATCCTCGCCGGGAAAGCGCCAGGAGGAGCTGCTGGGGAGAGACCGCCAGAAGCCCTCCTGCTTCCCGTTCCACAGCCCTTCAGGGCTACCGAGTAGTATAACATAAAGCGAACATGGCCCCCAAAGCGGAGGCCACGCCATTTCCTCGTCTGGAACCTGGTCCATCCCAGGCCAGGATCATCCCCCGCCCGGCCGGAGCCCTCAGAGGGTGGGCAGCTTGGCCCCCTCCTGCCGGGCCTGCTCCTGGAGATCCACCACCTGGTCCGTCTCGTCCACGATCTCCCCGGTGATCACCTCCAGCACATCCTCCAGGCTGACCACCCCGGCCACGCCCCCGTACTCGTCCACCACCACGGCCAGATGTTGTCGGCTGCTCTGGAAGTGACGGAGCAGGCTGTCCGCCCGCACGGACTCGGGCAGAAACTGGATGGGGTGGACCAGCTCGCCCACCCGGCGCTGGCCCTCTCCCCGGACCAGGGCCGCCAGCAGCTCGTCCTTGTAGGCCACCCCCACCACATCGTCCACCGAGTCGCCGATGACCACCAGCCGGCTGTGCTGGGACGCCATGATCGCCTCCTGGATGGATGCCAGGGTGTCGTCCCGGCGCAGGTAGGACATGCGCACCCGGGGGGTCATCAGGTCCCCTGCGGTGAGGTCGTTCAGCTTGAAAATGCGCAGGATCATCTCCGACTCATCCTCCTCGATGACCCCTGCCCGCCGACCCAGGGTGGCCAGCAGGGCGATCTCCGCCTCGTTGGTGATGGGTCGGCTCTCCCCTTTTGTCAGAGGAGCGGTGAGGAGTTCGATCAGCCCGATCAAGGGGCCCAGGAGAAAGGCCAGGACCAGGACAGGCCGGGCCACCAGCAGGGAGATCCGCTCCGCGTAGCGTTCGCCCAGGGTCTTGGGCACGATCTCCGCGAAGAGGATCACCAGGAAGGTGAGCACGCCGGAGAAGACCCCCAGCCACCGATCCCCCAGGACCTGGGCCGCGATCCGCCCCACCATGATGCTGCCCACGATGTTGGCGATGTTGTTCAGGATGACGATGGTGGCGATGGGCCGCCCCATGTTCTCCTGGATGCGCAGGAGGGCCAGGGCCGCGGGGCTGTTGGATTGGGCCAGCTGCCGCACCCGGATGGCCGAAACGGAGAAGAGGGCCGCCTCGCTGCCGGAACAGAGAGCCGAGGCCACCAGAACAGCGGCCACTGTGAAGAGAAGTTGGGTCATGGTCCTTCCGTGTGCGCCCCGCGCACAGGCGATGAGTGAGCCGAACTGGCTCCCATGATAACATCCCCGCCAAGGGCTGTAAATACCCTGTCAAATCGCCCGTCCATCCCCGGCTCGCCCCCCGGGCTCCTGGACCCTGTTCCCCATTGGGCGACCAAACGTGATAAAATGGAAGCAGAGCCAACGCAACGAAGGCGTGGAGTCCTCACACATCCCATGGTGCAAGGAGGTGGGGTATGGCACTGTTCATCGACCGCAAGGACGCGGGCCAGAAGCTGGCGAAGAAGCTGCTCCAGTACGCGAACCGGCCGGACGTGATCGTCCTGGCCCTGCCCCGGGGCGGCGTGCCCGTGGGCTACCAGGTGGCCCAGGCCCTGAACGCCCCCCTGGATGTCTTCATCGTGCGCAAGCTGGGCGTGCCCGGCCAGGAGGAGCTGGCCATGGGGGCCATCGCCTCCGGCGGGGTGCGCATCCTGAACCAGGACATCGTCCAGGCCCTGGGCATCCCGTCCTCGGTCATCGACCAGGTGGCGGCCAGGGAGTGGCAGGAGCTTCGCCGCCGGGAAGAGCTCTACCGGGAGGGCCGGCCCGCCCCGGAGCTGGCCGGGCGCACGGTGATCCTGGTGGACGACGGCGTGGCCACAGGGGCCACCATGCGGGCGGCCATCAAGGCGGTGCGCCGACAGAACCCGGCCAAGGTGATCGTGGCCGTGCCCGTCTCCGCGCTGGAGACCTACTACGACCTGGCCCGGGAGGCGGACGAGGTGGTGGCCCTGGCCACGCCCGAGCCCTTCTTCGGCGTGGGCCTCTGGTATGAACGCTTCGACCAGACCAGCGACGAGGAGGTGCGCCGCCTCCTGCGTTCGGCCGCCCAGGCCCAGGCGGAAAGGGAGCAGGCCGCACCCAACGGAGGCCCGGCATGAACGCTCCTCCGGGGCGCCCAGCGCACCCAGACCCAGCCGAGGGGGCCACCCTGCCCGGGCAGCCCGACCACGCTGTGAAGATCCGCACCCAGCGCCTGAGCCGAGTGGTGAAGGGCGTGGCCATCGTGAACGATGTCTCCGTGGACGTCTTCCACCAGGAGGTCATGGCGGTGGTGGGCCCCAGCGGTGCGGGGAAGACCTCCTTCCTGCGCCTGATCAACCGGCTGGACGAGCCCACCCGAGGCACCGTCTTCCTGGATGGGGTGGACTACCGCACCATTCCGCCTCGGGTGCTGCGCCGCCGGGTGGGGATGGTCATGCAGTTCCCCTACCTCTTCCCCGGCACGGTGGCGGACAACATTCGCTTCGCCCCCCTGCAGCGGGGCGAGGAGATCAGCGACGAGGAGATCGACCGGCTCCTGGCCCAGGTGGACCTGCCCGGCTATCGGGAGCGGGAGGTGAGCCAGCTCTCGGGAGGCGAGGCCCAGCGGGTCTCCCTGGCCCGAACCCTGGCCAACTCCCCGGAGGTCCTGCTCCTGGACGAGCCCACCTCGGCCCTGGACGACAAGGCCAAGGCCAGCGTGGAGGCCCTGATCGTGCGCATCATCCGGGAGCAGAAGCTGACCTGCCTCATCGTCACCCACGACAACGCCCAGGCCCTGCGCATGGCCAACCGGGCCATGGTCATGGAGAAGGGCCGGCTGGTGAAGGTGGGCCCAGTTCAGGAGGTGCTCGATGCTGAATCAGTTCTTCCGTGAGCCCATCACCCTGGGGCTGGCCCAGGCCGCGGCGGTCACCCTCCTCTCTCTGGGAGTCATGTTCCTGGCCCGGCGCCAGAACATCCACCTGGAGCGGGAGATCCTGGTGGCCCTGGTTCGGGGCTTCGCCCAGGTGGTGGCCGTGGGCGCCGTGCTGGTCTTCGTCCTCCAGGGCCCCTGGGCCCTGGGCCTCCTGGTGTTGACCGCCATGCTGGTGGCCGCGGCCTTCACCGCCAGGCGCCGGGTGACCACCATCCCCCAGGCCTTGACCGTAGCCCTCCTGGGCATCGGCGCGGGCGCGGGGACGGTCATCCTCACCATGACCTGGCTGGGGGTCATCGACCCGGCCCTCACCTCTCTGATCCCGGTGGGGAGCATGATCATCGCCAATGCCATGAACACCTGCACCCTGGCCCTGGAGCGCTTTCGGGCCGAGATCGAATCCCACACCGGCCTCATCGAGGCGGGCCTGGCCCTGGGAGCGGACCCCCGGGCCATCGTGCGGCCCTACGTCCAGGCCGCGGTCCAGGCCAGCATGATCCCCCGCATCGACTCCCTGCGCTCCCTGGGCATCGTCTGGATCCCGGGCCTCATGGCCGGCATGATCCTCTCCGGCACGGATCCGGTCTACGCGGCCATCTACCAGTTCGTCATCATCGCCATGATCTTCGCCACCTCGGGCATCACCGCCCTGGTGAGCGTCCTGGCCGTGCGGGGGCGCATCTTCACCCCCGCGGAGCAGCTCATCCTGCGGCCGTAAACTCCATCCGTGCAACCTGCGCAACCTGTGCAGCCTGCGCACCGAACCCATCCGCCCATGCATCTGATCATCCAGATCCCCTGCTTCAACGAAGCCGACACCCTGCCCCAGGTCCTCGCCGCCCTGCCCCGGGAGCTGCCGGGGATCCAGCGCCTGGAGGTGCTGGTCATCGACGACGGCAGCAGCGACGGCACCAGCGACGTGGCCCGCTCCCTGGGCGTGGACTACGTGATCCGCCATCCCCAAAACCGAGGGCTGGCCGCGGCCTTCCAGAGCGGGCTGGACTTCTGCCTGCGGGCCGGCGCGGACATCATCGTCAACACGGACGGGGATCACCAGTACCCAGGCCACCAGGTGGCGGCCCTCATCGCGCCCATCCTGCGAGGGGAAGCGGACATGGTCATCGGCGACCGGCAGCCCCACGCCATCCCCCACTTCTCGCCGCTCAAGCGCTGGCTCCAGCAGTGGGGGAGCTGGGTGGTGCGTCTGGCCTCCGGCACCTCCGTGCCCGACGCCACCAGCGGTTTCCGGGCCTTCTCCCAGGAGGCGGCCCTGCGCCTCATCGTCCTGACCCGCTACACCTACACCCTGGAGACCATCATCCAGGCGGGGAAGAAGGGGCTGGTGGTGGCCAGCGTGCCCATCCAGGTGAACGAGCCCCTGCGTCGCTCCCGGCTGGTGAAGAACACCTGGAGTTATGTCAAACATTCTGCGGCCACCATTCTGCGGCTCTACACCTTCTACGAGCCCCTGCGCTCTTTCTCCTACCTGGCGGCCCCCTTCCTCCTGGCGGGCGGGCTGCTCATCGGTCGCTTCCTCTACTTTTACTTCACCGGGCTGACCGGTGTGGCCCGCTACGTCCAGTCCGTGGCCATTGGCGGCACCTTCTTCACCGTGGGCTTCCTCATCTTCCTCTTCGGCATCCTGGCGGACATCAGCTCCACCCAGCGGGCCCTGCTGGAGGAGGTCCTCTACCGGCAGCGCAAACAGGAGCTGGAGAACCTGCTCCGGGAGCGAGACGAGGCCGTTCAGCCGTCCCAGGAGCCTGTGGCCCCCGGGCAGCCCGGGCAAAAAGAACGTCCCCGCGCCGGCGCGCGAGGACGATAGACGACTGGCCAACCTGCTGCCCGGTCCAGGAAGCGGCCGCTCTCCG
>CAYQEB010000011.1:33315-36988 GCA_964416395.1 uncultured Caldilineaceae bacterium | reverse complement strand
GGACGATAGACGACTGGCCAACCTGCTGCCCGGTCCAGGAAGCGGCCGCTCTCCGCTCTCTTGACCGCTTCGATCTTCCTGTTTCGATCTTCCCGCTCTAATCGGCCCGCTTTTCCTCCCCGGCCACCCCCAGCTCCTCCGCGATGCCCTGCATGGCCTCCAGCACCCGTTGGATGTGCTCGTCGAAGGGCACGCCCAGCTCCTGGATGTAGGCCATGTTCTCCTCCCGGTCGATGGCCTCGGTGAACTTGCGGTTCTTCCACTTCTTCTTCACCGACTTCACCTTCACCGAACGGATGTCCCGGTCCGGCCGCACGTAGGCGCAGGCCAGGATCAGCCCGGTGAGCTCATCACAGGCCAGGAGGGCCTTGTCCAGCAGGGTCTCTCGAGGTGCGCCCAGGAAGGTGGCGTGGGCCTCCACCGCGTGGATCAGCTCCTCCGGGTAGCCCCGCTCCCGGAAGAGGCGCAGGGCCGTGCGGGGATGGCCGTGCTCCGTGTCCTCCATGTCCGGGAAGCGCTCGTAGTCCAGGTCGTGGAGCAGGCCGGTGATGCCCCACAGCTCCTCGTCTTCCCCGAAGTGCCGGGCGTAGGCCCGCATGGCCGCCTCCACCGCCAGCATGTGACGGCGCAGGCTCTCGGATTGCACCCACTCACAGAGCAGCTGGTAGGCTTCTTCACGGCTGGGCAAGGGCATGGTCGGTCCTTTCTCTCGGGTCGAATCGGTCTTGGGTCTAGCTCGAGTTGGGCAGCACGATCACCTTCACCACGTCGTCCCGGTAGGCCGCGTTCATGGCGAAGGCGGCTGGCGTCTCCTCCAGGGGAACGGTGTGGCTGATCAGGCCGGTCAGGTCCACCAGGCCCTGGGCGGCCAGGTGGATGGCCCGGGGATAGGTGTGCTTCATGCGCCGGGAGAGGCGGATGGTCAGCCCCTTGCGCCGGGCGGTGGAGTGGCGCACCGTCAGCCGGTCATCCTCGGGGATGCCCACCAGCACCACCCGGCCGCCCAACCGGACCATCTCCAGGCCCTGCTGGACCGAGTGGTCCGCCCAGGCCGCCTCCAGGACCACGTCCACACCCCGGCCGGCGGTGGCCGCCAGCACCTCCGCCACCGGGTCTCCCTGGTCACAGAGGATGGGGATGCCGCCGTAGCGTTCCGCCAGCTTCAGCCGCCAGGGGAACTTGTCGCTGACGAAGATCGGGTCCGCGCCGGAGAGCCTGGCCAGCTGCAGGATGAGGAGGCCGATGGGCCCCGCGCCCAGGATGGCCAGGCTCTCCGCCACCCGGATCCGGGCCAGGTCCACCGCATGGATGGCCACGCCCAGGGGCTCCAGGAGGGCGGCCTCCGGGTCCGAGAGGCTGTCGGGCACGGGGAAACAGGTGTGGGCGGGCATGTGCATCCACTGGCAGAGGCTGCCAGGGTCCGGGTAGAGGCCACAGAAGTGGAGGCGTCGGCAGAGGTTGGGGTGGCCCTGTTCGCACATCTCGCAACGGCCGCAGGGCTGGGCCGGGTCCACCGCCACCCGGGTTCCCGGCGTCAGGGGCTGGAAGTGGCCGTCCAGGGCGTCCGGCCCCACTGCCTCCACCACTCCGGCGAACTCGTGGCCCAGGATCAGGGGCGCAGCCAGGGCCGTGTCCCCGATGCGGGCGTCCTTGTAGGTGTGCAGATCACTGCCGCAGATGCCCACTGCGGTCACCCGGATCAGGGCCTGTTCTGGCCCGGGCGGCCCGGGATGGGGCCCGGCCTCCACCCGCAGATCCCGGGGCCCGTGCAGGCGGACCACGGTCATCTGGGCTGGGAAGGCCTGGCTTGTCTCGCGCTGGGTTTGGGGTATACTGGTCATGGGAGGCATGCCGACGGGATGGCTGAAGTCAACTGCGGGGGGCTGGGCCAGGGCGTGGATCGTCCTGGCGCCATGGTAACACGTTCCCTTCTCTGGGACAACTGAAGCGGGACGGCGGGCGCCCCCTCCCGGGAGCGGCACTCACACCATTCCGGAAGCTGGGCAGCTTCTGGAATGGTCGAATTCACCAGAAGCCCGATCCCGCCCCCAGGACCGGTGCACCCACTCGCCTTTGTGGGAAATGAGCCAGACAGCCGCGCTCATCTCCCAAAGGCGAATCCCATAGCTCGATCCTCCCCCGGAATTGGTGCATCCACTCGCCTTTGTGGTAGATGAGCCAAACAATCAAGGAGTCAAGCCATGACCGTTCTCCTGGGCATCGACATCGGCACGTCCAGCGCCAAGGCCCTGCTCTTCCACCGAGAAGAAGCCCGGATCCTGGCCGTGGCCAGCCAGGAATACCCCATCTTCCGCCCCTCGCCGGAGCAGGCCGAGCAGGATCCGGAGGAGTGGTGGCGGGCCACCGTGGACGTCACTCAGCGGCTGCTGCAGGAAGCGAGGATCTCGGGGCAGGAGGTGGCCGGCCTGAGCTTCAGCGGCCAGATGCACGGCACGGTCCTGGTGGACCGGCGGGGACGCCCCCTGCATCCGGCCATCATCTGGGCGGACCAGCGCAGCGGCGAGGAGTGCCAGCGGCTGGTGGCGGCCCTGGGCCGGGAGCGCTACGCCCAGGTGGCTGGGACCCTGCCCGCGGCAGGCTTCCTGGGCCCCACCCTACTCTGGCTCCAGGAACACCGGCCGGAGCTGCTGCGGGAGGCCCACGCGGTGCTCCTGCCCAAGGACTTCGTGCGCCTGCAGATGACCGGCCAGGTGGCCACGGACGCGAGCGACGCCGCGGGGACGGGCATCTTCCACGTCACGAAGCTGGAGTGGGCGAAGGAGATCCTGGAGGGGGCGGGGCTGCCGGCCCACCTGCTGCCTCCGGTCCTGGCCTCCACGGAGGTGGCCGGGGAGCTGGGCCGTGGAGCGGCGGAGGAGCTGGGCTTGCGGCCGGGCATCCCGGTGGTGGCCGGCTGCGGGGACCAGCCAGCCCAGGCCGTGGGCAATGGCCTGGTGGCCCCAGGCCGGGGCGCGGTGACTGTGGGCAGCGGTGGCCAGATCTTCCTTCCCTTCGTCCCAGCGCAGGGACCGGAGGGGCTGGCCATCCCCACGGACCCCCGGCTGCACGTCTTCGTCCACGCCGCGCCGGGCATGTGGTACGTCCTGGCGGCCATCCTCTCCGCGGGGCTCTCCCTGCGCTGGCTGCGGGGGATCAGCGGGCTGGCCGACCGTTCCGACGCTTACCAGATCCTCAGCCAGGAGGCGGCCCAGGTCCCGCCTGGGGCCAACGGGCTCCTCTTCCTGCCCTACCTCTCCGGCGAGCGCACCCCCCACATGGATCCCCTGGCCCGGGGCGCCTTCATCGGCCTCACCCACTACCACCAGCGGGGTCACCTGGCCCGGGCGGTGATGGAAGGGGTGGCCTTCGCCCTGCGCCAGGCATTGGAGCTGGGCCTGGCCCTGAGTGGCGAGATGGCCATGTTCGTGGGGGCTGGCGGGGGGATGGAGAGCGACGTCTGGCGGCAGATCCTGGTGGACGTGATGGGGCGACCGGTCCAGCGTTCCCAGAGCGTGGAGCAGGCGAGCCTGGGGGCGGCCCTGATCGCCGGCGTGGGGGCCGGCCTCTACCGGGACTTGGCCCAGGCCTGCGAGGAGGTGGTGCGCTACGGGCCGGTCACCGAGCCGAACCCTCTGCGCCAGGAGCGTTACGACGCCCTCTTCCAGCGCTTCGT
>CAYQEB010000011.1:26322-33215 GCA_964416395.1 uncultured Caldilineaceae bacterium | reverse complement strand
AGCTGGCCCCGGCCAGCCTGGTTCATGCGGCGGTAGAGGGCCAGGAGGTTGGCGTCCACGCAGATCTCCTCGATGTGCACCGCGTAGCCTGGGGCCACCGAGTCGCGCCGGGTGTAGCCCAGGGTGATGCGCTCCTCCGAAGCGTAGAGGACCAGGACGATGTAGCCTCCGCCGTAGATCTGAGGCCCTCGGCTGGGGAAGGAGATGGCCTCGCCCGGGGTGACGCCCATGCCCAGCAGGGTGACCTCCCGGGGGGTGAGGTTGGAGCTGCGGCAGCCGTGCTCCCCGCAGCTCCAGTCCCAGTCGTAGACCCGATGGACCGAGGTGAAGGCAGGCGTCCGCTGGTCGGCAAAGAGGCCGGGCATCTGAGGTGCGTTGGGGTCCGAGCCGCCGTTGATGTCCACGATGCCCAGGGCGGCGCTGGTGGCCTGGTATCCCCGCAGAGCCAGGTTCAGGTCCCCGTGGAGCTCGTCCGGGTGATCCGCGGGCGGGCCGTCCACGGGGATGGGGGTGTAGCTGCGGCTGGACGTGGTGGGGCACTGGCTGCCAGGCGGGACGCTGTCCAGGCCACGCAGCACAGCGGGCAGGAAGATCCGGTGGCTGCTGCCGGGCACGGTCCCCTGAGGGGAGGGCTCCTGGGCTTGGGCCGGGACGGTCCAGGCCAGGAGCAGGATGGCCGCCAGGGCCAGGAGCATCGAGAAGAGCCGCCTCGAGGGCAGGTCCAGGCGCGCCGCTTTCGGCACAGGGTCCCCCAGGCCGCTTCTCAGGTTGTTTCCCATGCTACTCCGCACGCTTTCCGCCATCGGTCCCGTTTCTCCTCTCCATCCCGTCAGTTTCCCGTCCAGTCACCTTCCTGTCCAGTCGCCGATCCGAAACCGAAGAGCCCTGGCGACAGAGCCAGCGCCCGTCCGGGCCGGGTGTCCACGGAACCGCCCAGCTCGATGAGGGCCGTGGCGATGCGCCCCAGGCAGCCGGGCAGCTCCTGGCGGATCTGCCGAGTCGAGAAGTGGAGCAAGGTCCAGGAAGGCGGGGGCGTCCAGGGACGGGCCTCGGCCAATTCCTCTTCGGCCCCGTCCTCCAGGCAGCGAATGCCCAGGCGTCCGTTCCGGGCCCGCAGGGCGATGTCCACTGGCCACTCTCCGGCCAGCCGGTTGCTCAGGGGACGCAGCCGGCTCTCCCGGAGCGCGCCCCACAGCTTCTCAAACGGATCATCGGGCCGGTAAAGTTCCCGCACGTCGGTGGCGGTGAGGAGCCGGTGCAGGGTGGTGTGGATGAAGGTGATGCGCCGCAGCCTGGCCGAGGGGATGGGCCGCTCCAGCCGCTGCAGAGGGCCGATCTCGATGCGGAAGTAGTGCTCCTGGGCCCGGGGATGGTCTGGCTCCTGGGGCAGGAGCTCCGCCCGGGTCAACAGACGGTAGCGCCGGATGGGGGCGTAGTAGGTGACAGTGTGGGCCTCGGGCTGCCCTTTGAAGGCGCCGGTCTGGTAGAAAGCCAGGTAGTCCGCGCCGATGCGCCGAGGCGCCCGCCGCTGGGGGATGCGGTACCAGCCCTGAGAGGCGGCCCGACGCAGGTCCTCGGGGTTATTGAGCACGGCCACCAGCACGGTGCGGCTGCGGCTGCGGGGATCGGGGTAGGTGGTCATGGCGTCACCTCGTTGGGGGCTCGGCAGGGGTCGGGTGGACGGAAGCCGACGGCATAGGATTCGGCGCGGCCGGCCCCTCCTGGACCAGGCCGGCCAGCTCCGGGGCGAAGCGGTGAAGCTGCTCCCGCAGGCGCAGGAGAGCCAGCTCTTTGGCCTTGGCCTCCAGCATGATGTCGAAGGGGCGCAGGCCCCAGGCCTGGACGCCTCGCAACAGCTCCACCACCTGGAAGGGATCGATGAAGTCGCTGTGCTGGTTGGGCAGGGGCGGCAGGATGTGTTCCACCCCGTCTCGACGCACTCGGCGGGCGCTGGTCCGGGAGCTGCTCACGTGGATCTTGGGGCGCTGCTCCTCCGGCCAGGTGGCCAGGGCCTGCGCCAGGGCCTCCGGGAGGGGCAGGCCCACTGGGTCCAGGCAGCGGTGATGCAGGGTGTCCAACACCAGACGGACGCCTGTGCGGCGGTGGATCCAGAGGGCGTCCTGGAGGCTGAAGCGGCGATCGTCGTTCTCCAGGGCCAGGCGCTGCTGGACGACGCCCGGCAGCCGGGTGAAGTGACGGACAAAGCGCTCCCGGGCCTGCACCGGATCCCCGTAGACGCCCCCCACGTGGACCACGATCACCGCCTCGGGCCCCAGGCCCATGGCCTCCAGCAGCGCCGCAGCCCCGGCCAGTTCCGCCCCGGAGCGCTGCACCCGCAAGGGATCCGGGCTGCTGAGCTGGACGTAGTGACCTGGGTGCAGGGTGAGACGCAGGCGCAGCTCCCGGGCCAGGTCCCCCATCGCGGCCAGCTCCGTGGCGCACTCCTCCAGCTGACGATGGAACTGGGTGAGGGTGGGGTGGGTCAGGTAGGGGGCCAGCTGGCCGGACATGCGGTAGAAGCGGATGTCCAGGCGGTCCAGGTAGGCGAAGATGTCCCGCAGGTAGGCCAGACTGACGCTCAGGTGGGGGCTGTTCTGCCAGCGGCGGCTGTCGTGGGAGCGCAGGCCCGGCTGGCCCAGGACCTTCACAGGGAAGCCCAGGCGATGGCGCGGGGCAGGGCGCGAGCCCTGACGAGGCAGGTTGGTGGGGCGGGATGGATGGGTCTGGTGGGGCATGGGGTGGCCGATCCAAGGAAAATGGGCGTCGATTCGTTTCCATCCTACACGAATCCACGCCCAGGGCAACCGGCCATTTTTCCCGAGTGCTGACGCCGGCTCAGCGCCAGAGCTGGTTCATCACCTCCTGGATGCGCCCCCGCATGAGTCGGCTCAGCAGGCCCTGGGGACGCAGGCGAGGATAGACAGGCTGGAGCCGGGGCACGGTGGTCAGGAGCTGCTGGTAGAGTCCCTCGTAGCGGGTGACGGTGTTCTCCAGGCTGTGCTGCCAGGCTCGTTCCTGGCTGGCCTGGCCCATGGCCGCCCACCGCTCCGGGTGGTCCGCCAACTCGGCCATGAAGCGGGCCGCGTCCCCGGGATCGCCAGGTTGGAAGAGGTAGCCGTTGCGGCCAGGCTCCACCAGCTCGGGCAGGGCCTGGGCTCGGGCCGCCAGCACCGGACGCCCCGCGGCCATGGCCTCCAGGGTGGCGATGCTCAGGAGCTCCGCCTCGCTGGGCATGGCGAAAACGTCCCCGCTGTGCAGCAGGCCTGGCAGCTCCTCATCGGCCACAAAGCCCAGGAAGCGCACCCGGTCCTCCTGGCCCAGCTCCTCGGCCAGGCGCTTCAGCCCCTCCAACGCCTCTCCATGGCCGGCGATGGCCAGCTGCACGTCCGCCCGATCCAGGCGATGGAGGGCCTGGATCAGCACGTCCAGCCGTTTCTCCGCGTCCACCCGCCCCACAAAGAGGAAGAGGGTCGCGGCCGGGTCCAGGCCGAAGCGCCGCCGCACCTGGCCCCGATCCAGGCCGGGAGCTGGACGGAACTTCTCCAGAGGCACGCCGCAGGAGACCGGGTGGACAGGCACCTGGAGCCCCTGTTGGCGCAAGATCCGAGCGGCGGTGACGGAGGGCGCCGTGGCCACGTCCAGCCGGTTGAAGAAGTCCACCAGGAGCTTCCACATGACCCAGTCGAAGAGGGGTTTGGCCTGGCGGGAGAAGGGGATGTAGGGGGCCAGGTTCTCGGGCATGAAGTGGTTGGTCCCCAGGGTGGGCACGTTGCTGGCCTGGGCCACCTTGACCACCGAGCGGCTCAGGGGGTAGTGATCCTGGACATGGACCAGCTGGGGGCGAAAGCGCCGGAAGACAGGCTCTACCCAGGGGCGGGCCAGGAGGGTGGCGTTGGTGTCGCTGTGGAACATCCACAGGGGCAGGGAGGGGAGGTGGTGGAGGATGACGCCCTGACGGTGCTGGCGATAGGGACGCACCCGGCCCGAGGGGAGGAGCACCAGCACCTGGTGTCCTCGGGCCACCAACCCCTGGGCCAGGTGGGTGGTGAAGACAGCCTGCCCGTTGAAGGCGGGAGCGTAGGTCTGCCCGGCAATCAGAATTCGCATGACATCGTCGTCCGTTCAGTGGTGGGCCCTGCCAGCCGGACGCCCGGAGGGGGCCCCAGGGTCGGTCTAGGAGTTGGGGCCCTTGGCCCGAGAGGCTGGGCTTTGGGCGGGAGCCTGGCCGTTGACTCCAGGCTGAGCGGGCCGGGAAGGGATGCGGCTGGCCTCTGAGGCCGCAGCAGCGCCGTTCCTGGACGGCCGCTCGACCGGGCCGACCCGTCTTGGGCGGGCTGGGCGGTCCAGGATGGCTGCAGTCTCCACCGTGCTCTCCACCGCGTCCTCGTCCCCTGCGGAGAGCACGGTCTCCTGGGCGCGGAACCAGCGGCGGATCCCCTCCAACAGCCCCAGGAGAAGGAGCAGGGCCCCGAAGATGGCCAGGAAGTGCAGTCCCCGTTCCACCTGGACGATGGCCGCGGCCGCGTAGTACCCGATCAACACCAGGGCGCCGGTCCAGAGCATCTCCCCGATCACCACCACCGGGAACCAGCGGCGCAGGGGTACGCGAGCCAGCCCCGCCGCGATCAGGGAGGGAATGACCAGCCCCGCGGTCAGTTTCGCCACCAACAGGATCTTGCGGGCATGATGGTGCATGCCCCGCTGCAGCCGCTCCAGGTGACGTCGCCGCACCCCCAGCCAGCGGCCGTAGCGGAGCAGCCACTCCACCCGTCCCAGGTAGCCCAGGGTGTACCAGCCCAGATCCGCCAGCAGGTTGCCTGTCGCCGCCGCCAGAAAGACCAGATCCGGCCGCATGAAACCGGCCGCGGCGGCAGCCGCTCCCAGGAGGGTGGCGATGGGACCCTCCGCAGCCACCAGCAGCGCCAGGAGCGCGTAGTTCCAGTACCCCAGCTGGGGCCACTGGCCTTGTTGTAGGTTTTGCCAGAACGTGGCGATGAGGTGCGCGATGTTGTCCATCGGGGGATTTCGACTCGGTGAACGGTGCGGTTTTTCCAGGTGTGGCTTTTCCAGGTATGGCGCCGAAGTCGACGTCCGACCCGTCACAGGCCAGGCTATCAGCTTACCATTTCTATTCCTATTACGGCAATTTCCGCGCTTTTGTTACAGGCAATTGCCACAGGTGATTGTCACAGGCAGGCAACCATCTTCCACTGTTTCGCCCTGGAATCAGCCGGAAAGCGCCCCCAGCAGCCTTCACCCCGGGAAGATCCGCTCCGGTGGCCAGGCCACCACGTCCAGCCGCCGGGCGAACTGGAGCAGAGGCGGCGTCTCCGGCAAGGGAATGCCCGCGGCCTGGGCCACGCTGTTGACCTGGATCTCCGCCCAAGCTGGCTGCACGGGCCAGGGCGCATGGTGGATCTCCGTCCGGTAGAGGCGACCCTGGCCATCCGCCGCGTAGAGGCAGTAGCGTTCCGTAAGCCACTCCTCCAAGGAGCCAGGCTGGGTCCGGTAGACCGGTCCGCTGGGGCCGTAGCGGGCCTGGAAGACGGCGGGCGGCGCGCTTCGGTGGGTGCGCTGGCTCCAGTAGCGGACGGCTTCCCCCTCCGGGACACAGGCCATGCGGGCCCGGAAATAGGGCAGGTGGAAGAGCCAGCGGGCCACAGCCACGGCCACCGGGTTGGCCGCGTCCAGGCTGAAGAACCAGACCCCTGGCTTTTCAGTCGCCTCCCCTCGGGCCACCACGTAGGTGCGCAGGTTCAGCTCTGGGAAGGAGGAGAGCCAGGGCAGAGGGGGCAGCCCTCGGGGACGGACCCGGGTCATGCGAAAGGGCACCAGGCTGATCCAGGCCTGGCCCTGAAAGGTGTCCAGAGACAGGCCCCGCGGCAGGCCAGGGGCCAAGGACTCCTGGGGGACAGGCCAGTGGGCAAAGAGCAGATCGTGCCAGCCCTGGAACATGAACCAGGGACGGTCGGGCAGAGGCCAGGGCCGGTGAGAGGCGTCCGGGAGGCTCATGGCCTGGGTTCCCGGGCCCAATCCCGGACGAAATGGCCCCAGAAACCGGGGTTTAGCAGGCTGTCCCGCAGCAGCCGATACAGCTTAGGGTCCGCCGTCTGGAGCCGCCGGGGAGCCAGCAGGGCCAGGGCCATCCCCTGGGCCAGGTAGGCATGGGGATCCGTCCGCCCTTCCTGGCTCAGGCCGTAGCCCAGGGGAAAGAGCCGGGCCACCTGTTCCCCCACCCGACGCCAGCGGCGGACAATCCCGCCCCCATCCGAGAGCCAGGGGCCGTCCGCCCGACCGCCGCAGCCCAGCAGATGGTCCAGAGGGCGGAGCGCCAGGGCCAGAGCCTGCTCCGGCTCGATCAGCAGCAGGGCCAGGGGCACCTGGGCCACAGCCGGCAGGGAGCCCCCGCCGTGGGACAGCTCACCCGCCACGTATCCCTGGGCCTGGGCGGTGAGGAGAACGTGTCCTCGGGGCTGCTGGGCCCACCAGCCCAGCCCGGCCTCCGGCAGCCCGGCCAGGAGTGCAGCCAGCCTGACGGCCCCATCCCAGCCGGTGGCCAGCTGCTCCTGCACGTTCCCGGGGCTTTGGGCCAACGCGCCTTTGGCCACGTGGATCTTTTCCCGGAGCAGGGCCTGGGATCCGGGCGAGGCGATCCGGCTGGACTGGGTGGGACGATCCATGCGCTTCACCGAAACTTTTCCCCGGGGGCTGCGTACTGGAGAGTGCAAGCGGAAACCAGGGCGCTGGAGCCTGTCGGTTCCCGCGGCCATCTGGCTGAACCTATCTGCTGAACCCATCTGTTGAACTCACCGGTTCAATACTGCTGAGCGACAAGGAGGCGTCATGAGCCACGACACCATGAATTCTGCACCGGTTTCCAGATCGGATTCTAC
>CAYQEB010000011.1:0-26222 GCA_964416395.1 uncultured Caldilineaceae bacterium | reverse complement strand
TCCGCAACCGGGCCCCGCACCCTCTACCGCCATCCCCGGAACCGGCTCATCGGCGGCGTCTGCGGCGGCCTGGCCGAGTTCCTGGGCCTGGACGCCAACCTGGTGCGCATCCTCTGGATCGTACTCACCGTGGGCACCCTGGGCGCGGGCTTCCTGGCCTACCTGCTCCTCTGGCTGCTCCTGCCCGTGGGCACCTCCCACACCGGGCCCCAGGCAGAGGCGACGGTGGCCTTGAACGAGCGCAACGTGGTGCGGGCGGGAGCGCTGTTGATCTCCCTGGGCGCTCTCTGGCTCCTGGCCAATCTGGGGGTGCTGCCCTGGCTCTGGAACGCCTTCTGGAGCCTGCTGGGCCTGGTCTTCTGGCCGGTGGTGCTCATCGGCGCGGGCCTGCTCCTGCTGAAGAACCAGGAGGGCTGGCGGGAGAGCCTGGCCGCCTGGCGCACAGGACTGGGATCTCGGGTCAACGGGGTGAAGGCGCCTCAGGTGGACGGGGCGCGGGTCAAGGCCCAGTTGAAGGGCGATCTGAGTCAACTCCGTCAGCGCCTGCCCGTGAAGCGGAGCCGGGCCAACCGCATGCTCCTGGGCGTCTGCGGGGGCATCGGCAAGGCCCTGGGCATCGACGCCAACCTGGTGCGTCTGCTCTGGGTGGCCTTCTCCATCGGCAGCCTGGGGACCGGGGTGCTCGTCTACGTCCTTCTGGCCCTGCTCCTGCCCGAGGAGGAGCCCGCGCCGCTCGCCACCTACCGGGACGAGCCCCAGGAGGTCACCGTCATCGACGGCACGGCCCGCTAGACGGTCCACCGGAACAAGCCATCACCAGAGCCATCACCGGGACGACAGAGTCCTCCCACCTGGGCTTCCGCCCGCTCGCCCGCAACGTGAAATACACCTGGGCAGAGGGGCGGAAGTTCCTGTTTCCAGGCAGGGATGGTGTAGAATGGACGGGACAGGACTGGCAGGGCAAGAACGGCGGGCCAAAGACAACCGGACGGGCATGCCCGGATCGAAAAAGCAAAAAACCGGCCAGAGAACCGGCCAGTGGCCCAGAGCTCACGCCCGGTCAGGAGAATTTTGGGTTAGAAAATTTCGGACCGCAAAGTTTCGGGAAAGTTTCGGGCTAGAAATTCGGGCTAGAAGAGAGGAGAAAAGCATGAACCGATCGGGTAGTTTCCTGCTGGGCGCCCTCCTGGGTGGAGGGGTGGGCCTGCTCCTGGGGTATGTCTTCTCCCCGGCCCCGGACGCGGACTTCGACCGCCACTATCGCTCCCGGCTGGACCAGGCGCTGGACGAAGGGCGCAAGGCCGCCGCGGAGACGGAAGCCGAGCTGCGTCGCCGCTTCGAAGAGGCGAAACGCCGAGCCGCTTGACCCCCCAGCAAGGCCCTGACGGCCCTCTGCTTCCTGCCCCCCGGCCCAACCCGCCCCTCACGCCTCCCAGCCTGTCCTCTCGCAGAGCTCCCGCCATCGCTCCAGCGTGAGCCCCGCCTCCCCCAGGAGGTTGGGCTTGCGTTTGCCATGGTAGTCGCTGCCGCCGGTCTTCAGCAGCCCCAGCTCCTCCGCCAAGGCCTGGAAATGGGCCACGATAGCCCCTGGCTCCCGCCCCGAGAGACGCCGGGCGGGCAGGCGGTGGTAGGGATACCAGACCTCGATCCCGTCCAGGCCCATGGCCACCATGCGCCGCACCGCCTGATCCACGTCCTGGACCCGGTGGTAGATGCCGGGGTGGGCCAGGACCGCCACACCGCCGGCCTGGTGGGTCAGCTGAATGGCCTCCTCCACCCGCAGGCTGAACTCCCGCTGGACGTAGGCGGACTGGGGCGCGTCCGGGTTGAGATATTGCTGGAAGATCTCGTCCACGGAGCGGAAGCGGCCCGGGTTCCGGGCCATGATCACTTGGGCGATGTGGGGCCGCCCGGGCACGCCCCCGGCCAGGGCCAACACCTCCTCCACCGGCACGTCCAGGCCGAAGGATTGCAGCTTCTCGATCTGGCGGATCTTCTGCTGCAGGCGGCTCTCCATCACCCGATCCAGCACCTTCAGGAGGGCCGGATCCCGGTGGCGCAGGCCGTACCCCAGGATGTTGATCTCGAAGAAATCCTGGGTCGGCTCCTGCTCTGTGCTGAACTCGATGCCCGGCAGGACCCGCACATCCTCGGACCGACCAGCCTGGATGGCCTCCTCCATCCCCAGCACGCTGTCGTGATCCGTGAGGGCCAGGACCTGGATGCCCAGGCGAGCGGCGTGGGCCACCAGCTCCCGGGGCGTCTCCGTGCCGTCGGAGCAGGTGGAGTGGACCTGGAGATCCACGGGGAAGAGCTGCCGGAAAGGTGGATTCTGGGTCATGGTCGCCTCATGCCAAGGCTGGAGTCCGGATTGTTCCGTCGTTTTCGCGCCTGCTCCAGGGCCCAGCTCACCCCTCGGACCATCATCCCCTGCAGGAAGGGATGCTCCTCTGGAGGCAGGCGGCCCAGGCTCTCCGCCAGGAGAAGGGCCTGTCGGGCGTGGCCCTTGCTCCCCTTGGCCATGGCGAACCACTCGGCTTGGCCCCGCAGCCCCGCTTCCAGCCGGGCCAGGAGCTCAGCCCGCTCGGGGGAGGCGAGGAGCTCCTGCAGCATCTGCCGGGCGGTGGGCTCCAGGGAGTAGGGCTCCTCGTTCGAGAGCGCGTCCCGGGCCCAGGCGAGCAGCCGACTGTCCTGGAAGAACCAGAGCTGCATGGCCGGGTGCTGCAGCAGATCCGCGCTGGCGATCTCCAGGATCTCCGCGTTGACCTCCGCCCACAGGGCCGGGCCGGAGGCCAGAAACTCCTGCAAGGCCGGTTCTGGCTCGGGAGGCAGGGCGTACTCCCAGAGGTGAGGGCTGAAGAGGGTGTACTCCTCGGGCAGAGGACGGGGTCCGTCCGCGTGGTGCTGGGCCAGGTGCTGCCTCAGCCGCCAACGGGCATAGTCGAAGGAGACCTCCAGGTAGATGTTGGTCTCCACAGGGCCGGTGATGGAGAGCATCTCTCCCTCTTGCCGAGGGATGGGGAAATGGTAGGTGGGGACCTGGAGGTCGCCGAAGCTCTGCTCCAGCCCCCGCAGGGCATTGACCCGCACGTTGATGAAGATCCCCTCCCAAGAGATGGCCCCTGGCCCTTCCCCCTGCTGCAGGAACCAGATCTCCTGGTCCCCGCTGGGCAGGAGAGCCCCCAGGAGAGCTCGCCAGCCCCGAGGCTCCGGCGGGGTGTGGACGGCCCCGGCGAAACGGAGCTTGCGCCCGGCTCGCTCCGCCTGCTGAGCCAGAGCCGGGGGCAGGTCCACTCGCAGGACGTGCAGGGCCCGGGCCGCCAGCCGCCCCCCTTCCCCCTGGCGGATGCGCTCCAGCTGCTGGATGGCCGCGCGGGCCACCTGGGGCCGGGGATCGTAGGCGATGAGCCGCAGGAGATCCACCCGCTGCTCTCCGGGGATGCGGCTGAGCAGGTCCAGGACCATGAAGGCCACCCCTGCGTCCTCCTGGCGCATCTGGCGCACGTACTCCAGGAGCACCCGGGGGGTGCGCTGGCTCTCGTCGATGGCTTCCTGGAGGCTCTGCATCACCACATCCTCCGGGTTGGTGATGTCGCTGAGCAGGGCGCCTGGCACCTCCTCGCCCAGGAAACGCTCCAGGATCAGGGTGGCGGTGAGGCGCACCGCGGGGGAATTGGCCCGATTGGCCGCCGCGTTGCGCAGGGCCGGCACGATCTGCTCCGAAGGCAGCAGCGCGGCCAGCCGGCCCAGCCCGCCCCGGAGCTGGCTGCTCCGCGTCCCTAGCCGCTTGACCAGCTCGGGGATCAGCACGTGGGGCGGGTAGGTGGCGGCGATGTGGCGCACCTGCTCCAGCAGGGTGGGCTCCAGGTCCACATGGGCCAGGCTGTCCAGGGCCTGCCCTGCCCGGCGTCGGGCCTGGAAGGTGTCGATGACCTTGCCGCCAGAGTCGGTCTCGGGGCCTGGGTGGTCGCTGTTCGATTCTCGGGAGGGGCGCTCGTCCGTCTCGTGGTCCATGGGTGGCATTATATCACCAGCCTCCCCAGGGAGAAATTTGCCGCCGGAGGGGGCGGAGTTGCCGTCCTGGCCCACACCAGGCCGCACCAGGGCGAAACGGCGGCAAATCGGCATCTTTTGCCTTCCCCCAAAGACCAGTGATACACTGTACCTGCTCGCCCCGCTCAGGGGATGGTGATCCCTTCGACCCTCTTTCGCTGGCGTTCCCCAGCGACGTTCAGGCGCTCAGCAGGCCATGTCCCAGGCACTCTACCGCAAATGGCGCAGCCAGACCTTCGAGGAGGTCATCGGCCAGGAACACGTGACCCAGACCCTCCGCAACGCGCTGCGGGAGGGGCGGCTGGCCCATGCCTACCTTTTCTCCGGACCCCGGGGCACGGGCAAGACCAGCACGGCCCGCATCCTGGCCAAGGCCCTGAACTGCACCGGACCGGAAGAGGAGCGCCCCTGCAACCAGTGCCCCACCTGCCTGGCCATCAACGAGGGGCGCATGCTGGACCTGGTGGAGATCGACGCGGCCAGCAACAACAGCGTGGAGGACATCCGGGAGCTGCGGGAGAAAGTGGGCTTTCGTCCCAGCGAGGGGCGCTACAAGGTCTACATCATCGACGAGGTGCACATGCTCAGCACCAGCGCCTTCAACGCCCTGTTGAAGACCCTGGAGGAGCCGCCCCCCCACGCCCGCTTCATCCTGGCCACCACCGAGCCCCACAAGATCCCGGCCACGGTGCTCAGCCGTTGCCAGCGCTTCGATTTTCGGCGCATCCCGGTGACCAAGATCACCGCCCACCTGCGCCGCATTGTGGAGACGGAAGGCTTCCAGGCTCAGGACGAGGCCCTGGTGGCCATCGCCCGCAGCGCCCAGGGCTGCATGCGGGACGCAGTGAGCCTGCTGGACCAGATGCTCAGCTACGGCACGGAGCAGGTGACCCTGGAGCAGGTGCAGCAGGTGCTGGGCAGCGTGGCCAGCCAGTCGGTGACCTCCTTCGTGGACGCGGTGGCCCAGCGGGACATTCCCGAGGGCCTGGCCCTGATCCACCGGCTGGTCAGCGACGGAGCCAGCCTCCAGGAGTTCACCCAGCAGGTGGTGGAGCACCTGCGCGGGGTGCTCCTGGTGCAGATGACTGGGGACGCCAGCCTTCTGGAGGACCAGCCGCCGGAGAGCGTGGCCCAGATGGAACGGCAGGCCAAGGAGATGGGCCAGGCCCGCATCCTGGCCGCCATCAAGCGCTTCAGCCAGGCAGCCCAGGAGCTGAAGGGGGGGCATCAACCCCAGCTGCCCCTGGAGCTGGCCCTCATCGAGGCCGTGCAGGGGGAGCCCAGGCTGGAGCAGGCCCTGGCCACCGAGGCGGCCCCGCCCCCCCAGCCTCGGGCGTCCGCGGCCAAGGCCACGCCGTCCAGCGCCCCTGTGGCCCAGCCCTCCCCGGTCAAGCCCTCCCCAGCCCAGCCCTCTGCGACCGAACCGTCCCCCCAGGAGGGCGGCGGGGCGGCGGGCGAGCCTCCGCCGCTGGACCACGCCGCGGTCCAGCGGTTGCGGGACGACTGGCAGCGCTTCCTGGCTGCGGCCCGGGAGGAGTGCGGCCTGAAGGTGCAGGCGGCCCTGCGCTCCATGCGGGACGTGGCTGTGGGGGGCGACATGGTGGTCCTGGCCTTCGGGAAGAATCAGTTTGCCCGCAAGATGATCGCCCAGCCGGAGACCCGGGCCCAGGTGTCCAAACTCCTCTCCCGGTTCCTGGGGCGGCCCATCCGCCTGGAGTGCCAGGACGGGGACCGGGCCCAGCTGCCAGCCCAGGCCCTGGCTGGGGTCCGGGAAGAGATCCACGACGGGCCGGATCCCCTTATCGAGTTCGCCCTGGGGGAGCTGGGCGCGGAGCTGGTGGAAGGGTCCCATGCCCAGGGCGCGCAGGGGGAGAACCCGGAGAGCAAGGGGAACGAGACCTAGTCCCATCCCGCTGTGAGGGGGATTCGCCCACAATTTTCCACTGCACGGCAGGAATGGACGAGAAACGAATAGGCGGCGAACAGGCAGCGAACAGGCAGCGAACAAGGAGCAACGCAACATGGCGAAGAAACGCAAACGCAAGGTGAAGCGAGTGGTTCCACCTCCGGCTGGGGGAGGCGGCATGCCGCGACGCGGTCTGGCGCGCGGCGGTGGCATGCCCGGCGGCATGGGCCAGGGCAATCTGATGGCCCAGGTAGCCAAAATGCAGGAAGAACTGGAGCGGGTCCAGGAAGAGCTGGCCCAGGAGGAGATCGAGGGCAGCGCCGGGGGCGGCATGGTCAAGGTGGTGGTGAACGGCCAGCAGGAGATCCTCTCCATCACCCTGGATCCGGAGGTGGTGGATCCGGAGGACGTGGAAATGCTCCAGGACCTGATCATGGCCGCCATCCAGGACGCGGTAGCGAAAAGCAAGGCCCTGGCCGATGAGCGCATGGAGGGCCTGACCGGCGGCCTGGACCTGCCCCTCTGAGGGTAGCGACGCCCTCTCCCGAGATGTTCGGAGATTCCCAAACCGTCCTATGCAGCCATTGGCACAGCCGGTCACCAACCTCATCGAAGCCTTCAGCCGCCTGCCTGGCATCGGTCCCAAGACGGCCAGCCGCCTGGCCTACTTCCTCCTGCGCAGCGATCCGGAGATCGCCCTGAACCTGGCTCAGGCCCTCCAGGAGTTGAAGGAGCGCACCCTCTTCTGCAGCGTCTGCCACAACATCGCGGACCAGGATCCTTGCGCCATCTGCCAGGATCCCCAGCGGGATCAGAGCCTGATCTGCGTGGTGGAGGAGCCCCTGGACGTGCAGGCGGTGGAGCGCACCCGGGCCTTCCACGGGGTCTACCACGTGCTCCACGGGGCCATCTCGCCCATGGAGGGAGTGGGCCCGGACGAGCTGAAGATCCGGGAGCTGCTCCACCGCATCCACGAGGCGGCCAGCAGCGAGGAGCGTCTGCCCATCCGGGAGGTGGTGCTGGCCACCAACCCCAATCTGGAAGGAGAGGCCACGGCCATGTACCTGGCCCAGCTCCTGAAGCCCCTGGGCGTGCGGGTGACCCGGCTGGCCCGGGGTCTGCCCACCGGGGGGGACCTGGAGTACGCGGACGAGGTGACCTTGAGCAACGCCCTGGCCGGCCGCAGCGAGATGTGAGGGGAGAGCGCATGAATGCCACGCATGAGCCGGGCATCCAAGTGACCAGCCCGCAACAGACAGCGGAGCGACGGCGGCGTTTAACGTCGCTCTTGATTCAGGCCAATCTATCCGAAAACGAACGAGCTGCTGTCCTGGATTTCGCAACCCATCTCCTGGAACACTACGGCCATCTCGTTCAAGAGATCGTCCTGTTCGGCTCGGCTGTGCGCCCTGGTGAACGGTTCGAATCGGATGTGGACATCTGGATTGTGTCGAGACAGCCCCTGCACTGGCAACTCAAAGACGAATTGGTGCTTCTGGGATATCGATACAGTTTGAAGCATGGCTGCGTCCTCTCCCCCATATTATTCGATCGTAAAAGGGCGCAGGCTCACCGTCGTTGGAATTCTCTGCTCTGGCGAGACATTCAGCAGGAAGGGTTGGTGCTGTGGCCTCTGCCCACCGGGACATGATCCGGCTCTACATGGAACATAGCAACGAATACCTGCGCGCCAGCGAACTGTTGATCCAGTCAGGCATGCTTCTTCCCGGCATCTCGAACTGCTACTACGCCGTCTTTTACGCCGCTTCGGCCATGTTGCTGACGAAAGGCATTGAACGATCTCGCCACAGCGGTGTCCAAGCGGCCCTGAACGAGTTCCTGATCAAGCCAGGGGAGTTGAACGTGGAGTTGGGGAAGACCTTCGCCCTGCTACGGCAAGAGCGAGAAAGCGCCGACTACGACATGCAGTACATCCCCGGTGAAGAGGTGGCCCAACACAGGCTGAAATCCGCCCGTCAATTCGTCGTGGCGGCGCAAAACTACCTGCAGGAACGAGGATTCTCCTATGGGGAACAAGGCGCCTGAAAACAACGGGATGCTGGCCCGGTTGAAAGAACGCTGGCGCAAACAGATCCTGGCCCCCCTGCTGCGTCGCTTCCCCGAACGCAAACCCCGCTTCACCACCAGCAGCCCGGACATTCAGGTCGCTCCCCTCTACACCCCTCTGGAGTGGCCCGGTGTGGCCAGCGAACCGGAAGCCGCCATCTACGTCCAACGCCTGGGCTTCCCCGGCGAGTACCCCTTCACCCGTGGCGTGCAGCCCAACATGTACCGAGGTCGGTTCTGGACCATGCGCCAGTACGCCGGCTTCGGCACGGCCGCGGAGAGCAACCGCCGCTACCACTACCTGATCCAACAGGGACAGACGGGCCTCTCCGTGGCCTTCGACCTGCCTACCCAGATCGGCTACGACGCGGACCATCCCCTGGCCCAGGGGGAGGTGGGCAAGGTGGGGGTCTCCATCAGCAGCCTCCAGGACATGGAGACCCTGCTGGAGGGCATCCCCCTGGACCGGGTGAGCATCAGCATGACCATCAACGCGCCGGCGGCCATCCTGCTGGCCATGGTCATCGCGGTGGCCAGGAAGCAGGGCGTGGAACCCAGCCAGCTTCGGGGCACGGTCCAGAACGACATCCTGAAGGAGTACATCGCCCGGGGCACCTACATCTTCCCACCCCAACCCTCCATGCGGCTGATCACGGACCTCTTCCGCTACTGCGCGGACCACCTGCCCCACTGGAACACCATCTCCATCAGCGGCTACCACATGCGCGAGGCTGGCTGCACCGCGGTCCAGGAGGTGGCCTTCACCCTGGCCAACGCCATCGAGTACGTGCAGCAGGCCATCCAGGCCGGCCTGGACGTGGACCAGTTCGGCCGTCAGCTCAGCTTCTTCTTCAACGCCCACAACAACTTCCTGGAGGAGATCGCCAAGTTCCGGGCCGCTCGCCGGCTCTGGGCTCAGATCATGCGGGAACGCTTCCAGGCCCAGGATCCCCGCAGCTGGCGCCTGCGCTTCCACACCCAGACCGGGGGCAGCACCCTGACCGCTCAGCAGACGGACAACAACATCGTGCGGGTGACGGTCCAGGCCCTGGCCGCAGTGCTGGGGGGCACCCAGAGCCTGCACACCAACTCCAAGGACGAGGCCCTGGCCCTGCCCTCGGAGCACGCGGTGGAGGTGGCCCTGCGCACCCAGCAGATCCTGGCCTACGAGAGCGGCGTGGGGGACACGGTGGATCCGCTGGGGGGCTCCTACTACATCGAGTGGCTCACGGACCAGATCCAGGAGCAGGCGGAGGCCTACATCCGGCGCATCGACGAGCTGGGCGGAGCGCTGCGGGCGGTGGAGGAGGGCTTTGTCCAGCGGGAGATCCATGAGGCGGCCTACCGGACCCAGCGGGCCATCGAGGCCGGGGATCAGGTGGTGGTGGGCGTCAACCGCTTCGTCACCGACGAGCCGCCGCTGGAGGAGCTGTTGCGGGTGGACGAGCGGGTCCAGGCCGAGCAGATCGAGCGGCTACGCGCCCTGCGGGCCAGCCGGGACAGCCAGCAGGTGCAGGCGATCCTGGCCCGCATCCGTCAGGCCGCGGAGAGCCCGGACGCCCCCCTCATGCCTCTCTTCGTGGAGGCGGTGGAGGCCTACGCCACCATCGGCGAGATCTGCGGCGTCCTGCGGGAGGTCTTCGGCGAGTACCAACCGGAAAGCTGGGTGTGAAGGCCATGGGATCCAGACAGCCGACGTTGCCCAAACAGCCCAACAGCCGCTGCTGCTTCATCTGCGGCGTGGAGAACGTGGCCGGGGTCCACGTCCGTTTCTACGAGACGGTGGACGAGTCCGGGGCGCCGGAGATCCTGGCCCGTTTCACCGGCCAGCCCATCCACCAGGGCTACCCAGGCCGCATGCACGGCGGCGTCCTCACCGGCATCCTGGACGAGACCATGGGCCGGGCCATCAACTACGGTGTGGAGGGCGCGCCGACAACCTGGGGCGTGACCGCAGCCCTGGAGGTGCGCTTTCACCGGCCCGCGCCCCTGGGGGTGGAGCTCACAGCCCGGGGGCGGATCACCAAGGAGGGGAGACGGCTCTTTCAGGGCAGCGGGGAGATCTACCTGCCCGACGGCACGGTGGCGGTGAGCGCCCGGGGCAAGTTCATGAAGATGCCCCTGGAGGCCATCGCGGAGGAGGAGCCCGAGGCCCTGGGCTGGCGGGTCTATCCGGACGAGGAGCTCGAATGAGTCATCCCCACCAGCGAGAAGGAGCAGGCATGTTTCAGCGCATCGACCACGTGGGCCTGGTGGTCCAGGACATAGACCGGGCCCTGGCCACCTACCGGGGTCTGCTGGGCTTCCCCCTGCTGGAGCGGCTGTTCATCCCGGAGCAGAAGGTGGAGGCCGCCTTCCTGGACGCGGGGAACAGCACCCTGGAGCTCATCGCGCCCACGGACCCGGAGAGCGGCGTGGCTCGCTTCCTGGGCCGGCGAGGGGAGGGCCCTCACCACGTCTGCTTCCAGGTGGCGGACATCCACGCGGCCTTGGCTCAGCTCCGAGGCCAGGGGCTGCAGCTCATCGACGAGACGCCTCGGCAGGGCGTCCACGGGCTGGTGGCCTTCGTCCATCCCAAGGCCGCCCACGGCCTGCTCATCGAGCTCCTCCAACGCCAGCAGCCGTAGCCGTCCCCTGGCTCGCGCCCCGTTGGCCTCCCCCAGCCACTGCCCCACCCTTTTCCACCGTTTTCCCACCCTTTCCGCACCCCACGTAACCTTCCTGTAACACTTTCAAGAGAAATCGGCAAGCTTTGCTGCCTAGCATGGGGAAGCGGCTCCATAGCCGCGCCGACTCACACCATGTGTTCCAGGGCAAGCCTGCCCATGCAGACCGACCAGGAGGGTAGAGATGAGAGTGCAATACCGTCGTCTTCGCAAGGTGTCCGTTGTCGCCTTCGTGCTGCTGATGTTGCTGAGCAACGTCGCCGTCTACGCAGACAGTTCCCCTGAGACGGTCACCTACCTGGTGACCATCCAAAACCTGACAGGCGGGCAACCCCTGTCGCCGCCTGTGGCCGCCACTCACCGGCGAGGCATTCGCATGTTCCGGGTGGGGGCGATGGCCTCCGCGGGCCTCGAGGCCATCGCCGAGGACGGCAACCAGACCCCCATGTTCGACCGCTTCAACAACTCGAACAAGGTGACCCAGGCGGTGGACGTGGGCATGCCCCTGACCCCCAGCGGCCAGACGGTGGCCAACTTCACCGACGCGGTGACCTTCGCCATCAGCGCCCGGCCCAGGGACCGCTTCTCCTTCGCCGCCATGCTCATCTGCACCAACGACGGCTTCGTCGGGCTGGATTCGGTGCGCCTACCCCGAAAGGGCTCCCGCATCTACCTGGCCAAGGGCTACGACGCCGGCACAGAGCAGAATACGGAGCGGAGTGCGGACATCGTGGACCCCTGCAGCGCGCTGGGGCCGGCCCCCCTGGCCGGTGATCCCAACGGCAACGAGGACGCCGCGGTGGACAGCATGCCCCATCAGCGCATCCGCCGGCATCCCGGCATCATGGGCAACGGGGATCTCTCCCCCAGCCAGCACGGCTGGTTCGGCCCGGTGGCCAAGGTGACCATCACCCGCACGGACGAGCACGCCACCAAGTTCAAGGCCGTCCTCACCGGCATCGGCGAGGCGCCCCCGGTCCTCACCGGCGCGGTGGGCAAGGCCAAGGTGAAGCTGGAGGACGGCAACCTGGCCAAGTACCGACTCCAGGCCCACGGCATCCACGGCGTGGTCCAGGCCCACATCCACTACGGCCTGCCCAGCGAGAACGGCCCGGTGGTGGCCTTCCTCTACGGACCGTCCAACCCCACCGGCCCGGTGAACGGTCTGCTGGCGGAAGGGGTCATCAGCGAAGCGGACCTGGTGGGTCCCTTTGCGGGTGATTTCGCCGCCTTTGCCAAGGCCCTGCGCAGCGGTCGCCTCTACGTGAACGTGCACACCGCGGCCAATCCTGCCGGGGAGATGCGAGGGCAGCTGGGCGCCAAGTAGCCCGAGCACGCCCATGGGCGCCGATCCCCAGGGGCCCTAGACGCGAAGAGGACCCGGCCAAGCGGTCGGGTCCTCTTCGATCTGTTCGCGCGTCCTGGGGAGGGCGATGTCGGCTAGTGCTGGTGGCCGCCGGAGTGGGCGTGGCCGTGGGCCAGCTCCTCCTCGGTGGCCGGGCGCACACCCACCACCTTCACGTTGAAATGGAGGGTCTTGCCCGCCAGAGGGTGGTTGAAATCCAGGACCACTCCATCGGGGCGCACCTCCACCACGTAGGCCTGGAAGACCTGGCCCTGACCGTCCTGGAGCTGGATGCCCATGCCTGGGGTGAGCTCCATGTCCGGGGGGAAGATGTCCAGGGGCACCACCTCCACTGCGTTGGGATCCCGTTCGCCATAGCCCTCGCCCGGGGCCACGGTGACGTTCTTCTCTTCGCCCACTTCCATGCCCTGGAGCTCTTTCTCCAGGCCGGCGATGAGCTGGCCATGGCCGTGGAGGTAGTCCAGGGGCTCCCGGCCTTCGGACGTGTCCACCACCTGGCCGTCCTCCAGGGTCAGGGTGTAGTCCAGGCTGACCACACTGTCCTTCTCCACCTTCTTGCTCTCTTCTGCCTTGCTCTCTTCTGCCTTCTTGTTTTCTGCCATTTGGGATACTTCCTTTCTGCAAATCCTGCAAAAGTCGAAACCGCCCAGACCTGGCAAGTCTGAGCGGTTCATCCACGAGGAATGGGGTCCGAAACAGAGCGATTGCGCTGCCTGCACCGGCTACTATACGCTACAATGGCCGCTTCGTCAAACAGGCCTGACGCGAAATTGTAAGACACGTTCCAAACTCGCGCCGGGTTTTGAGGTTCTCCGCGCCTCGATGTATAGTATGGACAACAGCGCATCGCCGCTGACCTCTTCCACCTCGCAGACGTTTTTCGACAATTCTTCCTGCATCGCGAGCCTTTTCCTGCATCCTGGACCGAGCCGGTCTGTACCGGATGGCTCCACGCCGAGGGCCTGTCATGGCGAACGATTTCGTCCACCTCCACACCCACTCCGAATACTCTCTCCTGGACGGCCTGGGCCGGGTGAAGGATCTGGTCTCCGAGGCCAAACGCCTGGGGCAGCCCGCCCTGGCCCTGACGGATCACGGGGCCATGCACGGGGCCGTCGAGTTCTTCCGCGCGGCCAAGCAGGCGGAGATCAAGCCCATCATCGGCGTGGAGGCCTACCAGACGGTCTGGGGCCGCCCCATGGACGGTCGGGACGCCCAGTTCGACCGGGAGAACTACCACCTGCTTCTCCTGGCCAAGGACATGACCGGCTACCGCAACCTGCTCAAGCTCGTCAGCGCCAGCCACCTGAACGGCTACTACTACAAACCTCGGGTGGACCACGACTTCCTGGCCCGGCACGCGGAGGGGCTCATCGCCACCACCGGTTGCCTGGGCGCGGAGGTGCCCCAGCTGCTCATGCAGGGCAAGGAGAAGGAGGCCTACGAGCGCCTGGGCTGGTACGTGGAGATCTTCGGCAAGGAGAACTTCTTCATCGAGCTCCAGGAGCACCACATCCCCGAGCTGGTGCAGGTGAACAAGGTGCTGGTCCCCTGGGCCAGCAAGTTCGGCCTCCAGCTGCTGGTCACCAACGACGTCCACTACGTGCGGGAGGAGGACAGCTCCCCCCACGACATCCTCCTCTGCGTGCAGACCGGCGCTCGAGTCAGCGACGAGAAACGCATGCGCATGAGCGACGGCAGCTACTTCCTGAAGAGCCGCCAGCAGCTGGAAGAGACCTTCCGCCCTTTCATCGACCTGCCGGCCAGCGCCTTCGACAACTCCCTGCGCATCGCGGAGATGTGCCAGGTGGACCTGGAGGATCCCACCTACCATCTGCCCGACCTGCCCATCCCCGAGGGGTTCACCTACGCCAGCTACCTGCGCCACCTGACGGAGCAGGGCCTGCAGCGCCTCTACGGCGAACGGGCCAGCGACCCGGCCATCCAGGAGCGCAAGGAGCGGGAGCTGAGCATCATCAACCAGATGGGCTTCGACGTCTACTTCCTCATTGTGGCGGATCTGTGCAATTTCGCCCGGAACAAGGGGATCTGGTGGAACGTGCGGGGCTCCGGCGCCGGCTCCCTGGTGGCCTACTGCCTGGGCATCACCGGCCTGGACCCGCTGAAGAACAACCTCATCTTCGAACGCTTTCTGAACCCGGGCCGGGTGAACATGCCCGACTTCGACCTGGACTTCCCGGACGACCAGCGGGAGGAGATGATCCGCTACACCGTGGAGAAGTACGGCAGCGACCAGGTGGCCCAGATCGTCACCTTCGGCCGCATGAAGGCCCGAGCCGCCGTCCGGGACGTGGGCCGGGCCCAGGACATCAGCCTGGACCAGGTGGATCGCATCGCCAAGATGATCCCAGCCATCCCTGGCAAGCCGGTGACCATCCGGGGCGTGCTCACCGAAGGGAACGAGTTCTACAACCCGGAGCTGGTCCAGCTCTACGAGCGGGAGCCCTGGGTCCGGGAGCTCCTGGACGCCTCCATGCAGCTGGAAGGGGTGGCCCGCCACTCCAGCGTCCACGCGGCCGCGGTCATCGTGGCCGACCGGGAGCTGACCCACTACACCCCTCTGATGCGGGGCAACAAGAACACCATCACCGAGACGGTCACCCAGTACGAGTTCCCCATTCTGGAGTCCATCGGCCTGCTGAAGGTGGACTTCCTGGGCCTGAGCACCCTGACCGTCATGCGGGAGGCCACCCGGCTGATCCAGGAGCACCACGGCGTGGAGCTGCGTCTGGACAACATCCCCTTCGAGGGCGAGGAGGCCCGGGAGGCCTTCCGGCTCCTCTCCAGCGGCGAGACCAGCGGCGTCTTCCAGGTGGAGTCCCAGGGCATGCGCCGGGTGCTCACGGAGATGCAGCCCACGGCTTTCGAGCACATCGTGGCCACCATCTCCCTCTACCGGCCCGGCCCCCTGGAGTACATCCCCAACTTCATCCGCCGCATGCACGGCGAAGAGGAGGTGGAGTTCAAGCACCCGGCCCTGGAGCCCATCCTGGCCGAGACCTACGGCATCATCGTCTACCAGGAGCAGATCATCCAGATCCTGAGCCAACTGGCCGGCTACACCCCAGGGGAGGCGGATCTGGTGCGCCGGGCCGTGGGCAAGAAGAAGGCCAAGGAGATCGAGCGGCACAAGAACATCTTCATCAAGGGCTGCGTGAAGAACGGCATCCCCAGGGAGACGGCCGCGGCCATCTACGCGGACATCGAGTTCTTCGCCCGCTACGGCTTCAACAAGGCCCACGCCGCGGACTACGCGGTGATCACCGTGCAGACCGCCTACCTGAAGGCCCACTACCCGGTGGAGTACATGGCCGCCCTCCTCCTGGTGGAGCGGGACAAGACAGAGAAGGTGGTCAACTTCATCAACGAGTCCCGGCGCATGGGCATCCAGGTGCTGCCGCCGGACGTGAACTACAGCGGGCTGGACTTCGAGATCCAGAGCATCCCCCAGGACGAAGGGCTCCAGGCCGCCACCCGGGATCCGAACCTGGGCTACGAGTTCCCTGTGCCCCCGGGCAGCGCCATCCGCTTCGGCATGGCCGCGGTGAAGAACGTGGGCGAGGGGCCGGTCAAGGTGATCCTGGAGGCCCGGGCGGAGGGAGGCCCCTTCACCAGCCTGGACGATTTCTGCGACCGGGTGGACCTGCGCAAGGTGAACAAGCGGGCCCTGGAGTGCCTGATCAAGGTGGGGGCCCTGGACCGCTTCGGCAAGCGCAGTCAGCTCCTGGCGGTGTTGGACCAGCTCATGGCCCGTTCCGCGGCCACCCACAGCGCCCGAGAGAGCGGCCAGCTCTCCATGTTCGACCTGATGGGGGACGCGGGCCAGCCCCAGGCCGCGCCCATCCGCCTGCCGGAGATGGAGGAGACCAAAGGCCGGGAGCGGCTCCAGTGGGAGAAGGAGCTCCTGGGCGTCTACGCCAGCAGCCACCCCCTCCAGCAGCTGAACGTGGACCTCTCCCAGATCGTCACCTGCTCCTGCGCGGAGCTGGGGGAGGAGCACGACGGCCAGAACGTGACCATGGCCGGGATGATCGCCGGTGTGCGCACCACCGTCACCAAGAAGGGCGACCGCATGGCCTTCGTCCAGCTGGAGGACCTGATGGGCCAGTGCGAGGTGGTGGTCTTCCCCCGGGCCTACGCAGAGCACCAGAAACTGCTGGAGCCGGACAACATCATCCTGGTGAAGGGCAAGGCCCAGAGCCGGAACGGCCGCACCAGCGTGCTGGCCGACGAGATCAAGAAGCACGTGGAGATCGCCCAGGACGTGGGCGCCCCCAACCCCTACCAGGAGAAGCTCATCGACATGCCCACCTTCAACGGCCAGCGCATCCACGAGCCCGCCACCGAGTACACGCCCATCCAGGCCCAGGGCGCCACCGGCCCCGACACCCTGGCCGCCCCCCTCGGAGAGGAGCTGCCCCCCGAGGAGGGCAATCCCTTCCTGGACGAGATGCCCTCCTGGATGATGGCGGAGTACCAGGATGCGAGCGAGGTGAACGGTGGGCAAAAGGCGGAAGAGGGTGCCGAAAAGGTGGAAGCTGGGGCTCCGAAAGTGGAAGTTGAGGGCCAGAAGACGGCAGTTGGGGGTCAGAAGGTGGAAGACGCGTCCGAGGAGCCAGGAAAAGGGCGACAGAAGACCGCGGACCCTGCTGGAGTCGTCCAAACCCCCAGCCCGCCGGCCCAGTCACCCAGCCGCCCCAGCCCGTCCAACGGACGTCGCCATCCCCAGGTGCTGCGCATCACCTTCACCCGCACCGGGGACCTGGAACGGGACAAGTACCGGCTCAAGGAGATCGTGGACCGGGTGCGCAACCCCAAAGGCCGGGATCGTTTCGTCCTGGTGGTGGAGTCCAACGGAGAGCGGGTGCGCCTGGCCTTCCCCAACGATCCCTGCACCGTGAGCGAGCGGCTGGTCAAGGAGCTGCGCAGCCATTTCCGGGTGGATGTCTCTGTGGAGCACGGCCCTGGGGAAAACGGATGACACGGCGGCTGACAGCCGGCCAACCCTCCGGCGCCAAGGGAACCGAGCCGCCAACCCCGATCCACCCACCAACACGCCCGCGGATCGGCTTCCTTCAACCACCGCCACTACCCGAGCCCGCCACCGCCCGGGCAAAATATGCCTCGAAGCGTCGATGCAGCTCCTGGGTGATGGGCCCTGGACGCCCCGCGGCGATAGGCCGGCCGTCCAGGCGGACCAGGGGCAGGACGTGGCGGCTGGTGCTGGTGAGGAAGGCTTCCTCCCAGCGGCCCCGCTCGGCCAGGGGCAGGGGGCGCCGCTCCACCGGGATCCCCGCCTGCTCCGCCAGCTTCAGGACGATCTGCTGGGTCACCCCATCCAGGACATCCCCCGCCGGAGGCAGCAGCAGGGTCTCGTCCTGGACCGCGAAGAAGTTGCTGCTGGACCCCTCCCGGACGTGGCCATCTCGATCCACCAACAGACCCTCGTGCTCCCCGGCCTGCCGGGCCCGTTTGCGCGCCAGGGTGTTGACCAGCATGTTCAAGGACTTGGAGCGGGGAATGGCCCGCTCTCCTCGGTAGGTGACCGCGCCCACCCCCTGCTCGTAGGCCTGGGGCGGCAGGATCCGGGGCGGCTCCAGCCAGATGAAGGTGGCGGGACAGGTCTCGTCGCCGTTCTCCAGCAGGGCAAAGAGACGCACCATGCCTCGGGCCACCTCCTGAGGGGGGAGGGCCTCCTCCAGGGCCTCGTGCAGCTCCAGGATCCACCGGGCCACCGTGGCCTGGTCCCCGGCCAGGGGCAGCTCGATGAGGGCGGCGGACTCCTCCAGCCGGGCCAGGTGATCCGTCAAGTGGAAGAAATGGCCGTTCCAGAGCTGAATGCTCTCGTAGACGCCGTAGGCGCCAAAGAGGGTGGGGCTGCGCACCGAGATGGTGGCATCCTCGGGCAGGAGCAGGGCGCCGTTGTAGGAGACGAAGTAAGGAAGCCGACTCGTGGTGCTCATGGCGTCTACCAGTCCATGCCTGCCAGGATCTCCTCCGGGGAGCCGCTCAGCCGCCGCACCGAGACGCCAGCCTGGCGCAGCTCCTCCTCCACCGCGGCCGGGATCAGCTCCGGGCCACCCACCAGGGTGACCTCCTGGGCCTGGGCGGCCTCCTGAGGCTGAAACCCAAAGGCCAGCCCCTGCTCGGCGATGACCGGGGCCAGGAGGGTCAGGAGCACCTGGCTCTCGGGTCGATCCCCGGGCGGGAAGAGCAGGTAGTGGACCAGGGGGGAGATGTGCTCCTGGCCGGGCGACGGGGGCGGGGCGGGCGCGGTCAGATCCACCTGGCGCCGGTTGCTCCCGTCCACGGAGATGGGGCCGGCCATGGCCACAGGATCCGTCTCCCCGGGCCGCAGCACCTGGACAAAGTAGTCGCCCGGCCCCAGCCCCTTCAAACGAAAGGCCCCGCTGGCCCCGAGGGGCCCTTCCACCAGCACCTTCCCCTCCTGGACCAGGCGCAGGATCAGCCCCTCACCGTTGCGCACCGTCCCCTCGATGATGCTGTCCCGGGGCGGGGTCAAGGCCAGGACCACGTCGGTGGTCTTGCCCGCCTCCACGATGACTGGCTGGTTCGTCCCGCCGGCGTGGAGGGTGTAGCTTCCCGGAGGCACATCCTGGAAGGCGAAACGGCCCTCCTCGTCCGCGATGACGGCCGCCAGGATCGCCTCCCCTCGAAGCAGCTCCACCCGCACCCCCGCCTGCCCACCCTTCACCCGGCCCTGGATGGCGCCGGCCTCCAAGCCCGGAGCCACCGTCTCCTGGAACTCCACCAGGAAAGAGTGGTGGAAGAGGGTGTTCCCGCTCTGGGAACCGTCCGGATTGGGCTCATCCGGGTGGGCCGTGTGCAGGTTGCGCACCCGGTCGCTGGGCAGGCCCAGCATCTCCACGGCGCAGACCTGCCACTTCCACATGGGGAAATTGGCGCCAGGCTCGCCCAGGGGCTTGTCGATGGTCACCGTCTGCTCGCCCCCCTCCCAGGTGATGCGAGCCTGGCTCTGGAAGGCTCGCTGGCCATCGGGGGTCAGGGCCTCGATGAAGATGTGGTGCCGGCCGCCGTTCTCCTCTGGCGTCAGGTGATGGACCCGACGCACCCGCCAGTAGCGGGCTCCCGGCGCCACCTGGGCCTCCTCCACGGCCACGCCGTAGGCCGTGGCGTCGTTCTCCACCGGAGGCAGGCCGCTCGGCCGCGCTTCGCCTGGGTTCCCCGTCCTGCTCCCGGCCAGGACCGCCGGGCCAGGGGCTGAGGCCGCCTCCTCGAAGCTCTCCCTGATCCCCCTGGCCCCTCTGGCCCCACCGGTCGCACGGGGCTTCCCAGGCTCCCCGGTTTCCCCGGTCACCCAGCGCACGAATCGCTCCAGACGGTTCATAACAACCTCCTCAGGGCCTCGGCCAGCTCGAAAAGATCCCCGGGCAGCTGCTGAAAGGGGATGTTGGCCTCCTGCAGGGCCTGGAGCGTCTCCGAATCCGGGGAGCCGATGATGGTCACCTGCTGGGCCTGGAGGCAGGCCCCAGGGTGAAAGCCCACGGTGAGCTGGTGGCCCAAGATGAACTCCCGGGCGGTGAGGAGCCGGGCCTGGTTCAGGGTCGGGGTGTCGGGCACGATGAAGAGGTAGTGCTCCAGGATGCGGTCCCCGGCGGGCATGGGCAGCTCCAGGAGCACATCCGCCCGCTCCCGGCCATCCACCCGGACCTGGGCCCGAACGCCCGGCGCGGTGACCACCCGCACCACGTACTCCCCGGCCGGCAGTCCCTGGAACTGGAATCGGCCCTGGTCGTCGGTCCGGGCCTCCTGCTCCACCGGCCCCTCCAGGCGGATGAGCCGATCCGCCACCCCCAGCCCCCGGTGATCCTGAAGCTGCCCGGCGATGACGCTGTGGCGCCTCTGCAGCCGGTCGAAGGTGGGTCCGCTGACCGGGCGCAGGCCGTCACAGACCACGCTCTGGGGCGGCAGCCCGCTGCCTTCCAGGGCCAGAGTGTAGGTGTCCGGGGGCAGGTTGGCGAACCGGTAGACGCCCTCCGGGTTGGGCGTGGCCTCCCGGCGGATGCTGAAGCGCTGGCTGGTGAGGCTGACCCGAGCCGGCTCCCCAGGCGGGAGCACTCGCCCCTGGATCTCCCCCAGCATGGGGAACTCCAGGGAGAGGCTGTTCACGCCGTCCAGGACCAGCTCCTGGGCGATGATCCCCACGCCCTCCAGGCTAAGCTGGTAGATGCCCGGGGGCAGATCCGTGAACTGGAAGCGCCCCTCCGAGTCCAGCCGGGCCAGCTGGGGTTCTCCCGGCCCCAGGAGAGTGACAGGGGTGTCCGCCAGCCCGCCCAGGATCTGGCCCTGGATCTGGCTCTGGGCCAGCTGGGTGCGCTTGGGCTGGAGCTGGAAGTTGACCCGGTAGCTGATGGGCCGGGAGCGGTCGGGCATGTCCGCGGTGACCAGGTTCTCCGCCACCTGGCTCTCCACCTCCGGGTCCACCACGTCCACCATGAAGACCCCCGGCGTGTGCAGGAACTCGTAGTAGCCCGGCGGTTTGAAGGGATCCTGGCCGCTCTTCACCGTGGGGAAGCGGGTGTCTGGGGCCGCGCCGGTCCAGCGCATGCGCACGGTGACCCCGTTCATGGGCTCCCCGTTCTGGTCGAAGATCTGGCCGAAGATCAGGTTGGCGTTGCCCGTCTCTTCCGGGGAGAGGAGGGTGACCTCGGTGACCCGGTAGATGAGGCCAGGCGGGGGCGGCACAGTCACATCCTGGCGGGTGTCGCTCCAGCCGTCGGTGACCACGCCCGAGCGCTCGGTGGCCTGTTCCGTGCCCGGCGCCACCCGCAGCAGCCACTCCCCAGGCCCCAGGTCCGGGAAGACGAACTGGCCCTGGTCGTCGGTCTGAGCGGCGGCCACCAGCAGGGGCGGGGCCGCCTCGTGCAGGGTGACGGTCAGGCCGGGCTGAGGCGCTCCGGACGGATCCACGACCTGGCCGAGGATCCGGCTAACCCGGCCGGTGCGGGCCTCCAGGGTGACGTCCGCGGACTGTTCAGGGGCCAGATCCACCTGGCCCAGCTCCGCGCCGAAGAGGAGCAGCCGGTAGCGCCCGGCCCGCAGGTTCTCGACCTGAAAGCGGCCCTGGTCGTCGGTGGTCACCTGGAGAGAAGGCTGGCCAGAGCCGCCGTCCAGGGGCTGCAGGGTCAGGACCAGGCCGGCGAGGGGTGCGCCGGTGTCGGCCCGGAGCAGGCGTCCGCGCAGGGTGGCGCCGCCTCGGCGCAGCTCCGGGCGGACCACGCTGGGCAGCTCCTTCAGGGCCCGGACCACGGGCAGCTGTCCGGCCAGGCCGAAGCGCTCGTTCCAGGCGTCGGTGTACCAGCTCATCTGGTCCCAGGTGGGGTTCCAGTCCCCCAGGCCCCGGCTGGCCAGGAGCCAGGTGCAGCAGGTGAAGTACCACTCGGGGGCCTCCTCCTGGAGGAACTGGGTGATGGCCACCTGCCACTCGGCCTGCTGGGAGGGGATGACCTTGGGGTAGCGGCGGTCGTCCCCCCAGCCCACCACCGGGCCGCCCTCTGTGCTGATGATGGGCACGGGGAAGCCCAGGGCGTCCTGGACCTGCTTGCCCCACACCTCCCAGGCCCGAAAGCAGTTGGGATCGTCGAAGACGGTCTGGCCGGGGTTCTTGTCCTGGGCTCGCCACTGGTTGATGAGCTCCAGAGGGCGGTTGTCCCAGGCCCAGGGACCGAAGCGGTCGTACTCCTCCTGGGTCAGGGGAGTGCCCTTCTGGTTCACATCGTCGTCCGGGTAGTCCAGGGGGTGGTTCAGGGTGTAGTTGTGGATGGCGACCCAACAGCCGTTCTCGAAGAGGTCCTTGCGTCCCCGCTCCACCACCTTCTGGACCAGATTCTCCTTGCCGCCGGGCCCCATGGCGGGGGCGCCCAGGAGCCCACCCTCGTTGAGAACGATGTCGGCGTCGATGATGAAATTGTCCGTCACGATATCCAACCAGTTGGGTGGCCGCTGGTTGTTCTGCCACTCCGCGGGCAGATCGGGCTCGTTGTTGGTCTCGAAGTAGCGGACCCCGGCTCGGATCAGCTGGCGCAGGCCGTCGACCTCCCGGCCGCCGATGTGGCCCGGGTTGGGGCGCTCCCGGTAGAGGCGCACCACCGGCATGATCCCCCTGTCCAGCAGGCGCTGGCAGAGCTCCAGGGAGGAGCCGCCGCCATCGTCCAGGAGCTTGACCCACTTGATCTGCATGGCCTGGAGCTCGTCGAGCCAGAAATCCAGGTCCCGCCCTTTGGGGTGGTAGATCAGGGCAGACCAGTGGACGCCCCGGCCGTTGTCGTCCGGTGGGCGGGGGAAATCAGACAGTTTCATGGGCTGTCTCCGTTGGTCTGGGGGGTGGGTGGAGCATCCGCAGGGTCGAGCCAGGATCCTCTGGGGCGGTGGGTCCAAGCGGGCGCCTGGGCAGGCGTGTGATGCCCTCATTATAGCACAGGCCCAATTGACCTCTAAGCGCAGCATCCACCTGGGCAGCAGCCCACTTTGGCCAGGCGGACGAGGAAACCGTGGGCTGATTGCAGAAGGGAGGGCCCTGCCCTCTCCCCTGGAGACATTTCTGAGACGCCTGCCAGATAGGCTTGCAGGTGAGCCGCCTATCTGGCGATCGGCTCCGCGAAAGATCGACCAGATCCGGCGTAGATGGACAGAAGAGACATGCACTCGGCTGTTACAGACAATCCAACATCGCTCAAAGGAGGTGCAGTCATGTACAATCGAACACTTCCCCCGATCCGCCGCCTGATCCTGGTGCTGGCGCTGGTTCTGGCCAGCCTTCCGAGGGCGTTGCCGGCGGCGGCCCAGGCAGAGATCCCCCTGCTGTTGGGCCAAATGGCCCAAGTGGATCTGGCGGCAGGAGAGGCGGTCACCTACCGGATCACAACGCCCCAGGATGGCCTCTACTTCCTGACCGTGCTCGAGGGCGGCTCCGACGCCTTCCAGGTGACGATGGCGGATCTGGAGGGCAACGTCATCGCCGAGGATGGGCTGGCCGCCTTGGACCAAGCCCCCTTGGACCTGACCGCAGGGGACTACCTGTTGACCATCTCCTCCGACGAGGGAGGCGCGACCGGCTTCGCCCTGATGGGGATGATCGGATCCATGGGACGCCGCCAGGACGATCCAGGCCGGATGCAGCTGGGTGGCGCCGTGCTTCTGAACAACATGCGCGACGCCCGCTATGGGATCCTGGAGGTTCCAGAATCCCCCTCGCCACTGCCGGTGTTCGTCATGGCGGCGCCGGACGAGGGGGAACAGCCGGTCTCCATCACCGTGGAGGGCGACGACGATGTGTTCACCTCTGCGAGCAACTACCAGAACCCCGCCGATATGGCCATGGCCGTCTTCTGGACAGACGGCGGCCGGTTCACGGTGACTGTGGAGCCTTTGGCCGGGGAGGCCTCGGTGATCGGGATGGTGCTCTTGGGCCCCTCACCCACCGAGTATCGGATCGGCGACACCATCGACGGTGTCCTGCCCGGGAGCGCGAGTCGCTGGATCTACACGTTGGAACTGGACGCCTTCTACGAGAACGTGCAGGTCGCCCTCACCTGGGATGATGCAGAGGTAGATCTGGACCTGACCGTAGCCGACGCGCTGGTGGATCCTTCGGTGGACGCTTCCAGTTGGGCGATAGACACCCCCTTTGAAGAGGTGTCCCTGGAAAGGATGGCTCCTGGACGCTACCTGATCATCGTGAAGCGCGCTTCGAACATGGGGGTGGAGACGCCGTTCACCATCGAGATCAGCGGTGAAGAGGGGGTCCCGCCCATCTCCCTGGAGGCGGACACCTACCTGGAGGAGGAGATCGGCCAGGACGAGGTGCGCTATTACCAGTTCGAAGCGACCGGCGGCCACCTGATCCGCGTGCAGGTTCTTAGCGACGACGAGGAGGCGGCCCTCTGGTTCGAGGCGGGCCTGCAGCCCCAAGCGCAGATGCTGGTTTCGTCCGGCGGCTTCCTGGCCTCGCCGGTGCAGGAGGCGGTCTTCCTGGCGCCGGTGGACGGGACCTACTATATGGCGGTGCACAACGACGGCGCTCCTACAAGCTACCGGGTCATCTACATGGACGAGGGCCCGCCCCCCACGCTGGAGGCCAACGACGTGCGTCGAGGCGAGGTTGAGCCGAAGGAGACCCAATTCTTCGCGTTTCCGGTAGAGGAGGCGGGATCCTTCGTCACCGTGCTCCTGGTGGGGGATGGGGCGGCCGATCTGGACCTCAACTTGGAATTGATGGACGAGCGCGGCAACAGCCAGATCTATCAGACCAGCTCGGCCCTGGGAGCCAACGAAATTGTGAGTCAGGCCGATGCGCCGGCCGGGACGTACACGGTCAAAGTGATGTCCTACGGCGAGGAGCCCAGCCGTTTCACGCTCATCTCCCGGGTCGAGGATCCGCAGGAGGTGGTGCAGGCCTCCCTGGAGGTGACCAACGAACTCGACGATCCGATCTGCACGCTGTATGTGCTCCCCACAGAGAGCCAAGAGGAGCCAATCAACCGGCTGGATGATCCTCTGGAGCCTGGCGCCTCCCTGATCCTGGAGTTGCCGGCCCAGCACTACGAGCTGACGGCCTACGATTGCGACGACAACCGGATCGACTATGTGGAAGATGTGGCCCTTCAGGGATCCATGTTCTGGACCATCCGCTGAGGCCAGACGCGGGTCGCTCTGAAAAACGGCGCCGGACAAACAGGCGCTCGCGAAGCAAGGGCGGGAGCGCGCTCCCGCCCTTGCTTCGCGAGCAGGATGCCTCTTCCACATCGTACGGACGGCGGCGGTGACGGAAGCGCCACTCCCTGACACACCCTTCTGCACAACCCCAAGGCGACGCGCCCCGTCCTGGATGGAACAGGCCCTTGCGATGGTACCAGTGATCGGCTCGAGCCAGTGATCTATACTGGAGGGGACGAAACGTAAGGAGGGAGCAGAGCATCCATGCGCGGAGAGCACCCTGTAGGCAAAAGAAGAAAAGCGAGCCTGCTGGATCGGGAGGGCGGGCAGAGCCTGGCCGAGTTGGCCATTGTCCTGCCGGTGCTGACCTTGATCCTGGTGGGCCTGTTGGACATGGGCCGGGTGGTCTACACCTACACAGTCATGGTCAACGCGGCCCGGGAGGCGGCCCTGGTGGGCGCGGTCACGGAGCGCACCACCACGGAGATCCAGAACGTGGCCAAGGCGGAGATGGATCGAGGCGGCGTAAACGGGGACCAGGCCAGCATTGCGGTCTCCTACTACGTCAACCTCAACACGGACAAGGACATCATTCAAGTGGAGATCCAGTACGTGACGCCGGTGCTGGGCTCCGTGTTGCCTTTCTCGTCGGTCACGTTGAAAGCCAAGGCGGAAATGGAGACCTTCTGGACAGTCATATCCTACTGAGAGACTGCCGCAGCTGATCGGTAGTCCGGGTACGCGAAAGAGGTCCGCACGGTTTGTGCGGGCCTCTTTTTATGGGAGCGGAGCTCTTGGTGGTCACCTTCACAGGGTTGGGTGATAACAGGGAGCCTTCAAACAAGGGAAAACGAAGGAGAAAATGCCTTTTGGAATACACCTGAAGTTCCCACAGGTGTCAATGCAACGAGACGACGCCACAAATCCCTGGGAGAAACCAGAGGCCGATCCGAATTTCGATGGTCAACTGCCGTCATCATCGTCATCATCGTCGTCATCATCGTCATCATCGTCGTCATCATCGTCATCATCGTCATCGTCGTCATCGTCATCATCGTCATCATCGTCATCGTCGTCGTCATCATCGTCATCGTCGTCATCGTCGTCATCGTCATCGTCGTCATCGTCGTCATCGTCATCGTCGTCATCATCGTCGTCATCGTCGTCATCGTCGTCATCGTCGTCATCGTCGTCATCGTCGTCATCGTCATCGCCTAGACGCGCTATGGAAGCCTGGATCTCGTGATCAGGCAGGTCCATCAGGGCGAGCGCTTGATCCTCGATCTCTGCGATCTGAGATTCGTCTCCTTCTGGATCCCCCAACATGGCGGTAGCCAGGCGGATGCAATCATATGCGCGCTTGTTCTGAGCAGCCTTGAACGCTGGGGACGCGGGTCCCTCGTCTGGGGTGGCTGGGTGCAGACCGTTCGAATAGGGCTCCTCAACG
>CAYQEB010000010.1:65580-71008 GCA_964416395.1 uncultured Caldilineaceae bacterium | reverse complement strand
CAATCATGGCCGAGATCTACGACGTGGAGCTACGCAACGTCACCAAGAAGTTTGGCAACTTCACCGCGGTGAAGGAGATCTCCTTGGGGGTGCGGAAAGGGGAGTTCTTCTCCCTGCTGGGCCCCTCGGGCTGCGGCAAGACCACCAACCTGCGCATGATCGCCGGCTTCGAGGCGCCCACCAGCGGGGAGATCCTCCTGGGCGGCCAGCCGGTGAGCCAGCTTCCCCCCTTCAAACGCAACGTGAACACCGTCTTCCAGAACTACGCCCTCTTCCCCCACCTGACCGTGGCCGAGAATGTGGCCTTTGGGCTGGAGATGAAAGGGCTGGCCAAGGACGAGATCCGCCGGCGGGTGGCGGACGCCCTGGAGATGGTGCGCCTGCCCGACTCCGGCGCCAAGAAGCCCCACCAGCTCTCCGGCGGCCAGCGCCAGCGCATCGCCCTGGCCCGAGCCATCGTCAACCAACCCCGGGTTCTGCTCCTGGACGAGCCCCTGGGCGCGCTGGATCTGAAGCTGCGCAAGGCCATGCAGCTGGAGCTGAAGGAGCTGCAACGGCAGCTGGGCATCACCTTCGTCTTCGTCACCCACGACCAGGAGGAGGCCCTGGTCATGAGCGACCGCATCGGGGTGATGAACCACGGGAAGCTGCTTCAGGTGGGCACGCCGGAGGAGATCTACGACCGGCCGGCCAACCGCTTCGTGGCCGATTTCATCGGGGACACCAATTTCCTGCCCTGCCGGATCCGTGAATGCCAGGAGGAAGTGGCCTGGGTGCAGGTGGGGCAGAGCCTCCAGGTGAAGGCTGCCTGTACGCAGACCCTGGCCCAGGGGAAAGAGGCCACCCTGGCCATCCGGCCAGAGAAGATCCACCTCCATCCCCCAGGGAGCGAGGGCTCCCCAGGCGAGGATGTCTTCGCTGGCCGCATCGTGGAGGCCGTCTTCATGGGGACGGACACCCGCTACGTGGTGGAGCTGGAGCCGACCATCCAGCTGGTGGTCCGTTTCCAGAACGTGAACGCGGCCGCGGAGCGCTTCCGGGAAGGGGAGAACGTGGTGGTGAGCTGGCAACCGACCTCGGCCCGGGTCCTGTTGAGCTAGGAGGAGCCCGCCATGACCGCTCGACGCAAATCCCTGCTGGCCATTCTCCTGGGCCCTGGCGCCTTCTGGATCACGCTCTTCTTCCTGATCCCCCTGGTGCTGGTGGTGGTCTACAGCTTCCTGGAACGGCGCAGCGGCGGCGGCGTCCTCTGGAGCTTCAGCCTGGACGCCTACGTCAAGCTCTTCAGCCCCACCGGGGACACCCTGATCAACGACTTCATGATGATCCTGCTCCGCTCCCTCTGGTGGGCGGCCCTCACCTCCTTCGTCTGCCTGATCATCGGCTACCCCCTGGCCTTCTTCATCGCCCTGCAGCCCCCCAGCCACCGCACGGCCTACCTCTTCTTCGTGCTCATCCCTTTCTGGACCAACTTCCTGGTGCGGACCTATGCCTGGAAGTTCATCCTCAACAACAACGGGCTGCTGAACAACCTGCTCCAGGCCCTGGGCATGAAGCGCATCGCCCTGATCAACACCCCCACCGCAGTGCTCATCGGCCTGGTCTACGGCTCCCTGCCCTTCATGGTCCTGCCCCTCTACGCCTCCATCGAGAAGCTGGATTTTGACCTGGTGGAGGCGGCCCAGGACCTGGGGGCCAACTACGTGCGGGTCTTCAGCCGGGTGATCCTGCCCTTGACCATGCCGGGGATTGTGGCCGGCATCGTCCTGGTCTTCATTCCCGTCTCCGGCCAGTACATCGTGCCCACCATCCTGGGCGGGGGCAAGGTGGCCATGCTGGGCAACCTCCTGGCCCAGCAGTTCGGCCCGGCCCTGAACTGGCCCTTCGGCTCGGCCATCGCGGTGGTCTTCATGGCCCTGCTGATGGTGGGGGTGATCTTCTACCTGCGAGGGGACGCCCGGGAAGAGGAGGTGGGGCTGTGACCGGTCAGCGCGGCGGGATCCCAGGCTCGAAGCTGCTGCGTTGGGGCAAGCGTCTGCTCTGGGCCAACATGTTCTTCTCCTTCTTCTTCCTCTACGCGCCCATCGTCATCCTGGTGGCCTTCTCCTTCAACGACTCCCGACTGGGGGCCCGTTGGGCTGGCTTCACCCTGAAGTGGTACGGACAGATGCTGGAGAGCGAGGCCATCCGCATCGCGGTGCGCAACAGCCTCTTCGTGGCCTTCGTCTCCACCGCCATCTCCACGGTCCTGGGCACCATGACCGCCATCGCCATGGAGCGCTTCCGCTTCCCCTTCCGCCGCACCTACGACGGCATCCTCTACCTGCCGGTCATCATCCCGGACATCGTCATGGCCATCTCCCTGTTGGCCTTCTTCTCCCTCTCCCTGGGCTGGATGAACAACCTCTTCGGCCTCCAGGGGACCAGCTCCCTGCGCCCAGGCCTGACCACGGTGATCATCGCCCACGTGGCCTTCAACATCTCCTTTGTGGCCATTGTGGTGCGCACCAGCCTGCGGGAGCTGGACCCGGACTTCGAGGAGGCGGCCCAGGATCTGGGCGCGGACGAGTGGACCACCTTCCGGCGCATCATCCTGCCCCTGATCATGCCGGGGATCCTGGGAGGTGCGCTCCTGGCCTTCACCCTCTCCCTGGACGACTTCGTCATCACCTTCTTCACCACCGGGCCTGGGGGCACCACCCTGCCCATCGAGGTCTTCGGACGCATCCGCCGCTCCATCAGCCCGGAGATCAACGCCATCTCCACGGTCATGCTCCTGGCCTCCATGCTCCTGGTGGTGGTGTCCCAGTTTGTGCAGCGTCGCGGCAGCACCGGCGTGTAGACCCTATCCAGTTCACGTTTCACATCATCTTTCACATCATCTTCCGAGGAGGCGATCATGCAGCAACACGTGCAACGCAAACATTGGTGGTTGGCCGGGCTCCTGGCCCTGATCCTGCTGGTGGCGGCCGGCTGCGCCGCACCGGCCAGCGCCCCGGCGCCCAGCGGCGAGGCCCCCCAGGCCCAGGAAGCCGCCGGGGGCGAGGAGCAGGCCAGCCAGGAAGCGGCCATGCCCGAATCCGACCGCTGCGGCGACCGGGACAAACTGGCCAGCGAGCTCCACTTCTTCAACTGGGCCGACTACATGGACGAGGATATCATGGCCCAGTTCGAGGAGGAGTGTGGGGTGAAGGTGACCCAGGACATCTACTCCAGCAACGAGGAGCTCATCGCCAAGCTCCAGGCGGGGAACGCCGGCTACGATCTGGTCATCCCCTCGGACTACGCGGTGGAGATCCTGGCCACCAACGGCCTGCTCCAGCCCCTGAACATGGAGAACATCCCCAACGTGGCCAACATCGATCCGGAGCTCATGGGCATGTACTTCGACCCGGAGAACAAGTACAGCATCCCCTACCAGTGGGGCACCACGGGCATCGGCTACAACATCACCGCCTACGAGGACTCGCCTCCGGACAGCTGGGCCTACCTCTTCGAGCCGGATCTCCTCTGCCCCCACAAGGGCTTTGCCTCCATGTTGGACGACGAGCGAGAGACGGTGGGCGCGGCCCTGAAGTACCTGGGCTACTCCTACAACGACACGGATCCGGCGCACCACGCGGAGGCCCGGGACCTGCTCATCCGCCAGAAGGAGTGCCTGGCTGGCTACAACTCGGACAACTTCAACCAGACCCTGGCCGCGGAGGAGGTGGTCATCGCCCACGCCTGGAGCGGCGGCACCGCCCTGGCCCGGGCCGAGAACCCCAACATCTTCTACGTGATCCCCAAGGAGGGCGGCTCCATCTGGATGGACAACATGGCCATCCCCGCGGACGCGCCCAACCCCTACACCGCGGAGGTCTTCATCAACTACCTGCTGGAGCCGGAGATCGGCGCCCAGCTCACCAACTACACCTACTACTTCACCCCCAACGTCAAGGCCCAGCCCCTGCTGGACGAGGAGTACTTCGACCTGCTGGAGAGCGGCGGCATGTTGGTGGACGAGGAGACCATGCAGCGTCTGGAGTGGATCAAGCGGGACGAGAACTCCATCATCTTCTCCGACACCTGGACCGCGGTGAAGGCCCGCTAGCCGCCTGACGCGAGCCCGCGGCTCCCCCACTCCCCCATCCGTGAACACGCGCAGGAGGGGCGATGCCCCCGTCGCCCCCCTGCGCCCCTTCCTTCCCACACCCACGGGGGACATCCATGGCACACGAAAGCAACCCCGGCACAGAGCTCCTGGCGCCTGTCTGGACCCACCTGACCACGGTCCAGCCGGTGCGCGGGGAGGGCATCTACCTCTACGACGCGGCGGGCGTCCGCTACACCGACTTCACCTCGGGCATCGGCGTCATCAACACCGGCCACCGGCATCCGCGGGTGGTCCAGGCCATCCAGGAGCAGGCCGAACGCCTCATCTTCGGCCAGATGAACATCGTCATCCCCCCGGCCACGGTGACGCTGGCCCAGAAGCTGAACCAGGTCACCCCGCCCAGCATCGACCGCTTCTTCTTCTCCAACAGCGGCGCGGAGGCGGTGGAGGCCGCGGTGAAGCTGGCCCGCATGGCCACAGGGCGGCGCAACATCCTGGTTTTCCAGGGCAGTTTCCATGGCCGCACCCACCAGGCCATGGCCATGACCACCTCCAAGTACATCTACCGCTACAACTACCAGCCCCTGCCCGGTGGCGTCTTCGTGGCCCCTTTCCCCTACGCCTACCGCTACGGCTGGGACGAGGAGCGGACCACGGCCTTCTGCCTGGAGGAGCTGGACATGCTCCTGCACAGCCAGACCGCGCCGGACGAGATCGCCGCCATGGTGGTCGAGCCGGTCCTGGGGGAAGGGGGCTATGTGCCCGCGCCTCCGGCCTTTCTGCAGGGCCTGCGCCGGATCTGCGACCAGCACGGCATCCTCCTGGCCGTGGACGAGGTGCAATCCGGCTTCGGACGCACCGGGCGCTTCTTCGCCTACCAGCACGCAAACGTCGAGCCGGACATCATCATCATGGCCAAGGGGCTGGGCAGCGGCATGCCCATCTCCGGCATCGCCTCCCGGGCGGAGCTCATGGCCCGCTGGCGGCCCGGCACCCACGGGGGGACCTACGGCGGGGGCAACGCCCTGGCCACCGCGGCCGCGGCCGCCACCATCGACGTGATCCTGGAGGAGGAGCTGGTGGAGAACGCCCGGGAGCGGGGCGCTCAGCTCCTGGACGGCCTGCGGGAGCTCCAGGCCGAGCACCCGGCCATCGGCGACGTGCGGGGGCTGGGGCTCATGGTGGGTTGCGAGTTCACCGGCCCGGACGGCAAGCCGGATACGGAGACCGCCTCCCGGGTGCTCAAGGCCTGCCTGAAGCGTAACCTGCTCCTCCTCACCTGCGGCAGCTACAACAACGTCATCCGCTGGATCCCGCCCCTGATCGTCACCC
>CAYQEB010000010.1:32543-65480 GCA_964416395.1 uncultured Caldilineaceae bacterium | reverse complement strand
CCAATGGAACCCATCCGCATCGCCCTGATCCAAACCCACTGGCCCGGCAGCCGGGACGAGATCATCCGAACCTACCAGGAGCTGGTGGCCCAGGCGGCCAGCCAAGGCGCCCGGCTGGTCTGCCTCCAGGAGTTCACCCTTTCCCCCTACTTCGCCAGCGTGGTGGACCCGGCCAACTTCCAGTGGGCCGAGCCCCTGCGCGGCGGCCCCTCGGACCAGCTCTTCTCTCGCCTGGCCCAGGAGCACCGGATCTTCCTGGCCGGCAGCCTCTTCGAGCGCACCCCGGAGGGCCACTACTTCGACACGGCCACCCTCCACGGACCCGACGGCCGCCTGGCAGGCTTCACCCGCAAGGTGCACATCCCCCAGGGGGAGGGCTACCACGAGGACCGCTACTTCCAGGGCGCGGACCAGTTCCCGGTCCACCACGTGGATGGGGTGAAGCTGGCCCTGCCCACCTGCTACGACCAATGGTTCCCGGAGCTCTCCCGCATCTACGCGCTGAAAGGGGCGGAGCTCATCTTCTACCCCACGGCCATCGGCTCCGAGCCCACCGCGCCGGGGGTGGACACCCAGGAAGCCTGGCAGACGGTCATGCGAGGGCAGGCCATCGCCAACGGCCTCTTCATCGCCGCGGCCAACCGCATCGGCCAGGAGGGAGTCACCTTCTACGGCAGCAGCTTCGTCTGCGATCCCATGGGGCGGATCCTGGCCCAGGCCAGCCGGGACCGCACGGAGGTGATCGTCGCCGACCTGGACCCCCGGGTCTTCCAGGAGTGGCGGCGACTCTTCCCGCTCCTCCGCCAACGCCGGCCGGAGGTCTACGGCCCCTTGACCGAGCCGACTTCCTGACGGGGATTCGTTCCCTGAATTCCCCCCGCCCGGCGCCCCCGCACCGGATTTCCCACGCTGCTCGATTTTTTCACGCTGCTCGACCGCCAAGCTCGACCGCCAAGGAGGCAGGATGAACGCCCAAGAGATTCTGGAGAAACAGCGCAAACACCTCTGGCCCAACTACTTGCTCTACTACACGGAACCCCTGCCCCTGGAGCGGGGGGAAGGGCTCTACGTCTGGGATGTGGAGGGCAACCGGTACCTGGACTTCTTCGCCGGCATCCTCACCACCAGCGTGGGCCACAACAACCCCCGGGTGAACAAGCGCATCCACGAGCAGGTGGACAAGCTCCTCCACACCTCCACCCTCTACCCCCACGAGAACCTGGCGCTCCTGGGGGAGAAACTGGCGGAGATCACCCCAGGGGAGCTGGACACCTTCTACTTCGGCGCCTCCGGCACGGACGCGGACGAGACCGCGGTGATGCTGGCCCGGGTCCACACAGGCCACCAAGAGGTGATCGCCCTGCGTCACGGCTACAGCGGCAAATCCCCCATGGCCATGGCCCTCACCGGGCAGGCGCCCTGGCGCATGGGCGGGGACCAGGTGGTGGGCATCAAGCACGCCATCAACCCCTACTGCTACCGCTGCCCCTTGAAGATGACCTACCCGGAGTGCGGCGTGGCCTGCGCGGAGGACGTGGAGGACGTGATCCGCACCACCACCTCGGGCCGGATCGCCGCCTTCCTGGCCGAGCCCATCCAGGGGGTGGGGGGCTTCATCACCCCACCGCCGGAATACTTCGCCCGGGTCCAGGAGATCGTTCACCGCTACGGGGGGCTGCTCATCATCGACGAGGTGCAGACCGGCTTCGGGCGCACGGGCGAGCACTGGTTCGCCATCCAGCGCTCCGGCGTGGTCCCGGATGTGATGACCATGGCCAAGGGCATCGCCAACGGCCTGCCCCTCTCGACCACGGCCACCACCCCGGAGATTGCCCAGAGCATGGTGGGCGCGGGGCTGACCATCAGCACCTTCGGCGGCAACCCGGTCTCCGCCGCCGCGGCCCTGGGCGCCCTGGAGGCCATGCACGAGGAAGCTCCTCCCCAGCAGGTGGCCCAGGTGGGGGCCCATCTCCGGGCCGGTCTGGAGCGGCTCCAGGAGAAGTACCCCCTCATCGGCGACGTGCGGGGCTACGGCCTGATGCAGGGGGTGGAGATGGTCACGGACCGGGAGAGCAAGGAGCCGGCGGTGAAGCAGGTGGGGGCCCTCTTCGAGATCACCAAGCAGGCGGGGCTGCTCATCGGCAAAGGCGGGCTGTACGGCAACACCCTGCGCATCGCGCCGCCCCTGACCGCCACTGTGGAACATGTGGACGAGGCCCTGGAGAAGCTGGACTACGCCTTCGCCCAGGTGCAGGAGATGAGTTTCTAGCCCAGGGCTCGGCCCTCGGAGCGCCACGTCCCGGAAGCGACCCGCCTCCGGGACGTTTTTTTCTGCCTGGTCTGTCTGTTCGGCCCGTCTGGCTGGCTGGGGAGCAGGTCAACGGGGATGGCTCAGGGCTTCCTCGGGGCGGGGCGGCGGCTGCGCTCTCGGCCGTTGCGGGGGCGTCGGGGCAGGAGACCGGCCCGCTGGATGATCTCGGCCACCGTCTCCTCCTGGCGGTAGGCCATGACGTGGACCCCATGCACCCCTTCGATCTCCCGCACCTGCTGGATGATCTCGATGCAGATGCGTTTGCCCTCCTCCCGCTGCTGCTTTTTGGGCGTCTTGCGCAGGCGTTCCACGATGGCGTCGGGGATCCAGACGCCGGGCACCTTGGTGCGCATGAACTCCGCGGCCTTCTCCGAGCGCAGGGGCCCCACCCCCACCAGGATGTAGACCCGCTCGTGCAGCCCCAGGTCCCGCACCCGGCGCATGAACTCGGCCAGGACCGGCACATCGAAGCAGTACTGGGTCTGGATGAAGTCGGCTCCGGCCTCCACCTTTTTGAGCAGACGCAGGTGACGGAACTCCCGGGGCGGCGCGAAGGGGTTGGCCGCCGCACCCAGGAAGAAGCGGGGCGGGGTGCTCAGCTTGCGTCCGCTGAGGAAGACCCCCTTGTCCCGCATGATCCGGGCCGTGCGCAGGAGCTGGATGGAGTCCAGGTCGAAGACCCGCTTGGCCTGGGGCTGGTCCCCCACGCTCACGTCGTCCCCGGTGAGGCAGAGGACGTTCTTCACGCCCATGGCCGCCGCGCCCAGCAGGTCCCCCTGAATGCCGATGCGGTTGCGGTCCCGGCAGCTGACCTGGAGCACGGCCTCGTAGCCGGCTCGGGTGAGGAGGGCGCAGCAGCCCATGCTGCTCATGTGGCAGTTGGCGCCGGAGCCGTCGGTGGCGTTGATGGCGTCGCACACCTCGGCCAGGACCAGGGCGTTGCGGTAGACGTCCTCTGGGTCCGCGCTGTCCGGCGCGTTCAGCTCCGCCGTCACCGCGAAGCGGCCGGAGCGCAGCACCCGCTCCAGTCGGCTATCCGCGCGTAGGGGGCGTGGTTTGGTCATTGCTTCCTCGCAGATCTGTGCGATCCATGCGCCGTGCTTTTCAGATTGTCACCCATCGTTCCAGCCCGGAGGCGTCTGGGCGTCCACGCCCTCCAGCATGTTGACCCAGGCGGAGGTGTGCTCCAGGGTCCGGTTCACCGGGGGCTGGATGAGGAGGATCTCCTCTCGGTAGTGGACCATGCGCTGGCTGCGTCGCCAGGCCTGGACCCAGACGCAAGGCATCTCCGGGATGACCTCGCAGTGGCCGTCCGCGCGGACGCCGCCGCAGGGGCCGTTGCGCAGGTTCTTGGGGCAGTTCATGGGGCAGGTCATGCCGGTGCTGTGGAGGATGCACTGGCCGCACATCTGGCAGTTGAAGAGGTAGCCCTTCACCAGCTCCTCGCTCCAGAGCAGGAGCCGCTGGGCCAGGGTGGGGCTGAGCCGTTTCATCAGGGGATAGCTCCGCTCCAGGAGGGCCTTGGCGGCGTCGTAGACGACCTCCAGCAGGCGGGGATGGTCCTTCAGCCATTCACTTCCTGGCCAGCGTCGGGCCTCGGGCATGTGGGTCATGGGGGTCACTTCCGTCGATCCACCCTTCCGCTCCGGATGGCCCGCCGCCGCCTGGCCACGTACTCCTCCAGCGCCTCCCGCTTGGCCGGGTCCAGGGCCGGGGGCTGGTAGTTGGCCAGCATCCGCTTCCAGATGGCATTGGCCCGCTGATAGGCGTCCTGGCTGCCGGCCTCCTCCCAACGCTCGTAGTTGTCCGTGGTGAAGACCGTGTGCTGGTAGAAGGCGGTGCGATAGTGGCGCATGGTGTGCTGGGAGCCCAGGAAGTGGCTGCCCGGCTCCACCTCCGCGTAGGCGTCCCAGGCGAAGTCCTCCTCCTCCAGACGGATGCCCCTGGCCAGGCGGGCCATCATCCCGCACAGCTCCAGGTCCAGGACGAATTTCTCGTAGCCGGCGATGAGGCCACCCTCCAGCCAGCCGGCCGCGTGGAGCACGAAGTTGGTCTTGGCGTGGACGGTGGGCCACATGGTCCCTGCGGACTCGTAGCCAGCCTGGGCGTCGGGGATGGTGGAGGCGGTGAAGTTGCCCCCGGAGCGGTAGGGCAGGCCGTAGCGGCGCGCCATCTGGGCCCCGGCGTAGATGGCCATGGCGTTCTCCGGCGTGCCGAAGCAGGGAGCTCCGCTCTTCATGTCGATGTTGGCCAGGAAGGAGCCGTAGACGCAGGGAGCGCCAGGCTGGATCATCTGGGCGTAGCAGATGCCGAAGAGGGCCTCCGCGTTCTGCTGGGCCAGGGTGGCGGCCAGGGTGCTGGGCGACATGGCCCCGGCGATGATGAAGGGAGTCACCAGCACCGCCTGGCGGGCCTGCGCGTAGACCTCCAGGGCCCCCAGCATGCGGTCGTCGAAGCGCAGGGGGCTGGAGGCGTTGATGAGGGAGAGGACTGCCGGATTCTCCCGGATGGCCTGGGCCCCGAAGAGGATTTCGCATAGGGCGACGGTGTCCGCGGCGTTGTCCCGGTGGGTGACGCTGCCCATGAAGGCCTTGTCGCTCAGGGTGATGTGGGCCATGAGCATGTCCAGATGGCGCTCGGGCTGGGGGATGTCGTTGGGCTCCACCAGGGTGCCGCCGCTGTGGTGGATGTGCTCGGCCATGTAGGCCAGCTTGACGAAGTTGTGGAAATCTTCCAGGGTGGCCTGGCGGCGGCCCCGGTCCCGGTCGGCCACGAAGGGGGGGCCGTAGACCGGAGCGAAGACCGTGTACTCCCCGCCGATGGGCAGGTTGTTGGCCGGGTTGCGGGCCAGTTGGGTGAAGCTGGACGGCGCTTGCTTCACGAAGTGGAGCAGGGTCTCCTCGTCGATGGTGACCGTGTTCCCCTCCACCCGGGCCCCGTGACGGCGGAAGGTCTCCAGGGCCGGGGGATAGTCCATGATGAGGATGCCCCGCTCCTTGAGCAGGCGCATGGAGGCCTGGTGGATCTTCTCCACCCCCTCCTCGTCCAGCATCAGGGTGGGAGGCAGTTGATTGCGGATGGGCTGGACCACCTTGGCCAGGGCTTCCCGGGCCCGGGCCCGGCGGCGTTCTCGGCGACGAGCTGCGCTGGATCGTCGTTCGGGCATGGTCTCTCTCCTAGCGGATGGGCTGCGGGGACAGGTCAAGGGCGCCGGGGGAGGGGCGGCTGGCGGGGAGTGACGACGGCGTGGCGGGGGAGGCTCCGCCGGACCTTACAGCACGTTGGCGAAGTCCTGCTGGAAGCCCTGGACGTGCTGGCGCATGATGGCCGCGGCCTGCTCTCCGTCCCGGGCCTTCACCGCGTCCACGATGGTCCGGTGTTCCCGGATGGCCTCTTCCAGACGGCTCACCTTGTGCAGGGAGACGTACCAGAGACGCAGGACGTGGGAGTAGAGCTGGGAGAGGGTGGCGGCCAGGAACTCGTTGTGGGCGGCCTCGGCCAGGAGCTCGTGGGCCCTGTGATCCAGCTCGATGAGTCGGTGGTGGGCCGGGCTCTCCGGGGCCTTCTCGGGTTCTGGGGCCTCCATCTGGGCCATCAGCTCCTCCATGGCCTGGATCTGCTCTGGGGTGGCTCGCTCCGCGGCCAGACGGGCCGCCAGGGCCTCCAGCTCCACCCGGATCTCGAAGATCTTCTGGAGGTCGCTCATGTTCAGATCCGCCACCAGAGTGCCTCGCCGGGGCAGGATCACCACCAGGTTTTCCAGGGCCAGGCGGCGCAGGGCCTGGCGGATGGGGGTCAGGCCGATCTCCAGCTCCTGGGCCAGGCCGGACTCGTCGATGACCGAGGCCGGGGGCAGCTCCAGGCGCACGATCTTGTCCCGGATCCTGCGGTAGGCGATGGCGCTCAGGGACTCGGTGCTGTTGCGGCGGCGGGTGGACGCGGTGAGCATGGATGTCTGGACCATAGGGCGTTGCCTTTGCGTGTGGTCGGCCAGGCCAATCGGGCCTGTGAAATTTCAGTTTGACATTTCAGCAGTGGTTGATAGAATAGCTCAAGAACCCCGGCAAGTCAACTCAAAATTCGCCTTCCCGTTTTGCGGGTCTTTCCAGGCGTTTCCTGCAGTGGAGGAGCCTCTCTCCCCCGGAAGTTCGGAAACTCCTGGGGAGACGGGGCCAGCCTCGGACGTCACAGGCGGCGCCGGCGCCCTGGCTCCGGGTTGGATCCCGCTCGATCTCGAAATTTCGATCCGGTTTGACGCTCCTGATCCGGGCGTGCTATAATGCACCGGCCTTCCGCATCTTCCCGTTGCGGTTCCATTCTTCTGCTCGATCCCCCATCCTGTTGACCCAGCCTCTCCGCCGCCGACATCGCTGCCGTCCATCGGGTCTGCTTCCCGTGATGTTCGAACCCTGCTGCGAGCGCGCCCCCAGTTCGCCCGCCCCTTCGCCCTTGTCCCGTCACCCTGGTTCTATTATCCCTTGCCCAGAAAGGAGAATTCGGATCTATGAAAGATCATCGCACCGGTAGGAGGTTGCACCCGGCGATCCTGGATGCCCAGAGCGCGCTGCGCCGGGGGCGGATCAGCCGTCGCGAGTTCATGCGTTTCGCCACCCTGTTGGGCGCGTCCGTGGCCACGGCTTCTGCCCTGGCCGCCTGCGGACCCGCCACCCCCACCGAGGCCCCCACGGAAGCGCCCACGGAGGGCGCCAGCCCCGAGAGCACCACGGCTCCCGAGGCCATGGGGCCCATCAAGCGGGGCGGCTCCCTGCGCAAGGCCATGCAGCTCCAGCGCATCGACCACCCGGCCCGCATGTCCTGGGTGGAGGCGGCCAACGTGGTGCGCCAGGTGGCCGAGTACCTGACCGTCACCGGGCCAGACAACATCACCCGCCCCTACCTGCTGGAGAGCTGGGAGGCCAGCGACGACGTCCAGACCTGGACCCTGAACTTGCGCAAGGGCATCACCTTCAACAACGGTGACGAGCTCACCGCGGACGACGTGATCTTCACCTTCAGCCAATGGTTGGACCCGGATGTGGGCTCCTCCATGCTGGGGCTCATCTCCTACTGGGGCGGCATGGAGAACGTGGAGAAGGTGGACGACTACACCATCCGCCTTCACCTGGAATCGCCCAACATCGCCGTGCCCGAGCACCTCTTCCACTACCCCGCGGTGATCCTGCACCGGGACTTCGCCGGGGACTTCATCAAGCAGCCGGTGGGCACCGGCGCCTTCACTCTGGCCGAGTACGCGGAGGGGGAGCGGGCGGTGCTCAAGCGGCGGGAGGGCTATTGGCGCATGGGCGAGGACGGCCAGCCCCTGCCCTACCTGGACGAGATCATCTACGTGGCCATCGACAAGGACGCGGCGGTGGCCGCCATCCAGTCCGGCCAGATCGACAGCATCTACCAGCCTCGGCCCAGCGACTGGCTGGCCCTGAAGGACATCCCCGGCATCGCCGTCCACTCGGCCAGCACGGCCCAGTGCTTCCTGGTGCGGGTGCGGGTGGACCTGGAGCCCTGGGACGACAACCGGGTGCGCACGGCCCTGAAGATGTGCCAGGATCGGGAGAAGATCCTCCAGCTCTCCTACTTCGGTGAGGGGGACCTCTCCATCGACGCCCACGTGGCCCCGGTCCACCCCGAGTACTGCGAGCAGCCCATCCCCGCCTACGATCCCGAGGGGGCCCGGGCTCTCCTGGAGGAGTACGCGGCGGAGAAGGGCATCGAGTTGCCCCTGAAGGTGACCCTGGCCACCAAGAACGACGAGGCGGAGCCGGAGATCGCCCAGGCGTTGAAGGAGCTGGCCGAGCCGGCCGGCTTCGAGATCGCCCTGGACATCACCGAGCCCAACGGCTACTGGGACCGCTGGACCGAGGTGGACCTGGGCATCACCGCCTGGACCCACCGGCCCCTGGGCATCATGGTCCTGCCCCTGGCCTACATCGCAGACGAGGAGGGCAAGCCCGTCCCCTGGAACGAGACCCGCTGGGTGGACGAGGAGTTCACCACCCTCCTGCGCAAGGCCGAACGCACCCTGGACGTGGAGGCGCGGCGCCAGATCATGTGCGACCTGGAGCGCATCATGCAGGAGCGGGGCCCCATCGGCAACAGCTACTGGAAGAAGGTCTGGAACATCACCCGGGAGGAGTTCAAGAACGTGGTGGCCCACCCCACCAGCTACGATCTGCTCTACGAGGTCTGGAAAGACGCCTAGCCCATGGCCCGATTCATCTTCCGCAGCATCGTCTCCACCATCGTCACCATGTTCCTGGTCTCCCTGGCCCTCTTCCTGTTGGTGGAGGTGGGCAGCGGCGACATCACGGTGAAGATCCTGGGGGTCTTCGCCACACCGGAGCAGCGGGCCTCCTACCGAGCTCAGCTGGGCCTGGACCAGCCCTGGTACATCCGCTACCTGGACTGGCTGGTGGGCAACGACTGGCGGGTCCGCTCCCGGATCGGCCACCCCCTGGTGGCCGTGCCCAACCCCCAGACCAAGGAGCTGGAGTGGTGGGCCCAGGTGGACGGGGAGCTGGTGCGCTGGGAGATGCGGGACGGGCGTCTCTTCGCCCTGGTGCGCCAGCCGGACGGCTCGGTCCTGGAGCAGCCGGCGGACGACCAGTGGCAGGCCACCCCGGAGGGCAAGGAGATCTTCTGGGGGGTGAACACCAAGAACAGCGCGGTGATGTGGGTGCGAGGTGAGGGCGAGGCCGTCTACGTCCTCACCTCTGCCGGTATGCGCAAGGAGGGGGACGGCCCCCAGAAGTACATTCCCCTGCGCAAGGGGCTGCTCCGGGGCGATCCGGGCACCAGCCTACAGACGGGGCGTCCCGTCTCCGTCACCCTCTTCCCCCGGGTGCGGAACACGGCCATCCTGGCGGGCATGGCCTTCGTGGTGGTCATGCCCCTGGCCCTGATCCTGGGCATCATCGCCGGGATCAACGAGGGGCGCTTCGTGGACCGGGCCATCTCCGTGAGCAGCCTGGCCCTCACCGCCACCCCGGAGTTCGTCACCGGCGTCTTCCTCATCCTCATCTTCGGCATCTGGCTGAAGATCGTGCCCGCGGTCTCCGTCTTCCTCAGCGACCGGGCCATCTTCGAGAACCCCCAGCTGCTGATCCTGCCCATCCTCACCCTGACCGCGGTGGAGCTGGGCTACATCGTGCGCATGACCCGGGCCAGCATGGTGGAGGTGATGAACGCGCCCTACATCCGCACGGCCATCCTCAAGGGGTTGCCCTACTGGCAGGTGGTGCTGAAGCACGCGGTGCGCAACGCCCTCATGGCCCCCATCACGGTGATCATGCTCCACGTGAACTGGCTGGTGGGGGGCATCGTGGTGGTGGAGGCGGTCTTCGGTTTCCCGGGCCTGGGCAGCTACATCTTCGACTCGGCCATCTTCGGGGACTTCAACGCCATCGAGGCCGCAGCCATGCTCCTGGTCAGCATCGCGGTCTTCACCCGGCTGGTGGGGGACCTGCTCTACACCTTCCTGAACCCCCGGATCCGCTACTCGTGAGGCCACCGGTGGAGTCGTTCGTTGAGGAAGCCATCCAGGAACCTGTGAGGAGAAACCCCCTGTGAGCGTCGCCCAACAGACCGTGGGAACCCGAGCGCGCCGCAATCCCCTGGCCAAGATCTGGGGCGCCTTCGCCCTGGTCTTCGAGTCCCGCATCGGCGCCATCGGCTTCTTCATGGTGGCCTTCTGGTTCGGCCTGGCCCTCCTCTCCATCTTCTGGACGCCCTACGATCCCAACGCCAGCCTCTTCGGCCAGAACCTGCCCCCCAACGCCCAGAACTGGCTGGGCACGGATCACCTGGGCCGGGATCTCCTCTCCCGGCTCATGCAGGGGACCCAGGTCATCCTGGTGAAGACCCGGCTGCCCAACGGCTGGGTCATCCCTGGGGGCGTGGCCCTGTGGGGCGTCCTGGGCTCCTTGACCCTGGGCACTCTCCTGGGGCTGAACGCGGGCTACCGGGGCGGCTGGACGGACCAGATCATCATGCAGGTCCAGGATGCGCTCATCGCCTTCCCCCGCATCGTCCTCTACCTGGTGGTCATCGCGGCCATGGGCCAGGGGGATCTGGTGGTGATCCTGGCCATCACCTTGACCGGCGCGCCGGGGGTGGCCCGCCTGGCCCGCAGCCTGGCCCTGGACATCAAGACCCGGGACTACATCCGGGCCGCGGAGACTCGGGGCGAGTCCCCCTGGTACATCATGTTCGTGGAGATCCTGCCCAACGCCCGGGGGCCCCTCATCGTGGATGCCATGCTGCGGGTGGGGTACGCCATCTTCGCCATCGGCACCCTGGGCTTCCTGGGCATTGGCCTGCCGCCCCCGGACCCGGACTGGGGCAACATGGTCAACGAGGCTCGGCGTTTCATCTACGCCAACCCCCTGGCCGTGCTCTGGCCCTCCCTGGCCATCGCCACCCTGGTCATCGGCCTCAACCTCTTCGCAGACGGCCTGCGGGAGGAGTCCACCCGCTACCAGAAGTGACAGGAATCGAACCCTCAAATCAGCGAGCCAACCAACCAGCGAACCAGCCACCCCCAATGACCCGAGCACCCGACCCCTCTCCCGTCCTCGCCATCGAGAACCTGGCCATCACCTACCGCATCCGCGGCGGTGAGATCGACGCAGTCACGGATGTCTCCTTCCAGATCCACCAGGGGGAGAGCTTCGGCGTGGTGGGGGAGTCGGGCTGCGGAAAGAGCACCGTGGCCTGGTCCGTGGTGGGCTTCCTGGGCGCCAACGGCTACGTGAAGCGAGGGAGCATCCGCTTCCTGGGCCAGGAGCTGGTGGGCCGTCGCCCCCAGGAGCTGCGAAAGCTCCGAGGAAACCAGATCGCCATGGTCTACCAGGACCCCATGCAGGCCCTGAACCCCTCGGTGCGCCTGGGCCAGCAGCTCAAGGAGGTCCTCACCGTCCACCAGGATGTGAGCGACCAGGAGGCGGAGGAGCGCTGCCTGGCCATGCTGGAGCGGGTCCACATGCCGGATCCAGCCGACGTTATGCGCCGCTACCCCCACCAGATCTCCGGCGGCCAGCAGCAGCGGGTGGTCATCGCCATGGCCCTGCTCAACAACCCGGCCCTGCTCATCATGGACGAGCCCACCACCGCCCTGGACGTGACCGTGGAGGCCGCGGTCCTGGACCTGATCGACGAGCTGCGCCGGGAGTTCAACACGGCCATCATGTACATCAGCCACAACCTGGGGGTGGTGGCCCGGGTCTGCAACCGGGTGGGGGTGATGTACGCGGGGGAGATGGTGGAGGTGGCCTCGGTGGAGACCATCTTCCAGGACCCTCGCCACCCCTACACCCAGGGGCTGATCCGCTGCGTGCCCCACCTGGGCGCGGACAAGGCCAGCAGCGTCCTCTACCCCATTCCCGGCCGGGTGCCTCCGCCGGACCAGCGGCCCACGGGCTGCCTCTTCCATCCCCGCTGCGACTACGCCCAGGAACGCTGCCGGGAGGAGCGACCGGCCCTGGCCTCCTTCGCCCCGGAACACCAGGTGCGCTGTCACTTCGCGGCGGAGATCCGCATGGCCGACTGGCAGCCCCCGGCAGAGGTGCAGGCGGCCATCCAGGCCCAGGCCGGCTCGGGGAACGGCGCCGGGCCCTCCCCAGGCCAGGGGGAGATCATCCTGGAAGTGGAGGGGCTGCGCAAATACTACGTGGCCCAGGGCAACAGCCTGCGGGACGTGCTGGGCCTGGCCCCCAAGCGGTTCGTGCGGGCGGTGGATGGCGTGGGCTTCCAGGTGGCCCGGCGCACCACCCTGGGCATCGTGGGGGAGTCGGGCTGCGGCAAGAGCACCCTGGTGAAGACCCTCATCGGCCTGGAGGGGGCCACGGACGGCCGGGCCGAGTTCCTGGGCTTCGACCTGACGGTGGACCTCTCCAAGCGGCCGGAGAAGCTGATCCAGGAGCTGCAGATGGTCTTCCAGAACCCGGATTCCACCATGAACCCCTCCTACACCGTGGGCCAGCAGATCGCCCGCCCCCTGATCCGCTTCAAGACCGTGCCCCGGGAGCAGGTCCAGGACGAGGTGATCCGCCTGCTGGAGGCCGTGCGCTTGGACGCCAGCTACCTGGATCGCCTGCCTCGCCAGCTCAGCGGCGGCGAGAAGCAGCGGGTGGGCATCGCCCGGGCCCTGGCCAGTCGACCGGACCTGGTGCTCTGCGACGAGCCGGTGAGCGCCCTGGACGTCTCTGTGCAGGCCGCGGTGCTCAACCTGCTCCTGGCCATCCAGCAGGAACAGGGCGCCACCATGCTCTTCATCGCCCACGACCTGAGCGTGGTCCGTTTCTTCTCCGACCACGTGGCGGTCATGTACCTGGGCCAGGTCATGGAGATCGGCCCGGCCGACGCCATCTACGCCCCGCCCTACCACCCCTACACCGAGGCTCTCCTCTCCGCGGTGCCCATCCCGGATCCCAAGGCCAGCCAGCGGCGCATCCGCCTGGAAGGCTCCGTGCCCAGCGCCTTGAACCCGCCCAGCGGCTGCCGCTTCCACACCCGCTGCCCCCGCCGTCACCTCCTGCCGGACGGTGGGGCCATCTGCGCAGCGGAGACGCCCCCGTGGCAGGAGGTCGGTGAAGGCCACCGCATCTTCTGCCACCTCCCCCTGGAGACCCTAAGTAGCCTGGAGCCGGTCATCCAGAGCTGAGGGGGCTTTTGACACTCCCCTAACAGACGGGCAGCACTTTCTCCCCATTTTTCGGGCGCCCTACTTCCTGCAAGAACCGGGTGGGCCCACCGACCAGCTCGGTCACGCCACCAGGGTCACCCGGGCCCGACCGTTGGTCAGCTCCGCCACCGCCTCCCGGAAGGCCTCCAGCCGCTCCTGGGGCAGAAGCAGCCGGTAGGTCGCGGCGGCCCCGAACTCCTGCTCCAGCACCTCCGCCTCGTGCTCGGGCAGCAGGCGTTGGAAGGGCGTGATGCTGGCGTAGTCCAGGGTCACCTGCACCTGGACCCGAGCCACCTTCTCTGTCAGGGGCAACTCCTCCAGGGCCCGTTGCACCCCGCCGCTGTAGGCCCGAACCAACCCGCCCTTGCCCAGCTTCGTCCCCCCGAAATAGCGGGTGACCACGGCCACGATATCCCCCACACCGCTGTGCAGGAGCACCGTCAGCATGGGGCGGCCGGCGGTGCCGTGAGGCTCGCCGTCGTCGCTCAGCCCCACCTGGCCGGTGGAGCCGGGCGGCCCCACCACGTAGGCCCAGCAGTTGTGGGTGGCGTCGGGGAACTCCCGGCGCACCGCGTCGATGAAGGCCCGGGCCTCGTCCACGGTGGCGGCCGGCCCCACGGTGGTGATGAAACGGCTGCGGCGGATCTCCTCCTCCACCCGGTGGCGGCCGGCGGGGATGGGGTAGCGCTGGGATGGGGTCATGGGCGGCTCCTCTCTGGCAGAGGCGAACCTCGGTGGCGGGTGTCGGTCGTCTCCATGATAGCCAAAGCCGGGCCGCTCTCCAATTTCCGTCCCCTTTGACATTCTGGCCACTTTGGGATAGCGTTTTGAGTGCCCCCGTCCCGGCCGATCCACGGCCGACCCACACGCTTGTTCCACCTCACCCGGAGGCGCCCGCCATGCGCGTTCTGCTCCTGGGGACCGGCCTGCAGGGCAAGGCCGCCCTGTTCGACCTGGTCCGCTCGCCCCACGTCACCGAGATCCTCGCCGGGGACGCGGATGCCCCGGCCCTGGAGGCCTACGTCCGCACCCTGGCCAGCCCCAAGGTGACCCCCGTCCCCTTGGACGCCACCGATTCCGCCCGGCTGCGGCGGCTCATGGAGGAGGTGGATGTGGCCATCGAGCTGCTGCCCGCCCGCTTCCACCTGCCCGTGGCCCAGGCCGCGGTGGAGGCCGGCGCCCACCTGGTCAACGCCTCCTACGCCAGCCCGGAGCTGCGTCGGCTGGATCCCCTGGCCCAGGCCGCGGGGGTCACCATCCTGCCCGAGTGCGGCCTGGACCCGGGCATCGACCTGGTGCTGGCCGGTCAAGTGGCCCGGGAGCTGGACGAGATCCACGAGTTCTACTCCTACGGCTCGGGCATCCCCGAAGCCCAGGCCGCGGACAACCCCCTGCGCTACAAGATCTCCTGGACCTTCGAGGGGGTGCTCCGCTCCTACAGCCGGCCGGCCCGCATCGTGGAGGAAGGGCGGCCTGTGGAGGTCCCGGCCCAGGCCATCTTCGCGCCGGAGCACGTGCACACCCTGACGGTGGAGGGCGTGGGGACTCTGGAGGCCTACCCCAACGGCGACGTGACCGGTTACCTGGAGGCCATGGGAGTGGCCGGCAGCGTGCGCCGGGCTGCCCGCTACACGGCTCGCTGGCCAGGCCACAGCGCCTTCTGGCGGGTCATGGCCCAGCTGGGCTTCCTGGCCGATGAGCCAGTGGACGTGGAGGGCGCGCTGGTGCATCCCCGGGCCTTCCTGCGCAGCCTGCTGGAGCCCCAGCTCCAGTACCGGGAGGACGAGCGGGACCTGGTTTTTCTGCGGGTGGAAGCCCGGGGGCTCAAGGATGGGCGTCCGCTGCGGGTGGTCTATCAGGTGGTGGATTGGCGGGATCTGGAGACGGGCATGCTGGCCATGCAGCGCACTGTGGGCTTTTCGGCCAGCATCGGGGCCCAGATGATCGGCCGCGGGGAGATCCGCAAGCGGGGCGTCCTCTCCCCGGTGACGGACCTGCCCGGCCGGGCCTTCCTGGCCAAGCTGGCGGAGCGGGGCATCCGGGTCCAGCGCTGGGAGGAGCGCCCCTGATCCGCGCTGGGGTTGTCGGGGTGGGCTCGGCTGTGGCCAATCCCCTCACCTCACAGAAACTTTTCACATTCCAGAAACTTCTCACATCCCAGAAGGAGGCGTCATGCCCTGGATTCGCCTGATCCCTGTGGAGGAGGCCACGGGCCTGCTCAAGCGGGAGCTGGAGAAAGCCCTGGCCCGAGCCGGGCGCATCTGGCAGATCGTCCACGTCATGGGCCAGAACCCTCGGGTGCTGAAGACGAGCATGGAGCTCTACGGGGCCATCATGCACGGCCCCTCGCCCCTGAGCCGGGTGCAGCGGGAGCTCCTGGCCACGGTGGTGGCCTCCGAGCTGGGCTGCGCCTACTGAACCCAGGCCCACGCCCACGACCTCCGTGCCGAGGTCGACGAGCTCTTCTCCAGCCCCCAGGAAGCGGACGCGTTCGTCCACCAGGTGGCCCGGAACTGGCGGGAGGCGCCCCTTTCCGTTCTGGACCGGGCTCTGTGCGAGCACGCAGCCAGGCTGACCCATCACATGACCGCTGTGGAGCCGGCGGACCTGGACCGTCTGCGAGCCCTGGGCCTGGACGACCGGGCCATCCACGACGCCACTCAGGTCATCGCCTACTTCAACTACATCACCCGGGTGGCGGAGGGGCTGGGCCTGGAGCCGGAGCCCTTCATCCAGCCGCCCTGGGGGCAGGGTTCATCCTAGATGGAGGGGCGCAAAGAAAAGGACCCGAGTGCTCGGGTCCTTTCCGCGTCTCGATTTTCCGAGGCTTCCAACCCCAACTCCCAACTCCTGACTCCCCTCAATACGCGTGCTTCAGGGCCCGGCGCAGGTCCCGCTCCGCCTCTCGTTTGGCGATGGCCTGGCGCTTGTCGAACTTCTGCTTGCCCCGGACCAGGGCGATCTCCACCTTGGCCCGCCCGGCCTCGTTGATGTACATGCGCAGCGGAACGATGGTCCAGCCTCGCTGGGTGGCCTGCCCGTGCAGGTGATCGATCTCCCGGCGATGCAGGAGCAGCTTGCGGGGGCGGGTCTCCTGGTGGTTGGCCCGGTTGCCGTGCTCGTAGGGAGCGATGTGCACGTTCATCAGCCAGGCCTCGCCGTCCTTGATGAGGACGAAGCCATCCTGCAGGCTCACCTTGCCCTGGCGCACGGACTTGATCTCCGTGCCTGTCAGGGCGATGCCCGCCTCGAAGGTCTCCTCGATGAAGTACTCGTGACGGGCCTTGCGGTTGGTGGCCACCGTCCGAGGACCGCGGCGCACCTCCTCCTTGCCCTTCTTCCGCTTCTTCTTGCCCATGCTCCTACCTACTGCCCGCTCTGGAGCAGCTCGATGGCCCGCTCTAGCTGGGGATCCCGCTCCTGCTCCCGGTCCTGGTCCGTGAGCTCCACCAGGATGTCCGGTTCCAGCCCCGTGCCGTCGATGGTGCGGCCGTTGGGGGTGAACCACTTGGCCACCGTCACCCGCAGGAGGCTGCCGTCGCTCAGGCGGTGGGGGAGCTGCACGCTGCCCTTGCCGAAGGTGACGGCGCCCACCAGCACCGCCCGGCCATGATCCTGGAGGGCGCCGGCCACGATCTCGCTGGCGCTGGCCGTCCCCTCGTTCACCAGCACCACGATGGGCAGATCATCCGGCACTGCAGGGCTGCCCTCGGTGCGGTAGATCTGCTCCGTGCCGTCGCTGAAGCGCTCGATGAGCACCACCTTGTCCTCCAGGAAGATGCTGCTCACGGAGACGGCCTCCCGGAGCAGCCCGCCCGGGTTGCCCCGCAGGTCCAGGATGAGCCCCTTGGGATCCTGGTCCAGGGCATCGTTCACCGCCTGGCGCAGGGAGCGCCCCGCGTTCTCCGAGAAGCGGCTGAGGCGGATGTGGGCGATGTCCTGGTTCTCCCCCACCTGGTCGGAGAAGACCAGGGGGATCTGGATCACATCTCGGGTCACCTCCACGTCGAAGGGCTCTGAGTTTTCCCCTGGGCGCAGGACGGTGAGCACCACCTTCGTGCCTTTGGGCCCTTTGATCTTGGTGATGGCCTCGGTCAGGCCGCTCATCTCCGAGACGGGCTCGCCGTCGATCTTGATGATCAGGTCCCCCCGGCGCAGGCCCGCGTTCCAGGCCGGCTGGTTCTCGAAGGGCTCCACAATGCGGACCGCCTTCAGCTCCTCGTCCCACTCCACCGTAGCCCCGATGCCCTCGAAGGTGCCCTCCATGCTTTCCATGAAGCTCTGGGCCTCGTCCGGGGTCAGGAAGCTGGTGTTGGGGTCGTCCAGCAGATCCAGCACCCCTCGGATGGCCCCGTAGGTCATGTCCTTGCTGTCGGGCAGGGGGCCAAAGAACTCCTGCTCCACCAGATCGATGGCCTCCCAGAAGACCTGGAAGTCCTCCGGGTCAATGGAATCCACCTTGCCCGGAACGGCGCCCTCCCGGGGGGGCGCTACGGCGGGGCCGCTCGTCCAGCGCCCCACCAGGATGCCCGTGCCCAGGCCCACCGCGAAGACCGCGCCGCTCAGGATGATGGCGGCGAAGGCGATGAGCAGGATCCGGGCCATCAGTTCCCGGTTGGAGAGGGTCTGTTTGGTCGAGGAGGCTGGTCGTTGTTCTTGGGATGGCATGGCTGTCCCCGTTTCCTGTGGCAGTTCGTGATCGCCGGGCGCTCCGGCGGGGAGAGGTGTGGCGTTGGATCAGCGCAGGCGGGTGGCCGTCTCTGTGGGGCCTTTCATCTCCAGGAGGGTGGCCACGGCCCGGTCCAGGGGATCTTCCTCCCCGGTCACGGGCACGTCTGGCTCCAGGCCCACGCCGTCGATGGCCTGGTCCTTGGGGGTGAACCAGCGGGCGTTGGTCACGTGCAGGCTGCTCTTGTCCGGCAGCTCGTGGACCAGCTGCACGCTGCCCTTGCCGAAGGTGCGCTCCCCCACCAGCAGAGCCCGCCCCCGGTCCCGCAGGGCGCCGGCCACGATCTCGCTGGCGCTGGCCGAGCCCCCATCCACCAGGACCACCAGGGGCGCTTCGGGCAGCAAGGGGTCCCCGGTGGCGGTGAACTCCTGGCGGGCGCCGTCGGCCCGCTCCTCCACCAGGACTACGCCGTCCTTCAGCCAGAGGCTGGCGATCTCGATGGCCGAGCTGACCAGTCCTCCTGGGTTGCCCCGCAGGTCCAGGACAAACCGTTGCGCGCCCTGGGCCTGCAGCTCCTGGATGGCCCTGCGCATCTCCTCCGGGCTGCGCTTGCTGAAGAAGCTCTGCTTGATGTAGCCCACCTTGGTCGGCCCGGTCCTCTCCAGGATGCGCCACTCCACGCTGGGCGTCTCGATCTCGGCTCGGGTCACGCAGACGGTTCGTTCCTGGGGCGTTCCCTCCACCATCCGCTCCACCGTCAGGCAGACCTCCGAGCCCACCGGGCCGTGGAGCAGGGCCAGGAGGGCCTCCATGTCCATCTCCGGCGTGACGGGCGTCTCGTCCACCCGCAGGATCCGGTCCCCGGCCAGGAGCCCGGCCTGCTCTGCGGGCTGGCCAGGCATGGGGCGCAGGCGGAACTGGCCCTCCTCCTGGTCGATCCAGGCGCCGATGCCGCCAAAGCTGCCCTCCAGCTGATCCCGTTCCAGCTCCCGGGGCTGGGGCTCCACAAAGACGGTGTAGGGATCGTTGTAGGCGGCCACCAGCCCCTGGATGGCCCCGTAGGTGCGCTGGGTGGGGTCCGGCGCTTCCCCGTAGAAATCCCGTTCCAGGAGCTGCCAGACCTGGCGGTAGAGCTCCAGGTTCGGGATGGTTTCCGCGCCGGGCTCCTGGCCGTTTCCAGGGCTCAGCAGGGCCGGCTCCAGGGGTTCCAGGGAGGCCCAGGGGCCGATCCGCTGGCTGAGGCGCCCGGCCAGGAAGACACCGCTCAGGATGAGAAACGCTGCGAGGATCTTAACCGCCGTCCAGAGAAAAGTGCGCACGTTGGGGATTGTACCACACGCATCCGCCAGGGAAAAGCAAGCCTGGACCCCAAGAGGCGGGCGCAACCACAGCGGGAAAAGCAGTGGATGAAGAGCGGTGAGCGAGGGGCAGTGAGTGAAGCGCAGTGGGCGAAGGGCTGGGGATGGAAGCGGAGCGACCCAGGCGTCCAGCGGATGAGCGGACGCAGAGGCAGGAAGGCCCTGGGCGGGGAGCGAATGCCCGGGCCCAGTTCGCTAATCCGCCGCTCCCCCCACCTCGATCTCCGCCACGGAGCCCAGGACCACGTCCGCGTGGGGAGTCAGGGCCGCGGACGTGCCCGGCCCAGTGAGGACGGCGGCCCGCAGCCCCACGCCGGCCGCCTGGCCCATGCGCATGTCCGTGACCGAGTCGCCCACCATGGCCACCTCCGCCAGGGGGGTCCGGAAATGTGCGCCCAGGGCCTGGAGCGCCTCCGGGGCCGGCTTGCTGGGGTAGGGATCGTCGTGGGCGATGACCCGCTCCACCAGGGAGGCCACGCCCAACTGGGCCAGGCTCTCCAGGGTGGGGGCCCGGTCGTCGCTGGTGAGCACCGCGATGTGCACCCCGGCCTGCTGCAGGCTCTGGAAGAGGGCGGGCAGATCCCCGGTGGGACTCAACTCCCCTTCCCGGACCGGGCCGGCGAACCGGGCCATGAAGCGGCTCTGCACCAGGGCCTCGCTCTCGTCCCAGCTCAGGTGGGGGCGGGCGTGCCGGTAGACCAGGCTGGCGGCGATGACGGCCAGCTTGCTGTTGGCCGCGGTGGCCACCGGCCCCTCCTCCAGGAAGGCGCCGCGGTCCGGGTCGTAGCCCATGGCCGTGCAGAAGTCGGCCTGGAGCTCCGCGCCCCGGGGCAGATCCGCCAGGAGCGCGGCCATGCCCTCCAGGAAGCGGCCTCGCCACATGGCGTTGAACTGGATCAAGGTGCCGTCCTTGTCGAAGACGACCAGGCGGGCGTGGAAGGAGCGGTTGCCGAAGAGGATGGGGGCCATGGCGTCGAAGGGGTGAACGGAGCGCCGCCTGCTAGCGCTTGCGGGTGCGGGGGTCCAGGGTGTCCCGGAGCCAATCCCCCAGGAGGTTCATGGCCAGGGCGGTGACCATGATAGCCACCCCAGGGAAGGTGGCGATCCAGGGCTGGGTGGTCAGGTACTTGCGGCCGACCGAGAGCATGTTGCCCCAGCTGGGCACGCTGGGCGGCACGCTCAGCCCCAGGAAGCCCAGGCCGGCCTCGTAGAAGATCATGGCCGACATCTCGAAAGTGGCCACGGTGATCAAGGGGCCGATGAGGTTGGGCAGGATGTGGCGCAGGAGGATGCGTCCTGTGCGGGAGCCCAGGCTGTGGGCGGCCTGGACGTACTCGGCCTCTCGCAGGCGCAGGACCTCGCCCCGGGCGATGCGCACGAAGATGGGCGAGTCGGTGATGCCGAAGATGAGGATCACGTTGAGCAGGCTGCGGCCCAGGAGCGCGGCGATGAAGACCACGAAGAGGAGGTAGGGCAGGGCCAGGAGGATGTTGACCACGGTCATGATCAGGTTGTCCGGGCGTCCGCCCAGGTAGCCGGAGACGAGCCCCACGCTCAGGCCGATGCCCGCCGCGATGAGCACGCCGAAGAAGCCCACCAGCATGGAGACCCGGCTGCCGTAGACGATGCGGCTGAAGAGGTCTCGGCCCAGGTTGTCCGTGCCCAGCGGATACTCCCAACTGCCCTCCGCGGTCCAGGCTGGCGGGGTCTTGGCCACCCGCAGGTTCTGCTCCAGGGGATCGTGGGGGGCGATCTGGGGGGCGAAGATGGCGGTGAGGACGATGAGCAGGAAGAGGCCCAGGCCGATCATGCCGCTGCGGTCCCGGCGCAGGGCCCGCCAGAAGAAGCGGAGCTGCTGCTGGAAGGGGCTCTCGTCCACCGGGGTGGCCGGCGCGATGCCAGGGACAGTCTCGCTGAGGGTTTCGCTAGCCATAACGGATCCTCGGATCGACCAGGGCGTAGAGGATGTCGGTGAGCAGGTTGAGCAGGATGACCACCAGGCTGGAGAAGACGGCGATGGCCTGGACCAGGGTGAAGTCCCGGACGCTCACCGCCTCGGCCACCAGGTTCCCGATGCCTGGCCAGGAGAAGATGGTCTCGATGTAGATGGAGCCGCCCAGGAGGTAGCCGAACTGGATGCCCAGCACGCTGATCAGGGGGATGGCCGCGTTGCGCAGGATGTGCCGCACGTAGACCAGGCGGGTGGGCAGCCCCTTGCTGTAGGCCGTGCGCACGTAGTCCGTGCCCCGGATCTCCAGCACCGCGGCCCGGGTCAGGCGCACCAGCTGGCCCATGGGGGCCAGGCCCAGGGCCACGGCCGGCAGCACCACCGATTGCCAGGAGTCTCGGCCGAAGGAGGGGAGCCAGTTCAGCTTCACCGCGAAGAGGATGATCAGGAGCAGGGCCAGCCAGAAGTTGGGGATGGACTGGCCCAGCAGCCCCAGGGTCCGGGCCACGGAATCCCACAGGCTGCCTGGGTTCGACCCCCCCACCAGCCCCAGGGGCACGGCGATCAAGATGGCCAGGAGCAGGGCGGCGCTGGCCAGCTCCACCGTGGCCGGCAGCCGCTCCAGGATCAAGTCCAGGGCGTCGGTGCGGTAGCGCAGGGAGTTGCCGAAGTCCCCGGTGAGGGCGCTCTGGGCGAAGCGCAGGAACTGGATGGGCAGAGGGCGATCCAGCCCCAGCTTGGCCTTAAAGGCGGCCACCTGCTCGGGCGAGGCCTCCTTGGGCAGGAGCAGAGCCGCGGGGTTGCCGGTGATGCGCAGCATGAAGAAGACCAGGACCAGCACGCCCAGGAGCACCAGGATGGATTGTCCGATCCGCGAGACGATGTATCGTTGCATGGAAGGGCTCGTCGCTCAGAGGGTGTGGTTTGCGGAGAGGGGAAGGGATTCGGGGGCTGCACCCAGCCCCCGAATCCGCCGGCCGGTCAAGGGTCCTAGCGGACGCCGGCGCCCTTTCCGCCCGGCTGCCACTTGCTCACCGTTACTCGCTCACCGAGACGAACTCCAGGCGGTACTCCTCGGACGGGCGGGGGTTGTAGCCCTGCACCCGATCCCGCACCGCCTCGAAGGTGACCGGCTCGTAGAGGTAGATAAAGGGCGGGTTCTCCTGCATGTAGCGCTGCAGCTCTTTGTAGAGCTCGGCCCGGGCCGCGTCGTCCACGGTGACGCTGATCTTGTCCAGCAGCTCGTCGATCTTAGGGTCGGACCAGGCGGAGAAGCTGGCGTCCCAGCCGCCCAGGGCCCCCTTCAGCCGAGGCAGGGCCTCGCCGCTGCTCTCGGACCAGCTGTCCCCGAAGAGGGGGGGCAGCTCCTTGGCCGCCTCCAGCTCCCAGTAGCGGCCGGACTCCATGAACTCCAGGTTCACGTCGATGCCCACGTCGCCCAGATAGCCCTGGACGGCCTCGCAGACCTGCTCGAAGTTGGTGTAGGCGCCGGAGGGGCAGGCCATGTCGATGCTGAAGCCGTCCGGGTAGCCAGCCTCCGCCAGGAGAGCCTTGGCCTTCTCCGGGTCGTAGCCGAAGGGCTGCAGGGTCTCATCGTAGCCCAGGTTGGCCGGGGTGACGTAGCCGGTGGAGGGGCGAGCGTGGCCGTCGAAGAGGGCTTCGATGATGGCGTCCACGTCCACCGCGTAGTTCATGGCCTGGCGGACCCGGGCGTCCTCGGTGGGCAGGCCCACGCCTGTGGTCAGGTTGTTGAAGGCGATGTAGTAGACCCGATCCACCGGGTAGGAGATGACGTTCACGCCCGGGGCCCCTTCCAGGCTCGCGGCCTCCTCCGCGCTGAGTCGGGTGGCGATGTCGATCTCACCGGTCTGGATGGCGGCCACTCGGGTGGCGGACTCGGGGATGGGGCGGAAGGTCAGCTCAGCCAGCTTGGGCAGGCCCTCCTTCCAGTAGTTGGCGTTGGCCTTGTAGACGATGCGATCCCCCTTCTGCCACTCCACGAACTCGAAGGGCCCTGTGCCCACAGGATGGGCCGCAAAGCCCTCCTCCCCCACTTCCTCGAAGTACTTGGGCGGCAGCATGAGCCAGTCGTTGCCCACAATGGCCAGGAAGAGGGGATTAGGGCCCTCTGTGGTCACCTTCACCGTGTAGTCGTCGATCTTCTCCACCGAGGTGGCCAGGGTCCAACGGTCGCTCCACTGCATCTCCGGGTTTGTGTTCCGCTGCCAGGAGAAAAGCACCGAATCGGCGTTGAAAGGCTCGCCGTTGTGGAAGACCACATCCTGGCGCAGGTAGAAGGTGTACTCCGTGCCATCCTCGGAGATCTCCCAGCGCTCGGCCAGGTTCGGGGACTTGGTGCCGTCCCGTTCCACCCAGACCAGCGAGTCGTAGAGGTGGCGCATGGCGTTGCTGGCCTGGCGCTCGGACGCGTTCACCGGGTCCAGGGAGTTGGGGAAGGTGCTCAGGGCCACGGTGAGGGAGCCCTGAGGGCCGGCCATGGCCTCTTCCGCCGGGGCGGCGGCCTCCTGGGCGGGGGCTTCGCCCGCTCCTCCGGGCTGGGCTGGGGCCGGTGGATTGGCCGGCGCCGCACAGGCCGCGAGCGCGAAAAGCGCGACGGCCAGCAGGACAAGGGTCGCGAGGCGTCTGCGATACATGCTTCCTCCTTTGTGGGCTATAGATTTTGGGCTATAAATTTTGCGCAGTGAAAAACGGGATGAATTTCAGGCGTCGACGGCCAGGCACAAAGTTCGGGGGGCTTCAGAGCAGGTCTGTCCCTTGAGCAGATGGGAGAGCTCAATCGGTGAACAGATGGGGAGACGGTGAGGGTGGCCTTTCCGCCTGCTCCGACTATACACAGAAAAGGGGGTTTCGTCAAACAAAAGGAGAATGTCAGGGAAAGGAAGGGCCCCGGGCTTCAGTGAACCTGGGCAAGCCCGGGGCCCAGGGTGTTGGAGCGGCTCGGGTGGAGGGGCGCGGACGTCACAGCTGGCGCAGGAAGGTGACCGCCACGCCCCCTGGCCCGGTGTGGACGGCCAGGGCCGCGCTGGCCGGGGCCACCAGGACGGGACCGCCCTCCACCACCAGGGGAGCCAGCTCCTCTGCCAGCTGGGCGGCCAGAGCCTGGGTGCTGTCGCTGGTGTGGACCAGGCCCAGGCCCAGCAGGGGGGCGGCCTCCTGGGCGGTGCTGCGGAGCTTGGCCAGGCCCCGCTTCTGGCTGCGGGTGCGGGCCACCACGTCCGCGGAGTTGCGGGCCAGGCGCAGGATGGGCTTGATGTTGAGCATGGTGGCGATAAGCTCTCCCACCCGGCCGATGCGGCCGCCTCGACGCACGTACTCCAGGGTGTCCAGCAGGGCGTGGGCCTCGGCTCCTTCCGCCAGCCGTCGGCACGCCTGGGCCGCCTCCTCCAGGGACGCGCCCTGGGCCAGCAGGTCCGCGCCCTGCATGGCCAGCATGCCCAGGGCCAGGGAGGTGGTGCCGCTGTCCACCAGCTCCACTTCCAGGGGATACTCCTGGGCCGCCAGTCGGGCGCCGTTGAAGGTGCCGCTGTAGGCGCTGCCCACGAAGACGCCCAGCACCTGGTCGTAGCCCTGGTCCACCACCTGCTGGAAGGCGGCTGCGTAGTCCTCTCCGGCAGGCATGGAGGTGGTGGGCGTCTCCTGGCTGGCGAACATCTGCCGGTAGAGCTCCTCCGCGGTCAGGTCCACTCCCTCCCGATAGACCGCCTGGCCCACGTTGACCCGGCAGGGCGCGACCAGGATGTTCTTTGTTTCCAGGATTTCCGCCGGCAACCCACAGGTGCTGTCGGTCATCACGATGGTTTTGCTCATGGTTCTCTTTCTGTTGAAATGTCTCTGCCGCAAAAAGGGGGGCGGAAATGCCGCCGGAAAGGCAGCGCGTCACCTCATTGGATGAGGATTTGCCCCCGTCACTCGATGGAGAGGATGATGCGGTAGTGGGGCTGTCCGCCTGGATGCACCTCCCACTCCTGCTCGGGGTAGCGGGTCGCCAGGCGTTCCGCCAGGGCCTCCGCGGCCTGGGCCGAGATCCCCTCCCCGTAGTAGATGGCCAGGAACTCGTACTCGTCCAGGTCGATCTGGCCCAGGACGGCCTCGATGACCTGGGCATCGTCCGAGCCGGTGGCCACCAGCTTGCCGTCCAGCAGGCCGATGACATCCCCCTGGGCCACGGCGAGACCGTCCACCTGGCTGTCCCGCACCGCGGTGGTCACCTCCACCGTGCGCACCTGCTCCAGGGCCTGGGCCATGTTGGCCGCGTTGGTGGGTCCGTCCTGGCTGTAGTCGAAGGCCATCATGGCGGCGAAGCCCTGAGGCGCACTGCGGCTGGGCACCACGTAGACTGGACGGCTGGCCAGCTTCTGGGCCTGGCGGGCGGCCAGGAGGACATTGCCGTTGTTGGGCAGGAGGATGACCGCCTCCGCAGCGACCGACTCCACCGCGGCCAGGAGCTCCTCCGTGCTGGGGTTCATGGTCTGACCACCCCGGATCACCGCACTGGCTCCCAGCTCCTGGAAGTGCTGGGCCAGCCCATCCCCTGCGGCCACGGCCACGATGCCCACGCCGGTCAGGTCCTCGGTCCTCAGTGCTCCTGGCTTCAACGCGCCCGGGCCGGTTGGCTCGCGCTCCTCTGCACCCTGCTGGGCGAAGGCCTGGAACTGGCGGTCCAGGTTCTCCACCACCACATCGTCCAGCATCCCCTGGGAAGCGCCGAAGTCCAGCGCGGGGCCGGGAGTCAGGGCGTGGACGTGCACCTTGACCAGGCGGCTGTCCCCCACCACCAGGGGGCACTCGCCCAGGCTGTTGATCCGGGCCCGGATGGCCTCCACGTCCAGGTTCTCTCCGTGGATCAGGTACTGGATGTCGTAGCCGTAGCGGCCCTCCGCCAGCATGGGGGGCGGCTCCTCCAGTTCGGGCAGGGCCTGGGGCGGGCCTGGCTCCACCTGGCTCGCGGGCGCCGGGCTAGGCTCCCCCCGCAGGCCGTGGAGCATCCCTTCCAACAGGGTGACCAGCCCTTGGCCGCCGCTGTCCACCACCCCGGCCTGTTTCAGGATGGGGAGCATCTCTGGCGTGCGAGCCAAGGCCTCCTGCCCGGCCTGGGTGATCCGCCGGAAGAGCTCCTGGACGTCGCCGCTCTCCGCGGCGGCCCGTTCTGCTTCCTCGGCCACGGCCCGGGCTACAGTGAGGATGGTCCCCTCCACCGGTTTCATCACGGCCTGGTAGGCGCTGTCGCTGGCCCGGCGGAAGGCCTGGGCCAGATCCCCCGGCGCAAGGCGCTCTGTGCGCTCCTGCATCTGAGCGAAGCCGCTGAGGATCTGGGAGAGGATGACGCCCGAGTTGCCCCGGGCCCCCAGCACCGCGCCCCGGGCGGCCCGCCGGGCCACCTCCACCACGGACGCCGGGCTCTCCGTTCCGCTTTGGGAGTCGGCCAGGGCCTTCAGCGCGCTGCGCATGGTGGCCAGCATGTTGGAGCCCGTGTCCCCGTCTGGCACGGGGAAGACGTTCAGAGCGTTGATGTGGGGGACGTGGGCTTCCAGCCAGGCCGCCCCGCTTTCGAGGAGTCGGCGCAGACGGGCGCCGTCCAGATGGGGGACGGCATCCCTGGGCTCGGCCTCGTTTCCATTCTGCAGCGGGGAGCCGCCGGAGGGTTTCGTCTGGATCTCAGGGGATAGAGGTCTGTTCATGGGATTGGTTTCCTTCAGTCCAAGGGATGACGCAAGAGACGGATGTACGGGCGAGGCAAGAAGCGTCTCGCCATAAACAGAAACACCCTTCCCGACCAATAGTTGCTCTCTGGAGCCACTGGACATAAAAAAACGCCTACCCGATGTCGGGTAGGCGAGGAAGAGGGGCCAGGCGGGATTGGGTCAGACGCTCTCGGCAGGCGCCCAGTAGCGGTTGTTGTGGCGTTCCGGGCGAGGTCGGGCAGCCATTCCATCGGCTTCCGCCATCGCGGTGAGGATGTCCACAATTTCCTCGGGGGTGAAAGGAGTGTGAACTTTCTCTCCGAGTCGTGCGGCGATCATGATGTTGAAGGCGGCAATGATCTCTTGCCGGGCTGCCAGGGTTGCCATGCGGGTCGTTGTCCTTTCGATTTGCCCAATCCCGTACTCTCAATATCGGCCTGGGCCATGCCCTGTCGCATGGGCCGCAGAGACTAGGCCAAAATATGGAGAAAAGGGGGATTAGGCAGGGAGATGGTGGGGAACCTAGGTGTGAGCTCAGCCAGGGAGTGGGGGGAGATCAGCGCTGGTCCGTGTCGCCCAGGACGTTCTTCAGGAAGTCCTGGCCCACGACGATGCGCAGATCCACGGTGTCGGAGATGATGAGGCCGTTCAGTTTGGGCAGGTTGGACTGGAAAGAGAGATCCTGCCCCACCCGTTGGACCAGCTCGTCCGAGGCCCGGTAGTTGACCAGGAGGGTGCGGCGATAGTCGCTGCGGTCCGCTTCACCCACCCGGACCACCTGCCAGCCGCGCTTCTCCAGCAGGGTTCGGACCCGGTCAGCCACGCCAGGGTAGCCGGTGCCGTTCAGGATCTCCACCCGGGCCGTGGTCACGTCGTCCACGGTGTGGGGGTCCTGGGGATCCGGGTCTGTGACCTGTTGGGCGATGGCCGAGGCCACGTTGTTGGCTGGAATGGGGGGGGCTGTAGCCAGGAGGTCCTGGGGGGTCTCGAAGAAGTCGTTCAGGGCTGGGCGGATGCGGGAGCGGTCCGGGATCAGGATCCAGGCGCCCTCGTCGCTGTAGCTCTCCACGCCGAAGCGGTTGTCCAGGACCAGCTGGCGCATCTCTCGCAGGGAGTGCTGCCGAATGTAGTTGGCCAGATCCACCGCGGTGGAGAGGGGGATGTCCGTGTCGATGCTGTCCCGCATGGTGGCCAGGAGCTGGGGCGCTTTGGCCACCAGGGTGGGGATCATGTCCGCCTGGAGCACCTTGTTCAGGATGGCCCGGATCACTTGCTGCTGACGCTGGGCCCGTTTGTAGTCGTTGTCCGTGTTGCGGGTGCGCACGTACTTCAGGGCCGTGGCTCCGTCCATGTGCTGCCGCCCAGCCTCGATGTGAAAGACCTGGTAGCCGTAGTCCTCGGTGGGGTACTTTTCGTCGTGGATGGTCTCGGGCACGTCCACGTCGATGCCCCCGATCAGGTCCACGAACTCCACGAAGGCCTGGAAGTTGATGCGCACATAGTACTCGATGGGGCGGCCGATGAAGCTGCTCACCGTGTCCTTGGTCAGCTGCGCGCCCCCGCCCGGGTAGCCCCGGTTCTCGCCGATGGTGTAGGCGGTGTTGATCTTGGTGGTGATGTCGTAGCCGGGGATGGGCACCCAGAGGTCCCGAGGCAGGGAGATGATGCCCGCCCGTTGATGGGCCAGGTCCAGGGTGGCCACGATGATGGTGTCCGTGCGCGGGGGCGTCTTCTCGTCTCTGCGGCCGTCCGTGCCCAGGAGCAGGATGTTCAGCCGGGTGAAGGGCAGGCTCTCCTGGGAGGCGACGGGCTGGGGATGCTGTGTCCCTTGGCTGCTCCCCACCGCGACGTCCTCGTCCGAACCCCCGGTGGCGATCGGCTCTGCAGAGGGGCCTTGCCGGCTCTGGACCAGCTGGTCGATCTGGGGAAGGGGATGGGTGCGGACGGCCACGTCGCGGGCCCAGTCGTAGAGCTGCTTGCCGGCGAAGAGGGAGACGCCGAAGACGAGGGCGGAATAGGCCAGCAGGGCCAGGACCGATATGGGCCAGCGCCTGGGGCGGGGGGGCTGCGGTATGGGTGTCCTGGTGGAGTGTCTCCTGCCAAGTGAGCCGTTCATGCCGCAGAAATTATAGCATAGCCGCTGTTTTGTGCATAAAATGGCGTAGTTGCTTGATGGGCGCTCCCTGGGGCCGACCGGGAGTCACTGCCATCACTGGGGCAGGGGATGTTGGTGCAGGGCCGAGACGGTCAGGATGAAGAGGACCCGGGTGGTCTCGTCCAGGAAGATGCTGCGCAGCCCTCGGAGCAGGTTCGCTTCCGGCGCCCGGTACTGGCTGACGTAGTTGCCGTTCTTGTCGAAAACCAGGATGCGCTCCTGTCCGGCATCCGCCAGGTAGAGGTACCCGTCCCCGGCCTGTTCCAGGGTCATGTCCACCAGGTTGCCCGTGAGCCCCACCACGTTCTCCAGGCTGAAGGGCACCTGTTGCCCCTGCCGGTAGCGGATCACCCGGCCGCCTTCCAACAGGACCCAGATGTCGCTGTCGATGAGCATCTCCTGGATGCCAGCCAGGGAGACCTGGGTTTGGGGATCGAACCAGGGCTCCGGCACGCCGTAGCCATCCACGGTGGGGGGCAGGCGGTAGATCTGGTCCGCCTGCTCGTCGGCCAGGTAGAGCCGCCCGTTGTAGACGGCCACCTGGCTGAGGGACTGGAAGACGCTGGGGTCTTGGATGCGCACCCAGGTGGCCCCTTCCACTTCGTTGTAGCGGAAGAGGTTGTTGTTCCGATCCAGGACCACCAGGCTGGCCTTGTCCGCGAAGCCGGGGATGCGGGGCTGCCAGCTGATGTCCACCAGGCGGCCCACGGTGATCCCCTCCACCACATCCCCCTGGGCCAGGACCGAGCCCCTCTGTTCCACGATGGTGGAGCGGGTGGGATCCAGGCGGAAGTGCTCCACCAGCTGCCGCCCCACGTCCAGCATGTAGACGTCCTGGTCCACCACGATGACCCGGTAGGGCGAGGCGTCCTGGGGGAACTGGGTCAGGGGGATCCCCAGGCCGTAGAGGGGTTGGACCCGCAGAACGCTCTGCATGTCCTTCTGGATGCGGGCGGAGAGGTTCTGGATGCGGTCGGTGAAGCCCAGCAGCCCCACCGCCTGGTCTAGGTAGGACTGGGCCTCGGTCAGGTGGGTGCGAGCGGTGGCCGTGTCCCCCTGGCTCAGCACCTGCTCCGCCAGGAAGACCTGGTTTTCGGCCAGGTCCACCAGCTTCTGGGCCTCAGCCCGGTTCTGGCTGCCCTGTCGCCAGGACGCTCCCGCCACGATGGCCGCCACCAACAGGGGCAGGAGCAGGGCCAGCAGCAGGAAGAGTCGGGCCCGTCCGCCTCGGCTGGGCTCCGGAGGCGCGAAGGGGATGGCCTCCCGCTCTTCCTCCTGGGGGGAGGAGGCGGGGTGGGGCTCAATTTGTTCCGCCACCCCCTCCACCGTCATCCCCTCCACCGTCACCCCCTCGGGCTCCACCCAGTTGCGTCCCCGGGGGCGGGGCTCCGCCCCTTTCTCCGGCAGGACACCCTGGGCCATCTGGCCGAAGAGGCGTCGGCCGGCCGCGGCCAGGCTCGCCAGGCTCTTGCCCAGGCGAAAGCGGGGTTTGGAGGGCCTGGAGGTGGACGGCGCGGTGCGAGCTCTGGGCGCTTCCCCTGCCAGGGCGGCCCGGAACTCCCGGTCCCGGGGGCTGAGGCGGGCGGGCGTGGACGGCCGGGAGCGTTCTGGAGCGAGCCGCGAGGGCTCTGGACTTTCCGGCTGGATGGGGGTGGGGATGTCCCGGACTGGGGGTGTGGCCCCCACCGCGGTGGGCAGGACCCCAGCCTGGGGCCAGTTGCGGCCGGGGCCAGGACGGGCGGTCTCCTGTTTCGCCACCTTCATCACCACCAACAGGCCCAGGATGGCCGACTGGTTGCTCTGGCGACGCAGATAGTCCACCACGTCGAAGCGGTTGTCCGGATTGGTGTTGGCCACTGCCCCGGCCAGGGTGCGCACGTCGGTGAGGAGAAGCCAGTCGCTTTCCCCCAGGAAGAGCACGTCCCCGTCCTGGGCCTGGTGGCGGTAGAAATTGACCGCCGGAGGGGTGGCGTCCCCCAGGGGAGCGGAGTAGTGGCCGGGATCCTCGGGGAACTGGTCCAGCCGCTCTCCGGTGGCGATCATGGCCAGGGCGGGGCCGGCGGAGGCCACGACCAGGTGCCCCTGGACCAGGGCCGCGCAGCTGATCCCGGCCCGGATGTTGCTCTCCCTGCTGCGCTGGTTGAGCTGGAGCAGGACCTGATGTCCGCTGAGGATGGCCTGTTCCAGCACCTGGCTCAGGCTGCCCCGGGCGGTGTAGTAGGTCTGCTGGACGCTGGCCAGCACCTGGCGCAGGGCCTGGCCTCGGACCGGGCTCTCGCCCATGAGCTCGACCAGGATGTAGAGGTTGCCCCGTTGGGCCTGGGCGTCCTGGGGGCGGGGCTCGATGACCCGCAGGCCAGCCGTGGGGCGGTTGGGGCTCTCCTGGAAGTAGGCAAGGTAGGTTTCGAACATGGCGGGAGATTGGCCTTTGGGCGCTTGTCTGGGCAGGGCAAGTGTGCAGAGCACGCCAGATCCTGGAGCGTCAGGCGGCGGCCGCGGAAGCGTGCAAGCGCTCGGGATGCGCGACGGCTAGGATGGCGTGGCCAGGCGATCCAGCTGGTAGAGCTGGCCGTATTTCTGGCGCAGGTAGTTCATGTACGGTTGGATGCCCAGGGGCTTCCCGGTGGCCCGCTGGATGAGCTCCGAGGCGGTGAACTTGCGGCCGTGGCGGTAGATCTGGTCCGTGAGCCAGCCCCGGAGCACGTCGAACTGGCCCTGGCCGATCTGTTCCGGGATGTCCGGGTGGGCCTGCTGGGCGGCCTGGAAGAACTGGGCGCTCATGATGTTGCCCAGGGTGTAGCCCTGGAAGGCGCCGCCGATGAATCCGGAGTACCAGTGCACATCCTGGAGGACGCCGTCCCGGTCGTCCGGGGGCTCCACGCCCAGGTCCGTGCGCATGCGTTCTCGCCAGGCCTCGGGCAGCTCGTCCACGGTCATGCGGCCTTCCAGCAGGGCCAGCTCGAAGTCGAAGCGCATCATCACGTGCAGGTTGTAGGTCACCTCGTCCGCGTCCACCCGGATGAGGGAACGCTGCACCTTGTTGATGGCCCGGTGGAAATCCGCCACGGAAACGTCGCCCAGCTCCTCCGGGAAGAGCTCCTGGAGCTGGGGGTAGTAGTGGTCCCAGAAGGGGCGACTGCGGCCCACCAGGTTCTCCCACAGCCGGGACTGGCTCTCGTGGACGCCGGAGGAGGCGCCGTTGGCCAGGGGGGTGCCCTCCAGCTCCTGAGCGATCCCCTGTTCGTAGAGGGCGTGGCCGGCCTCGTGTATGGTGCTGAAGAGGCCGTCTCCCAGGTTGTGCTCGTCGAAGCGGGTGGTGATGCGCACGTCGTTCAGGGAGAACTTGATCATGAAGGGGTGGTGGGTTTTGTCCTGGCGCCCCCGTTGGAAGTCGTAGCCGAACTGGGCGATGACCTTCTCGCCGAAGGCCCGCTGTTTCTCCTCTGGGTAGAAGCGGTGCAGGAAGCTGTCGTCCACCGGTGGCTGCTCCAGGATGGCGTGGACCAGGGGCAGCAGCTCCTGGCGCAGCTCCGCGAAGAGGGCCTGGATGGTCTTGGCCGTCATCCCGTAGTCGGAGAGGTCGATGAGGGGGTCGGCGATATGCTCGTAGCCGGGGAAATAGTTGGCGAATTCCCGGCTATACTCCAGGGTCTTCTCCAGGTAGGGCTTCACTGCCTGGAAGTCGTTGGCCGGGCGGGCCCGGGTCCACGCGTCGAAGGAGGCGGCTCGGTGGGCCGACATCTTGGAGACGAACTCGCTGGGCACCTTGATGGCTCGCTCGTAGTCCCGCCGGGTGACCCGCAGCAGGCTGGCCTCGTCGGAATCGTAGGGGAACTCCTGCTCGTAGGGGGCCAGCTCGTCCAGCAGGCGTCCGATGGCCGGGTCCGTGAACTTGCTGTGGCCCAAGCGCTCCAGGGTGGCCATCTGTCGTCCCCGGGCCTCCGCGCCCTTGGGGGGCATGTAGGTGGCCTGGTCCCAGTAGAGGACGTGAACGGCCCCCCGCAGGTCGTAGATCTCCTGGAGTCGTTGCTTTAACTCGGCAAATTTTTCGTTCATGGAGGACTCCTGTGGCTGAATTCTGCTCGGTTCCCCTGGATT
>CAYQEB010000010.1:30055-32443 GCA_964416395.1 uncultured Caldilineaceae bacterium | reverse complement strand
ATTTTTCGTTCATGGAGGACTCCTGTGGCTGAATTCTGCTCGGTTCCCCTGGATTTCCCCTGGATTCTTCCGGCGCTGTTCCCGCCTTGCGGCTCTGCGAGCGATGATGGGGGTGGAAATCGGGAGTAAGCGGTGAAAAAAACCTTGGTGAAAAACCTTGGCGAAAAACCTTGGATTTACCGGCTATTGTACACTGAGGCGAACCGTCACACAAGCTGAAGGCACAGCTTACAGGATCCGGGAGGCGGGGCTGAGGGCTTGGACGGGGCTTACGCTCCCAGGTATAATGATTGAGGAGAGCGCTGCCCCCAATGGGGCCACGACATGGAGCGTTCCAGGAGGAACATGGACGAAGGACAGATGCAGGAGACCGAACTCTGGCTCATCCGCCACGGAGAGAGTGTGGGCAACCTGGAGGGCCGCTACCAGGGCCACGCGGATCTGCCCCTCTCGCCCCAGGGGCACGCCCAGGCGGCTCGCCTGGCCCAACGCCTGGCCAGGGCGGCGGCTGGCCATCCCTTTGCCGCCCTCTACAGCAGCGACCTGCAGCGGGCCCTGCAGACGGCCCATCCCCTGAGCCAGGCCCTGGGGCTCCCCATCCATGTGGACCCGGGCCTGCGGGAGATCGACGTGGGCGTCTGGGCGGGGCTCACCTTCCAGGAAATTGCGGAGCGCTTCCCCCACCAGTGGGCCGCCTCCGCGGACGTGGTGGACCCGCACCTGGAGCGGGGTGGTGGAGAGAGCTACGCCCAGGCCCAGGCGCGCATCGTGGCGAAGGTGAACGCTATCGCTCGGCGCCACCTGGGCCAGCGGATCCTGATCGTCTTCCACGGCGGTGTGCTCCGAGCCTATCTGCTGCACCTGCTGGGGCTGGATCTGAGCAACCTGCGTCGCCTGCGCACGGCCAACACCGCCATCAACCGGGTGCTCGTCTATCCGGCGGCCCAGGAGGATGGCCCTGGCCCGGGGCTGCCGGGTGTGGTCATCTCCGTCAACGACGTGGCCCATCTGGAGGAGCTGGGAGCGAACGCGTCCCTGACCCAGGGCGCCGGGAAGCGGGATGGGCTGGAGGAGACGCCGGAGTAGCCTGACGTTTCGTTTTGGCCTTTGCACTCGCCCTTGATGTTCCGTCAAACGGGGAAATGAGTCAACGAGTCAAACGGGGAACAAGTGCAGCGCCCACTGCTGGGGAAGGAGGGATCCCATGTTCAAGACCATCGTGTTCGCGACGGACGGCTCCCTGGCTGCGGAGCGGGTGCTCCTCTACGCGGAGCACGTGGCCCGGGTGGAGGAGGCCCATGTCTTCGTGGTCCACGCCTATCAGCTGCCCCGGGCCTACGAGTGGGCGGAAGGCTACCAGGAGCTGGCCGAACAGTACCGCCGAGTGGCCCAGGAGGCGGCGCGGGACGCGGTGCGGGTCCTGGAGCGGGCGGGGATCCAGGCCACCCCGGACGTGCGGGAGGGCCCCCCAGCCCAGGTGACCCTGACCGCGGCCCAGGAGCACAACGCAGACCTGATCGTCATGGGCAGCCGGGCGGAGAAGCGGGAGAACGTGGCCGAGCTGATCCTGGGCAGCGTCAGCGCCGCGGTGCTGCGCTTCGCTCCCTGCCCGGTGCTCATCGTGCCCTGACCCACGTCCGGGGGCCGTCACTTCAGCCGGGGACGAGGGCGCTCCGGTCCATGGCCCCGCTTGTAGACCATGAGGGTGCGCTTGAACTGGATCACCACTGTGCCCTCCTGGTTGAAGCCTATGGTCTCCACGGTGACGATGCCCATGTGGGGCCGGGAGCGGGACTCCCGCTTGCTCAGCACCCGGCTCTGGGCGTAGATGGTGTCCCCGTGGAAGACCGGCGCGGGCAGGCGCACCTCGTCCCAGCCCAGGTTGATGGCGTTCTGGGAGATGTCCGCCACGGAGAGCCCTGTGACCAGGGCCAGGGTGAAGGTGGAGTCCACCAGGGGCCTGCCGAACTCGGTCTGGGCCGCGTAGTGGGCGTCGAAGTGGATGGGGTTGGGGTTTACCGTCAGCAGGGTGAACCAGACGTTGTCCGTCTCCAGGACCGTCCGCCCCAGAGGATGCTCGTAGACATCCCCCACCTGGAAGTCTTCGTAGAATCGACCGGAGGATGGACCAGGCATGGGCCTCTCCTTCTGATGCGTGAAAAAAACTGGCCAAAGAACGGCCTGGGGGCAGATGCGGTTGGCTGGATGCTCGATTGGCTTGCGGACCGGGTCCAGGCCCTCAACTCGGCATCGGCCGGCCCGCCAGAGCAGCTTCGGGCCTCCCTTACCCTTGCCCCTGCCCTTGCCGCCTTGCCCTCCCGCTCCTCTGCCTCCCTCCCTTGCCCCCGCCTCATCCCACCGCCCCAGACGCCCGCAGCTCCGCCACCG
>CAYQEB010000010.1:21261-29955 GCA_964416395.1 uncultured Caldilineaceae bacterium | reverse complement strand
CCTCCCTTGCCCCCGCCTCATCCCACCGCCCCAGACGCCCGCAGCTCCGCCACCGCCTCCGGATCGTAACCCAGCTCCGCCAGGATGGCCTCGGTCTGCTCGCCCAGGGCCGGCACCGGTCCCAGGTTCGGCTCCCAACCGGCCATGCTCACCGGGGGCAGCAGGGCCTCCACCGGGCCGGCCTCGGTCATCACCGGCCGCCACCGCCCCAGGGCGCGTAGCTGCGGGTGCTCCGCCAGCTCCTGGACGCTGCGCATCTGGGCGTTGGCGATCCCGGCTGCGTCCAGACGGCGGGCCACCTCCTCCCGGGGCAGGGCCTGGAAGCGCTGGCCGATGATGGCCTCCAGCGCCTCCCGGTGGGCCACTCGGCTGGCATTGTCCGCGAAGCGGGGGTCCGCGACCAGCTCGGGCTGCTCCAGCACCTCCTGGCAGAAGCGCGCCCACTCTCGTTCGTTCTGGATGCCCAGCAGGATGGGACCGTCCGCGGTGGGGAAGGGGCCGTAGGGGGCGATGGCCGCGTGGTTGGCCCCGGTGCGCGGTGGGGCCTGGCCACCGTACTTCGTGTAGTAGAGCGGGTAGCCCATCCATTCCGCCAACGCGGTGAAGAGGGAGACCTCCAGCACCGCGCCTTCCCCGCTGCGCTGCCGGGCCAGGAGGGCGGCCAGGATCCCCGAGTAGGCGTACATGCCCCCGGCGATGTCCGCCACCGGGATGCCAGCCTTGGCCGGACTCTCCTCCGTGCCGGTGATGGAGAGGACCCCGGTCTCCGCTTGGATGAGCAGGTCGTAGGCCTTCTTGTCCCGGTAGGGGCCGGCCAGGCCGTAGCCGGAGATGTGGCAGACGATGAGCCGGGGGTAGTCGGCCCGCAGCCGCTCCGTGGGGAAGCCCAGGCGCTCCACCGCCCCTGGGGCCAGGTTCTGGACGAAGACGTCCGCCCGCTCCAGCAGCTGGGCCAGGACCGTCCGCCCCCTGGGGTGCTTCAGGTTCAGGGCCAGGGACTCCTTGCCCCGGTTGATCCAGACGAAGTGGCTGGAGAGGCCATGGACCGTGCGGTCGTAGTGGCGGGCGAAGTCCCCGGCGCCGGGCCGTTCGATCTTGATGACCCGGGCGCCCAGTTCCGCCAGCTGCCGGGTGGCGAAGGGGGCGGCCACCGCCTGCTCCAGGGAGACCACCGTGACGCCGGTCAGGGGGCCGGGATCCATGGCGCTCACTTGCCTTCCTGGGCCTCCCGCTGTTTCAGCAGATGCTTCTGGAGCTTGCCCATGGCGTTGCGGGGCAGCTCCTCCACCACGTGGAACTCCTTGGGGACCTTGAAGCTGGCCAGCTGGGTCTTGCACCAGGCCACCAGGGCTTCCTCATCCAGGCCTTCCCCCTGGGCTTCCTCCGCGAGCACCAGGTAGGCCACCGGCACCTCGCCCCATTCTGGATGGGGGCTGCCCACCACCGCTGCCTCCGCGATGGCCGGGTAGGTCTCCAGCATCTCCTCGATCTCCCGAGGATAGATGTTGAAGCCGCCGCTGATGATGAGCTCGTGGCTGCGGCCCAGCAGGGTGATGTAGCCCGTCTCCGGATCCAGCCGGGCCAGGTCCCCGGTGTGGAACCAGCGCTGGCCCTGGTCATCGTGGCTGAAGCTGGCCTGGGTCTTCTCCGGATCCTGCCAGTAGCCCTGGAAAACATTGCTGCCTCGGACCAAGAGCTCCCCCTCCTCGCCTGGGGGCAGGTCCTGGCCCTCCTGGTCCACGATGCGGCTGAAGACCCCGGGCAGGCCCATGCCCACGGTGCCTGGCAGACGGGGACCGGCGTAGGGATTGCTCAGGTTCATGCCCGTCTCGGTCATGCCGTAGCGCTCCAGGATGGTGTGGCCCGTCAGGCGGCGGAAGGCCTTGAACGTCTCCGGGGCCAGGGGGGCGCTGCCGGAGCAGAAGAGGCGCATGTGACTGAAATCCAGGTCGGCCCGAGGGCGTCTGCTGAACTCGTCCACCAGGCGGACGTAGATGGTGGGCACCGCGAAGAAGAGGGTGGGCTCGCCGCTCAGGAGCTCGTCCGCGGTCTCCTGGGTGTGGAAGCGGGGACGGAGCAGGGTGGTGGCCCCCGCAGCCAGGGCGCAGTGCAGCCCCACCACCAGGCCATGGGTGTGGAAGAGGGGCAGGGTGAGCAGGAGGACGTCGTCTGGCTCCCAGGCCCAGGCCGCCAGCAGCCCGGTGACCGTGGCCAGGACGTTGTTGTGGCTGATCATGGCGCCCTTGCTCCGGCCGGTGGTGCCAGAGGTGTACATGATCAGGGCCAGGTCGTTCCCGGTGACCATGGGGGGGATCAGCTTGCCCGGCTGTTGGGGCAGCCAGTCGTTGAAGGCGTCCACCACCAGGACGTTCTCCACCGAGGCCCGCTCGTCCTCCTCCAGCTCCTCCAGGATGGGCAGCTGGGACTGCTCGGTGATGAGCAGCCGGGGCTGGCAGTCCCTTAGGATGTGGCGGATCTCCCGGCGCCGGTAGCGCAGGTTGATGGGGACCATGATGGCGCCCAGGCGGATCACCGCCAGGTAGGCCACTACGAACTCCGGCCGGTTGCCCAGGTAGAAGCCCACCCGATCTCCCTTGGCCAGGCCCCATTCCTGGAGGGTGGCCGCCAGCTCGTCCGCGGCCTGGAACAGCTCCGCGTAGGTGAAGGTGCGAATCTGGTTGCCCTGGCGAAACTGGAGGCAGAGTTTGTCCGGGGTGCGGGAGAGGGGGATGGCGAAGAGGTGGTGTAGGTTCATAGGAACAGCCTTTTCTCAGGATGGTGATGGCGGGTTGATGATGGGAGAAGGCCCCGAGGGGTGGGGCGTATTATAGCACAAGGCCCGGGGATTGGTTAGTCTCGCCGAACCCTGGCCGAGCCATTTGTAGACCCTTGTCCGAGCTGGTATACTGGCCCCAACCTGGGTCCTGAACCGCATTACCGGGCCTTTTTGACGTACATGGATCACCTGACAGATCACCTGACAGATCGCCTGTCAGACCGGCGCGATGGAGAGTCGGCTATGGACACCTTCAAAGACGAGGGCTTGCCCGGCGATCACTCCCCGGAGTCCCCTTCCCCGGACGTACGCCCCACCGATGGCCACACCCCCGCCTCTCTGCACCATCTCCTGGACGGGGTGACCCAGCAGCTGGCCGATCTGCGCCAGGCTCTGCTCACTGCCCCCCACGCCCCTTCTTCGGAGCTGGCCCGCCAGATCGACATCCTGGCGTCAACCGCGCTCCTGGTCCATTCCGGCCACGGGGAGCCCTTCCTGCCGGACCTGAACGACCTGAGCAATTTTCCCATCCTCATCGGGCTCCTGGAAGCCATCGACTTTCCCCTCATCGTGGCCGACAGGCAGGGGCGGGTCCGCCATGTGAACCGGGCCTGCGTCCGCCAGTTCGGATCGGCCCTGAAGGCTCTGGAGGGCCGCTTCCTGCCCGAGGAGCTGGAGCCTGGCCAGGCCGTGGAGCGCCGCCTCGCGGACGATGACGGCCAGGAACGGATCACCGAGTGGACCCTGCTCCTCCTCCCTGCCCAGAGCCCGCAACTGCACCTGGTCTCCATCCGGGATGTGACAGAGCGCAGCCGATCCGCCGCGCGCCTGCGCCAGGACCGGGACCAGCTGGCCCAGGATCTGGCCGCTCGGGTCCAGGAGCTGGAGCAGGCCAACGCCTCTCTCCATCGGCTCCTGCGGGAACAGGAGGCGACCCAGGAGGCCCTGCGTCGCAGCGAGGCCCGCAACCGGGCCATGGTGAAGGCCATCCCCGATCTGCTCTTTATTCTGAGCCGCGAGGGGTACTTCCTGGACTACGAGGCCTTCTCTCCCGATGCCCTGCTGACGCCCCCGGAACAGTTCCTGGGCAAGCACATCGCCCAGGTGCTGCCCCAGGACGTGGCCCAGGAGGCCTTGGGCGCCATCGAGACCGCCCTGCGCACTGGCCAGCTCCAGCGCATCGAGTACAGGGTGCCGATCCCCTATCCCGAAGGCCCACCCCGCTTCTACGAAGCCCGGATCGCCCCTTCCAGCCCGGACGGCGTCCTGATCCTGGTCCGGGATATCCACGAGGGCAAGCAGGTGGAGGTGCAACGGGAGCGACTGCTCCAGGGGCTGCGGAGCGTCCTGGAGGCGGTGGACGAGCTGGTCTCCTTGCCCTCCGGGCCGATGTTCTATCGGCGCGTGGTGGAGCTGGCCCGAGAGAAGTTGGGCGTGGAGCGGTGTAGCCTCTTCCTGGCCCGGGCCGAGGAGCTGCGGGGCACGTTCGGGACGAATCTGCAGGGCGAAACCACCGATGAGCGCTGCTTCCGCCAGCCGGCGCCGGCCGAGTTGGCTGCCTGGCTCTCCCAGGGGGTCCCGGACAACGCCCCTCGCTGGTTGGAGCGCAGGGACCTGCACATGGAGTGGAACGGCGAGGCGCCCCAGCCCATCGGAAAGGGCTGGATCGTGCACACCCCCATCCGCTCCCAGGGTCGACTCCTGGGGCTTTTCTCCAACGATGCGGCCATCACCGGCGCCCCGCTGGACCCTGTGCAGCAGGAGCTCCTGGCCATCTACAGCTCCCTGGTGGGCAGCCTGCTGGAACGCCTCCAGGCCGAGGAGCTCTACCGCACCCTCTTCGAGAACATGGCCCAGGGTGTGGTCTACCAGGACGCGTCCGGCCGGATCCTCTCCGCCAACCCTGCCGCGGCCCAGATCATTGGGATGTCCCTGGAGGATCTCCTGCGCTTCCCACCGCCGGAGGACCGGCCCATCCTGGTCTATCCCGACGGATCCCCCTGCCCCGTGGAGGAGTACCCCTTCGCCCGGGCCCTGCGGACCGGTCAGCCGGTGCATCGGGTCATCCTGGGGGTGGAACGCAAGGGCGTGATCTTCCGCTGGCTCAGTGTGACCTCCATCCCCCAGTTCCGGCCTGGGGAGGAGCAGCCGCACCAGGTCTTCACCACCTTCGAGGACATCACCGCCTTGGTGGAGGCGCGCAACGCCCTGCGGGAGTCGGAGAAGCGGTACCGGGCGCTCTACCAGCGGGCCCAGCGTGCGCTGGCCCGCACCGAGGCCCTCTACCAGGCCAGCCAGTCCCTGATCGGCGCCAATCGCCTGGCGGATATCCTGCGCTCCCTGGCCGACAGCGCCGCCCAGGCCCTGGACGCGGACCGGGTCCTGGTGGCTGTGCGCCAGGCCGATCAGGAGGATCGCCTCCAGGTGGTCCAGGACAGCCGTCACCCCGAAATGGAGACCCAGCACCCTCTGGCTGCGGAGGCCCTCTGGCAGGGGGTGACCGGGTGGGTGATCCGCACCGGCCAGCCGGCCCTTTCCCCCAAGGGGATGGCCGATCCCCGGGAGAGCCAGGAAGTGGGCCGCCTGCGCCAACAGTACACCGGCGGCGGCGCGGCCGCGGTGGCTCCCATCCGTTTCGGCGACAGGGTGCTAGGCTGTCTGGCCGCGTCCAACCGAGCGGAGAACCGAGACTTCACCGAAGATGACCTGGACCTGCTGGTGGCCCTGGCCAACCAGGCCGCGGTGGTCATCGAACGGGCCCGGCTCCAGATCGAAAGCGCGGACCGGGCCGCGGAGCTGGCTCGCCAGACGGTGCGCCTGGCTCGCTCCCACGGGGATCTGGAGCAGATCACCCGGATCGTCACCCAGGATCTCCGGGAGGATCTCCAAGAGATCTACGGGATGCTGGCCCAGCTCCGGGACAATTCCCCCACTGCCGAGGCCGGCGATCCTTCCCTCCTGGACCAGGCTCTGGGGCGCATGGCCCAGGCCAATCAGCGTCTGCAAGCCCTACAGGCGTACAGCCAGATCGATCCCAAACCGCGGCTCCAGCGGGTGGACGCATCCGCGGTGCTGGCGCAGGTCCTGGAGGAGATGGCTTCCCAGCTGGAGGCTGTGGGAGCCCAGGTTCACTGGGAGCGCCTGCCTGGGGTCATGGCCCACCGGGAGCAGCTGGCCCTGCTTTTCCGCCACCTGCTAGACAACGCCATCCGCTTCCGGGGCGAGGAACCGCTCCAGGTGCACATCGCGGCCCGTCACATGGACGATGTCTGGCTCTTCTCCGTCCAGGACAACGGCCTGGGCATTCCAGCGCACCAGGCGGACCGCATCTTCCGGGTCTTCCATCGCCTGGAATCTCAGGGCGGTCAAGCCGGTGTGGGCGTGGGGCTGGCCATCTGCAAGAAGATCGTGGAAGGGCATGGCGGTCAGATCTGGGTGGAGTCCCAGGAGGGGCAGGGGGCTACTTTCTACTTCACCGTGCCCGGCGTGGGGTCGTCCGGCCTCCTGTGACGGCCACCGAAAGCGGGACGCCGGGATGGCGTCCTGGGCTGGGAATGCAAAGAGCCGACCAGAATGATTTCCTGGTCGGCTCTTTGCGTGAGGTGGAGATGGCGGGAATCGAACCCGCGTCCGGAACATGTGCCTTGAGACTTCTACAAGCTTAGTCGCTCATTTGGGTCTCGCCGGGGGGACTCCGAGCGACAGGATTCCGTCCCGGCTAGCCGAAGGTCCTTAGGCGACGGTATCGGCGTCCCATCGCCGCAGCTCGCAGTCTATGACGGCGACCGCCCGGCCTGCTGGCCGCACCGGACGGGCCGTGACCCCGAAGGGTCAGCCTTCATTAGGCCGCCATGGCCGCAGGAGCGGCGCTGGCGAAGCCAAAGTTGAAGGTTTTGCCTGTGTTCTTGGCATTTATAGGTGTTGCGCCTTTTTAACGTAGTCGACGCTCTACGGCTTGCCGTCTCAAGGCATCCAATGCCCCGTCGAAGCCGTTCATCCCCATGGTCAAACTATACCACACTTTGGCCGTTTTGGCAATTCACCTATGTAAGACCTTTGTTAGTTTTTCTGGGCCGATCGACCCACTTCCTAGGACGTTCCCCTGGCCTGAGAGGTTTCATGCCCTGGATCCCCACCCGGGCAGCGAAGGGATGCCTGCTCAGGTGAGAAAACGCAGGGGCCAAGTCTTTACCTGACGGCCGGGCAGTCAGCCGGTCTCCGCTGGAGCCTTCCCAGGGATGAAATCCAGGGTGGCGGACCAGCCCTCGCCCTGCTGACTCACCTTCCAGACCCCAGCCGGGGGCAGGGGGTTGCTGCCATCGAAGCGGGTGCGGTAGCTGGACAGCCTCTCCGGTTCCACGCCCAGGCGCTCCAGCAGCACGCGGATGGGCCCGCCGTGGCCCACCAGAGCGACAGGACCCCCTTGCCGGCTCTCCTCCACCAGCTGCTGCCAGAAACCCCACATGCGCTGGCCCACCGCCTCCTCTCCCTCCTGGAGCTGCCACTCCCGGATGGCCCAGACCACCTCCACAGACGCTCCGGCCACCTTCCCAGCCAGCTCGGCTGTGCGCTGAGCCCGCTCCAGAGGGCTGGCGTAGATGCGTTGCACCCCCTCTCGGGCCAGGTAGGCGCCCAGTTCCCGGGCCTCTGCCCTGCCCTGCTCGATGAGGGGCGGGCCCGGCGGGGTGTGATAGGGGATGTCCGTGCGGCTCCAGTCCGGGGTGGCGTGACGGGCCAGGTAGATCACAGGGGCGACCATGGGCGGTTCCTGAAAGAACGGGGGCGGTGGGCTGAACGGACCGTGGACTGAGCGGGCAGTGGAAACCGGTCAAAAACTCAGGTCAATACCGGTCAAAAACTCAGGTCAATAAAGTGCAGGTCAAAAAGTGCAGGTCAAAAAGCACAGATTAAAAAGCACAGTCGTGTGCTTTCACCGCTCCGCCAGGGAGCCAGGCGCCCCCGTGGCGCCCAGGGCGGGCCGCTTACCGCTGCTGCCTTCCGGCCCTGACGGGGTTCACGGTGCCCTGCCGCACGGGACCCAGCACCTGACGGAGCGAGGGAAGCACACGACTGTGCAAACAAAACTGTGCAGACTGCAAGCATGAAAAAGGCGGAGAGGGAGGGATTTGAACCCTCGAGGGCTTTCGCCCTACGAGCTTTCCAGGCCCGCGCACTCGGCCAGACTATGCGACCTCTCCGTACGCCTCCAATTATACAGATTTCGGGCGCTTTGAGCAAATTTTCGGCCTTCAGACCCCGCCTGGCCGCCCCTGGTTTGCTCCAAGATTCCCCGCTTCCTTTGGGCTGCTCCTGGGTCAGAGCGCCTGCAGAGCGGCTCGGGCCACCTCCAGCGTGGCCTGGATCTCCCCGGGACCATGCGCGCTGCTCAGGAAGCCCGCCTCGAACTGGCTGGGCGCGAGGTAGACGCCCCGCTCCAGCATGGCGTGGAAGTAGCGTCGGTAGCGCTCCGTGTCCGCCCACTCTTTGGCGCTGGCGTAGTCCCGGATCTCAGCGCCTGGCTCCTTCAGGAAGTAGAGGCCGAACATGCTCCCCGCCCAGCCGGCCTGCACCGGGATCCCAGCCTCCTCTGCGGCCGCCACCAGGCCGGTGACCAGCTGCTCCGTGGCCTGGGCGATGGCTGGGAAGACGCCCGGTTTGGCCAGCTCCTGCAGCGTGACCAGCCCGGCGGTCATGGCCAGGGGGTTGCCCGAGAGGGTGCCCGCCTGGTACATGGGCCCGGCCGGGGCCACCGTCTCCATGATCCGGCGCTTGCCCGCGTAGGCTCCCACCGGCAGGCCGCCGCCGATGACCTTCCCCAGGCAGGTGATGTCTGGGTCCAGCCCCCACTTCTCCTGGGCGCCCCCCAGGGCCACCCGGAAGCCGGTCATCACCTCGTCCAGGATGAAGAGCGCGCCTTC
>CAYQEB010000010.1:12717-21161 GCA_964416395.1 uncultured Caldilineaceae bacterium | reverse complement strand
CCAGGGCCACCCGGAAGCCGGTCATCACCTCGTCCAGGATGAAGAGCGCGCCTTCCTGTCGGCAGAGCTGCTGGAGCCCCTGGAGGAAGCCCGGCTCGGGCAGGACGAAGCCCATGTTGGCCGCGATGGGCTCCACGATCACCCCGGCGATCTCCCCGGGATGGGCCCGGAAGAGGGCCTCCACCCCGGCCAGATTGTTGTAGGGGGCGATCAGGGTGTCCGCGGCTGTGGCGGGGGGAACGCCCGGGGAGTCGGGCAAGCCCAGGGTGGCCACGCCGCTGCCGGCCTGGACCAGAAGCATGTCCGCGTGGCCGTGGTAGCAGCCGGCGAACTTGACGATCTTGGTGCGGCCGGTCACGGCCCGGGCCAGGCGCAGGGCGCTCATGCAGGCCTCGGTGCCGCTGTTGACGAAGCGGATCATCTCCACCGAGGGCGCCATCTCGATGACCAGGCGGGCCAGCTCGTTCTCCAGGGCTGTGGGCGCGCCGTAGCTGGCGCCCCGGGTCGCTTGCTCCTGGAGGGCGGCCACCACCCGGGGATGGGCGTGGCCCAGGACCAGCGGCCCCCAGGAGAGGACGTAGTCCACGTAGCGGTTGCCGTCCACATCCCAGACGTAGGGGCCCTCCCCCCGCTGGATGAAGCGAGGGACGCCCCCCACGCTCTTGAAGGCCCGCACCGGGCTGTTCACGCCGCCGGGGATCAAGGACTGGGCTTCTCGGTAGAGGGTTTCGGAAGTTTGTGTGTTCATGGTCGGGTAGATGGTTGGGTGCTTTGGTGATTGGCTGGTCGAGTGAGTGGCGAGTGGAAGTTGGACTTCGGGGATCCAGTTCGATCCCCCAGCATCCTGACATCCTGGCATCTCTGCAGTTTGCAGCTCTCCCCTGTCTTGTCTCCCTGTGTCTCCGCGTCCCTTCACCTGCTTTTCACCGTCTCCAGGAGCCGCTCCGCGGCCGCCCGGCCCTGGCGCACGCAGTCGGGGATGCCCACGCCGCGGTAGGGGCTGCCGGCCACCAGCAACCCAGAGGGCAGGGCCTCCTCGATGGCGGCCACCCGCTCCAGGTGCCCCACGTCGTACTGGGGCTGGGCCTGGGGCCAGCGGGCGATGCGCTGGAAGAGGGGCTGGGCGGTGATGCCCAGGATCTCCTGGAGCTCCTCCCGAACCGCGGCCAGGAGGGCCTGGTCGTCCAGCTGGAAGGTGGCCGGCGTGCGGGAGCCACCGAAAAAGACCCGGATGAGCTCGTAGCCGGCCGGGGCCCGGTGGTGGAACTTCACGGAGGTCCAGGTGATGGCGTTGATCCGCCGTCCCTCGCTGCGGGGGATCACCACGCCGAAGCCGTCCAGAGGGCGGACCTGTTCCCCGGAGAAGGCCAGAGAGACGGCGCCTGTGCTCACGTAGCGGATGCTCGCCAGCCGCTGCGCGGCCCGGGGCGCCAGGGGGCGGACCAGCCTGGCCGTGGCCCCCGCGGGGATGGCCAGGATCACCCCGTCCACGTCCAGGCGTCCACCATCGTTCAGGGCCAGCCGGTAGCCGCCCTCCTCCCGCCGGGCCAGGCCCTCCACCGCCACGCCCAGGCGCAGATCGCCGGTCAGCTGGGCGGCCAGAGCCCGAGGCAGCTCCTCCATGCCTTCCCGGAAGGAGACGAACATGGAGACCGGCTTGCCCGGTCGCTTGGGGGCGTGCATGCGCTGGGCCTTGGCCGCCAGCATCCCTCGGATCAGGCTGCCGTGCTTCTCCTCCAGGGCGCGGAAGCGGGGGAACGTGGCCAGGAGGCTCTGCTCCTCCGCGTCCGCGTTGTAGATGCCCGAGAGCAGGGGCTCCCCCAGCTTGTCCAGGGCCTCCTGGCCCAGCCGTCGGCGCATGAAGTCGGCCAGGGTCTCGTCCTGGCCGTCCCGCCGGGCTGGGATGACCAGGTCCAGGGCCATGCGCAGCTTGCCCAGGGGCGAGATCAGAGGGGAGGTCACGAAGGGCAGGAAGCGGGTGGGGACCACCAGGAGCACGCCGTCGGGCAGGGGGGTGAGGCGGCCCCGGTTCAGGACGTAGACCTTGCGCCGCTGGTCGTTGGCGCCCAGGAGCCGCTCCTCCAGCCCCAGCTCCCGGGCCAGCTCCAACCCCCAGGGCTTCTGGGTGATGAAGGAGTCGGGCCCGGCCTCCACGATGAAGGGCTGGGCCTCGGCGCCCTCCACTCGCTCCGTGCGGATCTTGCCGCCCCAGCGCTGGGACGCCTCCAGCAGGGTGTAGCGGACCGGCTGCCCCTGCTCCGCCAGCTTCTGCAGAGCCCAGGCTGCGCTCAGCCCGGTGATCCCGCCCCCCACGATGGCCATGTGGAGGCTGGGGCGATCCCCGGTGGAGGTGGGAGTGTCTTTCCCGGGCATGGTTTGGGTGGTCATGGTTCTTTGCCGTGAAATGTGAATACCGTGAAGTGCGAGTGCCCTGAAGGGTGAAAGCGTGTCGCCTGCCCTGGGAAGCGCCTATCGTCCCGTGTACTCGTGGACGAAATCCACCAGCCGGCGCACGTTCTCCACTGGCGTGTTGGGCAGGATGCCATGGCCCAGGTTGAAGATGTGGCCCGGCCGGCCGGCGGCCTGGTCCAGGACGGCCTGGGTTCGGGCCTTCAGCGCCGGCCAGGGGGCGAAGAGGGCCACCGGGTCCAGATTGCCCTGGATGGCCACCTCCGGCCCCAGGCGCTCCCAGGCGGCGGCCAGATCGATGCGCCAGTCCACGCCGATGACGTCGCCCCCGGCGTCCCGGATCAGCTCCAGCATGCCGTTGGTGTTGGTGCCGAAGTGGATGATGGGCGCCCCGGCCTCCCGGGCGATCTGGATGGCCCGGCGGCTGTAGGGCTGGACGTGCTGGCGGTAGTCCTCGGGGCTCAGGGCCCCCACCCAGCTATCGAAGAGCTGCAGGGCCTGGGCCCCGGCTCGGGCCTGGGCCAGGAGATACTCCCCCACCACCTGGCTCAGCTTCTCCATGAGCGCGTGCCAGCTTTCGGGGTCCGCCATCATCATGCCCTTGGCCCGCAGGTAGTGACGGCTGCCACCCCCTTCGATGGCGTAGGAGGCCAGGGTGAAGGGCGCGCCGCTGAAGCCGATGAGGGGGATGCCTCGGCTCTCCAGCTCCCGTCGGGCCAGGCGGATGGCCTCCAGGGTGAAGCCCAGGCTCTCCTCCGGATCCGGCGTCCGCAGCCGGGCCACATCCTGGGGGGTGCGCACCGGGTTGTGGATCAGGGGGCCCTCCCCCTTCACGAACTCCAGGGAGAGCCCCATGCCTTCCAGGGGCGGCAGGATGTCCGCGAAGATGATGGCCGCGTCCAGGTCGAAGGCGTCCAGGGGCTGGAGGGTCACCTGACAGGCCAGCTCCGGGGTCTTGATGATCTCCAGGATGGTGTGCTTGCGGCGCAGCTCCCGGTACTCGGCCATGTAGCGGCCGGCCTGGCGCATGAGCCAGACGGGGGTGGCGTCCACGGGCTCCCCGCGGCAGGCCCGGAGGAAGCGGGATTGGGCGATTGGGTCGTTGGGCGATTGGGTCATGGGAGACGGGAAACAGGGATTTGGGAAACGGGATTTGGGAAACAGAGCTCGGTTTGCTACTGGGTTTCCTGCAGCCAGCGGGCCGCGTCCTTGGCGAAATAGGTCAGGATCAGGTCCGCGCCGGCCCGCTTGATGGCCGTGAGGCTCTCCAGGGCGCAGCCGCGCAGATCCAGCCAGCCCTGGGCCGCGGCCGCGTGGATCATGGCGTACTCACCGCTCACCTGGTAGGCCGCGGTGGGCAGGTGGAAACGCCGACGCACCTCCGCCAGCACGTCCAGGTAAGGCAGAGCTGGCTTGACCATGAGGATGTCCGCGCCTTCGGCCACGTCCAGGGCCACCTCCTTCACCGCCTCCCGCTGGTTGGCCGGATCCATCTGGTACTGGCTGCGGTCCCCGAAGCTGGGCGGGCTCTCCGCCGCCTCCCGGAAGGGGCCGTAGAAGCTGCTGGCGTACTTGGCCGCGTAGCTCATCACCGCCACGTGGGTGAAGCCCGCCTCGTCCAGCCCAGCCCGGATGGCCCCCACCATGCCGTCGATCATGCCCGAGGGGGCGATGATGTCCGCGCCGGCCTGGGCGTGGACCACCGAGGCCCGCTGCAGCAGATCCAAGGTGGGGTCGTTGAGCAGATAGCCCTCGGGCAGGGTGGGCGTGTAGTGCTCGTCCCCGGGCTGGTTGATGATGCCGCAGTGGCCGTGGTCCGTGTACTCGCAGAAGCACATGTCCGAGATGACCACCAGCTCCGGCGTCGCCTCCTTGATGGCCCGGATGGCCCGGGGCACGATCCCCTCCGGGTTGTAGTTCTCCGTGCCGCAGGGATCCTTCGCCTCCGGGATGCCGAAGAGGATCACCGCGGGGATGCCCAGCCGGGCGATCTCCTCCGCCTCCTGGGCCAGCTGGTCCACCGAGAGCTGGTGCTGGCCGGGCATGGAGCCGATGGGGTTGCGGATCCCCTGGCCCGGGCGCACGAAGAGGGGATAGATGAAATCCTCAGGCCCCAGGCGGGTTTCCCGGACCATGCGGCGCAGGTTGGGGCTCAGGCGCAGCCGTCGAGGACGCAGGGGAAGCCGGTGTGACCGTTCGCTCATGCTCGCTCCTTCTGGAAGTGGGCGGCCAGGGCCTCCACCAGGGCCGCCACCGTGTACTGGGTCGGTTGGATGTCCACGGTCAGCCCATGCTCCCGGGCCGCCTGGGCAGTGACCGGGCCGATGCAGGCCACCCGCACCGAGGCCAACAGCCTCGGATCACCCCCTTCCCGCTCCAGCCGGGCCAGGCAGTTGCGCACTGTGGAAGCGCTGGTGAAGGTGACCACGTCCACCTGCCCTTCCTCCAGCAGACGGGGCAGGTCCACGCCGCCGCGGCCCAGCTCCGTGCGGTAGGCGGGGACAGCGGTCACCTGGCCGCCGGCCGCGGTCAACGCCTGGGCCAGGACCGGCCGGGCGATGGCCGACTGGGGCAGGAAGATGCGCTGGCCTGGCTGGATCTCCAGGGCTTGGGCCAGACCTTCGGCCATGAACTTCTTGGGCAGGCAGCGCACCTGCACCCGGAGCAGCTCCTCCGCCAGGGCGCCGGTGGCTGTGCCCACCGCCGCCACCCGCAGATCCGGCTGCCTGCGGGGCGACAGGGCATCCGCGCCCAGCCCCAGGGCCTCCAGCCGCTGGGCCAGGACCCGAACCGTGTTGGTGCTGGTGAGGACGAGCCAGTGGAAGCCCCCCTGGGTGGCCTGTTTCAGGCTTCGATCCAGGAGCCCGGTTTCCGTCAGGGGCTGGATGCGGATGGCGGGATAGGCCAGAACCTGCGCGCCCAGGGCCTCCAGGCGCTCCACCAGCTCCTGGGCCTGGTGCTCGGCTCGGGTGTGGACCACCCGCTTCCCGGCCAGGGGAAGGGCGTGGCCCCTTCTGCCCCGCTCGCCCATCAGGCCTGCTCCTTTTCCAGGATCGCCGCCGCACCCTGGGCCAGGGCCATCTCCGCCAGAGCCTGGCCCAAGGCCTGGGCGTCCTGGGGATCCCCCTGGCCAGCCACGTCGATCTGCCGGGTCCCGTCCAGGCTGGAGACCCGGCCTCGCAGGTGGAGCACGCCTTCCTCCAGCCAGCCGTGGGCCGCCACCGGGACGGCGCAGCCCCCGCCCAGCCCGGCCAGGAAGGCCCGCTCCCCGGTGACGGCCGCGCCGGTGGCCGGATGGTGGATGGCGGCCAGCAGCTCCCGGGAGGGGGCGTCGTCCCGGCACTGCACGGCCAGCGCGCCCTGGCCAGGGGCTGGCAGCATCACATCCAGGGGCAGCACCTGGCTGATGACCTCCGTGAGGCCCAGGCGCTCCAGGCCGGCGCAGGCCAGCACCGTGGCCTGGTAGGGGCCCTCGGGGTCCATCACCTTGCGGATGCGGGTCTCCACGTTGCCCCGGATGTCCAGAATGCGCAGGTCCGGCCGCTGATGCAGGAGCTGGCCTGCTCGGCGTCGGCTGCTGGTGCCCACAGTGGCCCCCGGGGGCAGGCTCTCCAGGGTGAAGTCCCCCCGGCAGACCAGCGCGTCCCGGGGATCGGCCCGTTCCAGGATGGCGCCCACGGTCAGGCCTGGGGGCATCTCCGTGGGCAGGTCCTTGAGGCTGTGCACCGCGAAGTCGATGCGCCCCTCCAGCAGGCCTTCCTCCAGCTCCTGGGTGAAGAGCCCTTTGCCTCCGATGAGGGGCAGGGGGCTGTCCAGGACCCGATCTCCCTTGGTGCGGATGACGATGAGGCCCGTCTGCAGGCCGGGCCAGGCCGCTCGCAGCCGCTTGGCCACCAGCTCTGTCTGGTGGCGGGCCAGCGCGGAGCCTCGGGTGCCCAGGCGTACGACGGCTCGGAAGCTAGGGAACGTCATGGGCGGACCTCCCGTTGCGGCTGGCGCTCACCCGACTGCCCCTTGGGCGATGTTGGCGGCCTGGGGTGGACGGCGTGGGAGCTGGAGGGATGGTAGAGGCCCCGTTGCGGTTGGATGGCCGGTGTTCTCGCGGCTCCATCTCGGCCAGGGCAAAGAGATGGCTCAGCGCCTGGGCGTACTCTGGGCCATCTCCCTGGGCCGCTCGGGCCTTGAGGCGCACCGTGGGCTGGTGCAGGATCTTGTTCACCAGCCGATGCACCAGCTTGGTGACGATCTGTTCCTCCCGAGGAGCCAGGTCGGGCATCTGGGCCAGGGCCTGTTCCAGCTCTGCCTGGGCCAGGGCCTGGATCTGCTGGCGCAGGGCCACCACCACCGGCACCACCTGCCGCCCCCGTTGCCACCCCTGGAAGTGGGCCACCTCCTCCTGGATGATGCCCTCCACCGCGGGGATGGCCGCCTGGCGTTGGGCCAGGTTCTCGTCCAGGGAAGCCTGGAGGTCGTCGATGTCCTGGCGCTGGACCAGGGGCAGCTTCTCCACCTCCTGGGCCACGTCCCGGGGGACGGCGATGTCCACGAAGACCAGGGGGCGTCCCTGGCGCTGGGGCAGGATGGATTCCACCTCCGGCGCATGGATCACCGTGTGGGGGGCGCTGGTGCCAGTGATGACCACATCGGCCCAAGCCAGAGCCTGGGGCAGATGGCGCCAGTTGAAGGCCCGCCCTCCGGCCAGGCGGGCCAGGGCCTCCGCTCGGGCATAGGTGCGGTTGATGCAGGCGATCTCCTGGACTTGGTGGTGGTCCAGGGCTTTGACCGTGGTCTCCATGATGGCCCCGGCCCCCACCAGGAGCACCCGCTTGTGGGCCAGGTCCCCCGCGATGGCCCGGGCCAGCTTCACTGCGGCGTGGCTCACGGAGGTGACCGTGCGGCCCAGGGGCGTCTCGTGCCGGGCCCGCTTCCCCGCGTGGAGGGCGTAGGCGAAGAGGTGGGAGAGGATGGGGCCGGTGTTCCCCGCTCGCTGGGCCGTCTGGAAGGCCTGGTTCACCTGGCCCAGGATCTGGGCCTCCCCCAGGATCTGGGAATCCAGCCCGCAGGCCACCCGCATGAGATGCTCCACGGCCTGGTCGTCGGCCAGGCGGTAGAGATGGGGGCGCAGCTCCTCCTGGGGAATGCCCTGGACTCGGGAGAGGAAGCGCTCCACCGCGGTCCAGCCTGCCTGGATGGCCGGGGCCACCGCGTAGATCTCCAGGCGGTTGCAGGTGGAGAGGATGACGCTCTCGATGACGCCTTCCTGGAGTGTGGATTCCCGAAGGGTGGCTTCCTGGGTGGCGGGGGGACGGGAGGGCGGAGCCAGGCGGGGGGGAATCGCGCCCGAGGAGTGGTTGAGCTCCTCCAAGGCCATGCGCAGGTTGCAGTCGCTGAAGGCGAGCTGTTCCCGGATCTGCACCGGTGCGGTGCGGTGGTTGAGGCCAACTAGCAGGATGTGCACGGTGTTCACCCTCGACAGGATGGGAGTGGGTTGAGGACCGAGGCCGGCCCCCCAGGGCGTCACAGGCGCAGGATGGGCGGCGGAACCGATGGGCCTGGCGTGGTCGGCGGGTCCATGTTCACGGTGCGGGTCTCTGGATCGTAGACGCAGAAGGGCTCTTCTGCCAAAAAATCACCCAGGGTGCCGTAGGCCCGGGCCCGGCAGCCGCTGCAGACCAGCTTGAACTGGCAGGCGCCACACTTGCCCCCCAGCAGCTCCGGATCCCGGAGCTGGGCGAAGATCTGGGAGTTCTCCCAGATCTCCTGGAAGGGCTGGCGGCGGACGTTGCCGGCCTCCAGGGGCAGGTAGCCGCAGGGGAAGACCTCGCCCCGGTGAGAGACGAAACAGACGCCTGTGCCGGCCAGGCAGCCCTTGGTCATCTGGTGCATGGCCGCCTGTCCGCTGGGGTGTCCTCCCGGATGCCCGTCTGGATGCCCGCCCGGATGGCCCCCTGGGCGCCCCTTGCCGGCCTGGGCCTGGCGACGGTGGCTGTGGGGCCGCTCCCGCACGATGCCCCGGCGTCGCTCCTCGGCCTGAC
>CAYQEB010000010.1:10286-12617 GCA_964416395.1 uncultured Caldilineaceae bacterium | reverse complement strand
CGGTGGCTGTGGGGCCGCTCCCGCACGATGCCCCGGCGTCGCTCCTCGGCCTGACGCTGGCGCACCACCCGGAAGTAGTGGGGAGCACAGGTGGCCTTCATCTCGATGTCCGGGTTGTCCAGCTCTGCGTCGTAGAGCCAGTTGAGCACCCGCTCGTAGGCCTGGCCGGTGATCTGGTGTTCCGGGGCGATCTCCATGCCGCAGCCTACCGGCACCAGCAGGAAGAGGTGCAGGGCCTTGGCTCCCACCTCCTTGGCCAGGGCCAGGGTCTCGGGCATCCGATCCACGTTGTGGGTGGCCACCGTGGTGTTGATCTGGTAGGGGACGCCCACCCGTTTCAGCTCTTCCATGCCGGCCAAGGCCTTGTGGAAGGCGCCCGGGCCCCGGAAATAGTCGTGGCTGGTCGCGTCCGGGCCGTCCAGGCTGATGCTCACCCGCTGGATGCCCGACTCCTTGATGCGTCGGGCCACAGCCCCGTCGATGAGGGTGCCGTTGGTGGCCAGGGCCACGATCAGCCCCGCGTCGCTGGCGTATCGGGCGATGTCGAAGATGTCGGGGCGGAAGAGGGGCTCCCCGCCGGAGAGGATGAAAATGGGGCGGGCAAAGGCGGCCACCTGGTCGATGAGATCGAAGGCTTCTTGGGTGGTCAGATCCTGGGGGAGGAGCTGGTCTGCCACGGTGATCCGGCGGCAGTGGATGCACTCCAGGTTGCAGCCGGCGGTGGTTTCCCAGAAGATGAGGCGTGGCGGCGGGTAGCTCATGGTCCTGTTCCTTTTTGTGTGCACGCACCGGTGCTGTGTGGTCAGGCTCCGGCGCGGGTTCGTGTGGAAACAGCCCTTGGAAACAGCCCTTGGCAAAATCTTAGGAAAACGGTGTAAATCTATCTGTTTCTGCGATAAGCGTAGGATACCAGCCCCTGCCGGAAAGTGCAAAACCGGCGGCAGGCGGATGGCGTTTTCCCAAGGATCCGGAAGGAGGCCAATTTGGCTCCTCGGCGCCGTCCGGGTAGAATGTAGCCGTTTGCCGTGCCGTGGTTTTTTCCAGCCCACGCCCATGACCCTTCTGCGCCTGCCTGGCCTGGTGGATGCCCATGTGCATCTGCGGGAACCGGGCTACACTCACAAAGAGGACTTCTTCACCGGCACCTGCGCTGCCCTGGCCGGTGGCGTGACCACCGTTCTGGAGATGCCCAACACATCGCCGCCCACCTCCACGCCGGAGCGGCTGACCGAGAAGGCCCGACTGGCCGCAGCCAAGGCTGTGGCGGATGTCGGGCTTTTTGTTGGGGCCACCAACACCGAGCTGGACGCCTACCTGCCGGTGGCCGAGCAGGCCTGTGGCCTGAAGATCTACGTGAGCGACACCTTCGGCAGCCTGCGCATCGACGAGCTGGGGACGCTGCACCGGCTCTTCCGCACCTGGGCGGAACGGCGGGAGGCCTCCCCGGGGCGGCTGGGGCCCATCGCCGTCCACGCGGAGGAGCTCATGCTGCCGGCCTGCCTGGCCCTGAGCCAGCTCTACCGGACGCCCCTCCACGTGGTCCACGTGAGTCGGCGCAGCGAGATCGAGCTCATCCGCCGGGCCAAGGAGCAGGGCCTGCCCGTCACCTGCGAGGCCACGCCCCATCACCTCTTCCTGAGCCAGGCCGACCTGCCCCGGCTGGGCCCGCGCGGGGACATGCGCCCCCGCCTGGCCAGCCCGGACGATGTGGCCGCCCTCTGGGAGCATCTGGAGGCCATCGACGTCTTCGCCACGGACCACGCCCCCCACACCCTGGCCGAGAAGGCGTCGCCGGAGCCGCCTCCGGGCGTGCCCGGCCTGGAGACCATGCTCCCCCTGCTCCTCACCGCGGTGCACCAGGGGCGGCTGGAGCTGGCGGACATCCAGGCCCGCTGCGTGGAGAACCCGCGGCGCATCTACCGCCTGCCGGCCCAGCCGGAGACCTTCGTGGAGGTGGACGTGGACGCTCGCTTCGTTCTGCAGGACGGGGCCATGCAGACCAAGGTCAAGTGGACGCCCTTTGCCGGGATGGAGCTCTTCGGACGGGTGGAGCGGGTGGTCCTGCGAGGGGAGACCGTCTTCGCCGGGGGGCAGGTGCTGGCCCGGCCAGGCAGTGGACGGGTGCTCTTCCAGCCGGAAGAGCACGAACCCATTTCATAGCGGATCGACCGACGGGAGACCGTCGGTTTTTTGTGGCCCGTCATCGGCCCAGCCCGCTCGGAAACGGGCCAGCCCAAGCCGAGGTGCGGACCGATGCGGAAGGCCATTCTGGCAACCATTCCAGGAACAGCTCATCTCAACAACAGGTTATTTCAGCCACAGATTTCAGCA
>CAYQEB010000010.1:2156-10186 GCA_964416395.1 uncultured Caldilineaceae bacterium | reverse complement strand
ACAGATTTCAGCAACAGAAAGGACCATCCCGATGGACATCAACCGGACAGCGACACAGCCGATCCAAGCGACCCAGCCAGCCCAGCCGGTGCAGCCCGTCCCCGCGGACAGGCAGCACAGCGGCTTCTTCGGCCAGGACATCCTCAGCGTGAGCCAGTTCGACCGGGAGAAGCTGGAGTGCATCTTCGGCGTGGCCCGGGAGATGCGCATGCTGGTGGAGCGTTTCGGCAGCGCGGACCTGCTCCAGGGCAAGATCCTGGCCAACCTCTTCTACGAGCCATCCACCCGGACCAGCTCCAGCTTCATGGCGGCCATGCTGCGCCTGGGCGGCCAGGTCATCCCCATCAACAACGTCCAGTACAGCTCCGTGAGCAAGGGGGAGAGCCTGCCGGACACGGTGCGCACCCTGGAGAGCTACGCGGACGTCATCGTCCTGCGCCACCCGGAGATGGGCGCGGCGGCCACCGCGGCCTACTACGCCCAGAAGCCGGTGATCAACGCGGGGGACGGCGTGGGCGAGCATCCCACCCAGGCCCTGCTGGACCTCTTCACCATCGTGGAGGAGCTGGGCCGGGTGGATGGCCTGAAGATCGCCATGGTGGGGGACCTGAAGTACGGCCGCACGGTCCACAGCCTGACCAAACTGCTGGTCAACTACGATGTGGAGTTCCTCTTCGTCAGCCCGGAGATCCTGCGCATGCCCCAGGACGTGCTGGGCGTGGTCCGGGAGACGGGACACCGCTATCGGGAGCTGGAGGATGTGCACCAGATCATCGGCGAGGTGGACGTCCTCTACGTGACCCGGGTGCAGAAGGAGCGCTTCACGGATCTGGCGGAGTACGACCGGGTGAAAGATTTCTACGTGGTGGATGAGGAGCTCATGGCCAAGGCCAAGGAGCGCATGATCGTCATGCACCCCCTGCCTCGGGTGGGGGAGATCAGCTACGCGGTGGACCAGGATCCTCGGGCCGCCTACTTCCGCCAGATGCGCAACGGCATGTTCATCCGCATGGCTCTCCTGGCCGCGGTCCTGGGCAAGGCCTGACGGGCCGGCGAGGGGGGAGCGGAGAACGCGACAGGGGATCGCCCGCCTCCTCTACTCCGGCAGCTTCTCTCGGGGGATGTCGGCCAGCCGGGGGTTGGCCTGGTCGCGAGGGGAGAGGATGGGGTTCTCCACCCCCCAGTCGATGGCCAGGGTGGGGTCGTCCCAGGCCACGCCGTGCTCGTCGCTGCCGTCGTAGTAGTTGTCCACGATGTAGGTGAGGGTGGCGTCGGTCAGGGCCACGAAGCCATGGGCCACGCCCACAGGGATGAAGATGCCCATCTCGTTTCCCTCGCCGATCTCCATCGTCTCCGTGGCCAGGTAGGTGGGGGAGGAGGGGCGCAGATCCGCCAGGGCCACCCGGATCCGCCCGTTCACCGCGTACCAGTAGTCCACCTGGCGGAAGTGGTAGTGGAGGCCCCGCAACACCCCGGCCTTGCTGTCGCTGCGGTTGGTCTGGAAGATGTCCCAGCTCCGCTCGGGGAACCAGGCCTCCCGGAAGGTCTCCACGAAGCGACCGCGCTCGTCCTGGAAGACCTTGAGCCGGGCAAATTTCACGCCGTGGATGGCGCGGGAGTGGATGATCTCGGCCATGGGGTTGTCCTTTGGCAGAAGGGGAGTTGGGAGTTGGTAGTTGGGAGCTGGCAAGCAGCGGTGTCTATCGCCTTTCGGACACCGCGGCCCGCAGCTGCTGGATCAGGGCCTGGATGGGCTGGGACTTCAGCCGGTAGGCGGCCCGGTTGACGATGAGCACCGCCTGGCTCTCCAGGATGGTGCGGAACTCCACCAGCCCGTTGGCCTGGAGGGTGCTGCCCGTCTCCACCAGGTCCACGATGAGATCCGCCAGGCCCAGGACCGGCCCCAGCTCCACGGAGCCGCTCAGGGCGATGACCTCCGCGTTGATGCCCCGCTGACGGAAGAAGGCCGTGGTCAGCCGCGGGTACTTGGTGGCGATCCGGGGCTGGCTCTCGTAGCGCAGGGGCGTGTCCGCCCGCTCCTGGGGGCCGGCCAGGCTCAGCCGGCAGTGGCCGAAGGGCAGGAGCAGGGGTTCGTAGACGTTGCGCCCGCTCTCCCGCAACACGTCCAGCCCACAGATGCCCAGATCCGCGGCCCCGTACTCCACGAAGGTGGGCACGTCCCAGGGCTTGGCCATGACGTAGCCCATGCGGCCATCCGGGCTCTCCAGCACCAGCTTGCGGCCTCCGTTCCCCTGGGGGACGCTCAGCCCGGCTCGGGCCAGCAGGGCCAGGCTCTGCTCGGCCAGGCGCCCCTTGGGCAGGGCCATGAGGAGGGGGCGGGGATGCGTCGTCGGGCTCATGGTCGGGCTCATGGCGCCTCCACCCGGATGAAATCCACCGGCTGCTCCGCTTCGTTCTCCCCCGCGTAGACGTCGAAGCCCTCCCCAGTCCAGACCAGGGCCTGGGCCGCGCCCATCTGCCGGGCCAGCCGCCACAGGTCCAGCCCGCTCCGTCCGGTCACATCCAGCACCACCCGCATGCCCTGACGCCGCCAGGCGTTCACCGCGGCCACGGCCCGGGGATCGTTCCCCGCATCCACCAGCCGCTCCGGGGGGACAGGCCGGGGCGCCTGCTTCGGGCCGCTCTGCCCTCGCCAGGCCAGGAGGAGACGATCCAGGCCCAGGGCCACCCCCACGGCCGGCTGGGGCGGCCCGAAGTGGCCGATGAGGTCGTCGTAGCGGCCGCCGCTGGCCACGTTGAAACCCAGGCCCGGCACCAGGGCCTCGAAGGTGATGCCGGTGTAGTAGCCCAGGTTGCGGATCTCCGTCAGATCCAGGTCCACCAGATGGGCCACGCCGTGGGCCTCCAGCACCCGGTAGATGGCCCGCAGGTTCTCCAGGGCCTTGAACATGGCGTAGTTGAGGCTGTGCAGGTCCGCCTGGGCCATGATGGCCTCGGGATCCCGGCCGTTGAGCTCGGGCAGGGCCTCCACCGTGCGCCGCTGTTGGGTGCGCAGGGGGACGGTGCGCAGGAACTCGGCCAGCTCCGGCTCGCTGTGCCGCTCGATGGCCTGGCGCAGGGCTGCCTCCTGGGCTGGCTCCAGGGCCAGGTCCGCCAGCAGGCCTCGGAAGTAGCCCATCTGCCCCAGGACCAGGCGGAAGTCGGCCAGGCCCACCGCCTCCAGCCCGGCCACGGTCAGGGCCAGGACCTCCGCATCCCCGGCCGGGCCCGGCGCGCCGATGAGCTCCACCCCGGCCTGCCAGAACTCCCGTTGGCGTCCGGCCTGGGGCTCGGTGTAGCGGAAGACGCTGCCGGCGTAGCAGAAGCGTTGGGGCATGGGCCAGTCGTGGAGGCGGGTGCCCACCAGCCGGGCCACGGGGGTGGTGAACTCCGGGCGCAGGGCCAGGGTGCTCCCGTCCCGGTCCAGGAAGCGATACATCTCCTCCTGGAGTTCGGGGCTGGCCTGGGTGCTCAGGGAGTCCGCGTACTCGAAGGTGGGGGGGATGACGTCCGTGTAGCCCCAGCTGCGGAAGGTCTCCAGCAGACGGGTTTCCAGCTCCCGGCGCTGGGCCGCCTCTTGCCAGAAATAGTCGGCCACGCCTCGGGGGATGTGAGCAGGTTGGGTCATGGGTTCCATGGTCTGGGGCCTACCAGCGCACCTGGAAGCTTCGGAGGCCTGGCTCGGGCTGGGCATCCTGGACCTCCACCCGGGTGACCACCGCGTGGGGCGGCCCCACGTGGCACCACTCCACCAGGGCGTCCACCGCCTCCTGGGGGCCACAGGCCAGGACCTCCACCCGGCCGTCTGGCAGGTTGCGAACCCAGCCGGTCACGCCCAGGCGGCGGGCCTGGTCCCGGGTGCGGGCCCGGAAAAAGACGCCCTGGACCCGTCCCTCGATGAAGAGATGTTTGCAGACGGTTTCGCGCTCCATCGTTGCCTGGTTGCTCTCTAGGTCGGCCTATTCCTCCCCTTTCAGGGTGAGCAGATAGGCGATCAGGTCGGCGATCTCCTGGTCGTTGAGCGTGTCCCCGTAGATCTGGGGCATGACGCTGGGCGGGAAGCCCTCCACCACGTAGTCGTCCGGGCTGACAATGCTCCGGTAGAGGTATTCCTCGGCGCTCTGGCCCTCCACTCGACTGCCGGCCCGGTCCCCGACGCCATACCAGCTGGGGCCCACGATGGTGACGCCCTCGTCCAGGCTGTGACAGGCCAGGCATCCCGTGCTGACGGCCAGCTGCTCGCCCCGGGCTGGGTCCGCGGCGGCCAGGGCCTGGACCATCTCCGGGGGCAGGCCACCTGTGGACTCCGGTTCGCCTTCCGTCTGGCCTTCCGGCGTGGCACTCTCCTCCGGTGTGGCGGTTTCCTCCGGTGTGGCGGTTTCCTGTGGGGTGGCAGTCTCCTCTGGAGTGGCCTCTTCCGCTTCTGGAGTGGCGGTGGCTGCTGGGGCCTCCAGTGTGGGCTCCTCCGTGGGCGTCGCAGTGACGTCCGGCGCGGCTGTCTCCGCTGGCGCGGCTTCTTCGGGCGTGGGTTCCTGGGCCGCCAGGGTGGGTGTCTCGGCTGGTGTTTCCGCGGCCTCTGGCGTCTCCTCTGCTGTCTCCTGAGGCGTCTCCTGGGGTGTCTCCTGGGGTGCTGCTTCCTCCGTGGCTTCCGGCGTCACGGTCTCTGGCGCCGTCTCTTCCGGTGTAATCTCTTCCGGTGTAGCCTCTTCCGGTGTAGCCTCTTCTGGGACAGGCGTCTCTGTGGCCGGCGCCTCTGTGGCTTCCGGGGTCACCGCCTCCTCGGCTGCTGGCGTCTTCTCGGGCGCCTGGGCCTGGGCCGGGGGCAGGGTGAAGCGGGGGATGGGTGTGGGGCTGGGGTAGATGGGAATGGGCTGGCTGGTGCAGGCGGCCAGGGCCAGCAGGGCCAGCAGGAGCAGACCGGGCAGCATCTTGCGCGTCAAGGCATCCGTCATAGGGTCAACGTCCTTCCTGAGTGGTTGGGGGCATCGTCCGCCCACCAGGGTGGGCCTGGTTAGTGTAAACAGGCCCGGACGATCTCGCAAATTGGGGCCACCTTGCCCCCTTCTGGCCTGGATCCACCCGAACTGTCCCCGCCATCCAGGCCGCGACCTGCCTGAGCGGGTCGCGATTTGTCTGGCTGTTCCCTTGTCTGGGCCAATTTGACAGCTCTGGAGCCGGGCTGTTATAGTGGCTGCACAATCGCATATCGCACCGCCCAACAGAGGAACGGCGAAGTCGGTGAGAATCCGGCGCTGTCCCGCAACTGTGATGGAGTCTCGTCTCCTAAGCCAGGTCGACCGCCTCTGTTGCGCTCCGGTAAGCCTCGCGGAAGGCGTTGGAGTGCTTCATCGGGGTGATGTACACGCCCCACTCTGAATTCATCAGGAGACCACGCCCGACCGCCAAGGTTGGGCGCTTTCTTTTTGTGGGCTCTGTGCCAGCTCAGCACCGTCGTGAGCTCAGTACTGTACAGCGTCCCTCAATCACTTCTTGGAGGAAAAAACTCATGTCGCACCCCGTTCGTCTGCGGATCACCCTGCTGATCGTCCCTTTGCTCCTGGCCCTGCTTCTGGCTGGCTGTGCGGTGCCGCCACCGCCTGTGGCCCAGGAGGCCCCGAGCGCCCAGGCCCCGGCCGGGAACCCGCCCCAGGCCCAGCCGTTGACCCGGAACATCACCGAGGGGTGCGTGGAGAACTACGATCCCACGGTGGACTACTTCCCGGAGAAGGTGACGGTGGAGGAGGCCACGGGCTTCCAGGTGGAGTACTTCAACAACTACAAGGTGGTCACCGTGACCAAGCCCTGGCAGGGCGCGGAGGAGGGCTTCCAGTACGTCCTGGTCCAGTGTGGCACCCCGGCGCCGGAGGGCTTTGACCCGGCCAGCGTCATCCAGGTGCCCATTCGCTCCATCGTGGCCATGTCCACCACCTACCTGCCCCACCTGGACGCCCTGGGTCTGGTGGATCGGCTGGTGGGCCTGGACAGCTTCACCTATGTGAACACCCCCAGCGTGGTGGAGCGCATCCAGGCTGGTGAGCTGGCGGAAGTGGGCTTCGGCTCCGGCGTGAACGTGGAGCTGGTCCTGGATCTGAACCCGGACCTGGTGATGACCTACGGCATCGGCGTGCCCGACTACGACGCCCATCCCAAGCTGCTGGAGGCGGGGGTCAAGGTGGCCATCAACGGCGATTTCATGGAGAACACGCCCCTGGGCCGCACCGAGTGGGGGAAGTTCCTGGCCCTCTTCTTCAACCGGGAAGGGGACGCCCAGGCCATCTTCCAGAAGACGGCCCAGGAATACCGCGAGCTGACAGCCCTGGCCGCTAGCGCGACAGAGCGCCCCACGGTCCTGGTGGGAAGCGTCTTCAACGGCACCTGGTACGTGGCCGGGGGGCAGAGCTACACCGCCCGCTTCCTGGCCGATGCCGGCAGCAGCTACCTCTGGGCCAACGAAGGGGAGGCAGGCAGCATCCCCCTGGACTTCGAGAGCGTCTTCGACAAGGCCGCGGACGCGGAGTTCTGGGTGAACCCCAGCAACGCCATGTGGATGACCGCGGCGGACGTCCTGGCTACGGACGAGCGCTACGGCGATTTCCGGGCCTTCCAGGAAGGGCATCTCTACAACAACAACCTGCGGGTGAACGAGAACGGGGGCAACGACTACTTCGAGACCGGCGTGGCCAAGCCCCAGCTCGTCCTCAAGGACCTGATCGCCATCTTCCATCCCGAGCTGCTGCCGGACCACGAGCTCTTCTTCTACCGGCAGATCGCGCCGGTGGAGTAGGCTGGAGTCAGGTGGAGCCCACGGGGCGCCCAATCGGCGTTCATCCAATGGCTCATCCAATGGCTCGCCCATCCAATTGACGCACTGCCTGCCCAACGGGAGTTGAAACTTGAACGCCCTCCGCCCAGCCACCACCCACGCCTCGCCACGCTTCCCTGGGGCCGCCGCCCTGATCGGCCTGGCCCTGCTGCTGGTCCTGGTCTTCCTGCTGAGCCTGGCCCTGGGCTCGGTGCGCATCCCCCTGGACCAGATCCTGACCGTCCTGCTGGGCGGGGAGCCCACCAAGGCCGCCTGGGCCAGCATCGTCCTCAAGTTCCGCCTGCCCAAGGCCATCACCGCGGTCCTGGCCGGGAGCGCCCTGGCCGTGGCCGGCCTGCAGATGCAGACCCTCTTCCGCAACCCTCTGGCTGGCCCCTTCGTTCTGGGCATCAACTCGGGAGCCAGCCTGGGGGTGGCCCTGGTGGTCCTGGCTGTGGGAGGGGTGGGGCGCTCTCTCCTGGCCGGGGCCAGCCTGCTGGGCGACGTGAGCCTGGCCCTGGCCTCGGTCCTGGGATCCGCAGGGGTGTTGCTCCTGGTCATGGTCGTGGCCCGGCGGGTGCGCAGCACCATGACCCTGCTCATCCTGGGGCTCATGTTCGGGTACGCCACCAGCGCCCTGGTGAGCATCCTCCTCTACTTCAGCATCCCGGATCGCATCCAGGCCTATCTCTCCTGGACCTTCGGCACCTTCGGCAGCGTCACCTGGAGCCAGTTGAAGGTGTTGGCTCCGGCCATCCTCCTGGGGCTGCTCCTGGCCCAGCCCATGGCCAAGCCCCTGAATGCCATGCTCCTGGGCGAGACCTACGCCCGCAGCATGGGGCTGGCCGTGCGGCGCACCCGGCTGCTGCTCATCGCCTCCGCGGCTCTCCTGGCCGGCAGCGTCACCGCCTTCTGTGGTCCCATCGGCTTCCTGGGCATCGCCGTCCCCCACCTGACCCGCAGCCTCTTCAACACATCGGACCACCGCATCCTGCTGCCCGGCGTGGTCCTGCTGGGGGGCATCCTGGCCCTGGCCGCGGACATGGTGGCCCAGCTGCCCGGCAGCCAGCTGACCCTGCCCCTGAACGCGGTCACCGCGCTGGTGGGGGCCCCGGTGGTGGTCTGGGTCATCCTGCGTCAGCGCAACCTGCGCGAATCCTTCCCGGCTTGACCATCCCCACGAGGTGACCATGAGCGCACCCTTCACTGCCGCTCCAGACACAGCTCC
>CAYQEB010000010.1:0-2056 GCA_964416395.1 uncultured Caldilineaceae bacterium | reverse complement strand
GACACAGCTCCGGACACAGCTCCAGATACTGCTCCAGACACCGTTCCAGGCGCTGGCCCAGAGGCCCTTTCGGACGGGGCCCCCCCTGACCAGGACGCTTCCCTGACTGCCCCGTCGGCCCAGGGATCGGCTTCCCGTCCGGTGTTGGTCGCCGCGGACCTGGCCGTGGGCTACCGCCATCCCCGCCGCCCCCCCATCACCGTGGTGGAGGGCCTCCACCTCTCCCTGCAGGCCGGGGAGCTGGTCTGCCTGCTGGGGCCCAACGGCGCGGGCAAGTCCACCCTCCTCCGCACTCTGGCCGGGCTGCAGCCGCCCCTGGCTGGTCGCATCTGGCTGGAAGGCGAGGAGCTGGGCCAGCTCTCCGCCCAGGCCCTGGCCCGTCGCCTGAGCATTGTCCTCACCGAGCGGGTGGACGTGGGGAACCTCTCCGCGTGGGGGCTGGTGGCCCTGGGGCGGCACCCCTACACGGACTGGACTGGTCGGCTCACCCCCCAGGACCAGGCGGTGGTGGCCTGGGCCATCCGGGCTGTGGGGGCGGAAACCCTGGCGTCGCGCCTGGTCAGCGAGCTGAGCGACGGGGAGCGGCAGAAGGTGATGATCGCCCGGGCCCTGGCCCAGGAGCCCCGGCTCATGCTCCTGGACGAGCCCACCGCCTTCCTGGACCTGCCCCGGCGGGTGGAGATCATGGGCATGTTGCGCACCCTGGCCCAGGAAACCCAGCGGGCTATCCTCCTCTCCACCCACGACCTGGACCTGGCCCTGCGCAGCGCGGATCGCATCTGGCTCCTGGCCCAGGATGGCTCCCTCCAGATCGGCGCGCCGGAGGATCTGGTGCTCAGCGGCGCCTTCCAGGCGGCCTTCCACAGCGACGGCGTGGAGTTCGACCCCCAGGCCGGCGCCTTCCGCATCAGCCAGAACGGCGCGGGGACCGTCCACCTGGCGGGGGAAGGGCTGGCCAGAACCTGGACCCGCCGGGCCCTGGAGCGGGTGGGCTTCCAGGTGGTGGAAGCTCCGCCGGCCCCCGGTCGCCCCCTGGTCCAGGTCGTCTCCGGGCCCCAGGGGCCAGTCTGGCGGCTGCTCCAGGATGGCCGCACCCGGGACTTCCCCACCGTCTACGACCTGCTCCAGGCCCTGAAGCCCCGGACCTAGGCCGGCCCCTCCTCTGCCATGCCCCGCCCCAGCCGACACCGTTCCACTCTGGTGATCCTCCTCGCCCTGCTCCTGGACCTGCTCCTGGGGGAGCCGCCCGCGGCCTGCCATCCCGTGGTGGGCATGGGGCGCTTCCTGGCCTGGGGGCGATCCCTGGCGCCAGGGGAAACCCGGCGGCGCTTCCTCTTCGGCGGCGTCTGGACGCTCCTGGGGCTGCTGCTCTCGGCCGGCGCCGGGGCGGGATCGGCGCGCTTGATTCGCATAGTCAGTCGAAGGCAGGCGAAGCGGGGAGGGCGGGGGCTGGGGATCCTGGGGGAGGCTTGGCTGCTGAGCACCCTCTTCTCCGGGCGAGGCCTCTTCCGAGCCGGGGAGGAGGTGACCCAGGCCCTGGAGCGGGGCGACCTGGAGGGGGCTCGAAGGCTGCTGGCCTGGCACCTGGTCAGCCGAGAGACTTCCCGGCTCAGCGAAGAGGAGGTGGGGCAGGCGGTCCTGGAGAGCGTGGCGGAGAACTTGACGGACAGCCTGCTGGCGCCTCTGCTGGCCTATCGGCTGGGTGGGCTGGGAGGCGCGGCGGCCTACCGCTTTGTCAACACCGGGGATGCCATGTGGGGCTACCGGGACCAGGAGCGGGAGTGGCTGGGCAAGCCCGTGGCCCGGCTGGACGACCTGCTCAACTGGCTGCCGGCCCGGCTCATGGGCGGGGTCATCTGCCTGGCCGGGGGGCTGCATCCAGGCGCGTCTGGCTGGCGGGCCTGGCGGACCATGCGGGGGCAACACGGGCGCACGGCCAGCCCCAACAGCGGATGGACCATGGCCGCCACGGCGGGGGCTCTGGGCGTCACCCTGGCCAAGCCCGGCGTCTATGCCCTGGAGGGGGGATCCGCGCCGGTGGATGTCCGGCGGCTAC
>CAYQEB010000009.1:69328-72824 GCA_964416395.1 uncultured Caldilineaceae bacterium | reverse complement strand
CGAGGAGCAGTACTGGTGGGCCATCATGGAGCCCAGCCCGGTGGACCAGCTCCACCTGCGGCCAGCCTTTGTCTCCCTCTGCATCTACCTCAACCAGAAGCAGGGCCAGCCCTGTCCCTACGATCCCAACCGCTGAGACAAACCAGCCTTTCCCCGACTACCCCACTCGCGTGCGGCCGCTCCCCCGTTCGGGCAGAGGCTCCAGGGGCTCCCGCACGTTCACCGCCGCCTGCCCGTAGAGGAAACTCGGCCCTCGGGAGGGCGCGGCCCATCTCACTGCGTTGGCCAGCACCTGTTGCACCTCCGGCTGGTGGTAGATGGGGTAGGTCTCGTGGCCGGGCCGGAAGTAGAAGACCTTGCCGTGCCCTCGGTGGTAGCAGCAGCCGCTGCGGAAGACCTCGCCCCCCTGGAACCAGCTGATGAAGACCAGCGCGTCTGGGGCGGGCACATCGAAGAACTCGCCGTACATCTCCGCCTCCGGGATCTCGAAGTAGTGGCCCAGCCCCGCCGCGATGGGATGGGCCGGGTCCACCACCCAGATGCGTTCCCGTTCGTCCGCCTCTCGCCAGCGCAGGCTGCAGCTGGTTCCCATGAGCTTGCGGAAGATCTTGGAGTGGTGGCCCGAGTGGAGGACCACCAGCCCCATCCCCGCCAGCACCCGAGCGTGCACCCGCTCCACCACCGCATCCTGCACCTGGGCGTGGGCCTTGTGCCCCCACCAGATGAGCACATCCGTCTCGTCCAGGACAGCCTGGCTCAGCCCCTGCTCCGGCTGATCCAAGGTGGCTGTCCGCACCGGGAAGCCTCGCTCCCTCAGGGCCTGGGCAATAGCTCCGTGGATGCCCCCCGGGTAGATCCCGGCGATGAACTCGTTCTCCCGCTCGTGCAGGAACTCGTTCCAGACCGTCACCCGAATCCTCGCCTGCTCTTCTCTCTGACTTCCCTCTCTCTGACTTCCGCTTTCCATGGCTACCCTCCCGGTTTTCTGGGGGATCTCAGGTCACAGCTACGGTTGTCGGCCTCATGCCGCCACCGGAACAGGCCGTCCGCCCTGGGCCGCGGAGGCCTGGATGGCGTCCCAGAGCTGGGCCATGCGCAGACCCACTTCCGGCGGGCTGGGGTTGGGGATGGCCCCGGCCCGCACCTGCAGGAACTGCTCCCACACCCCCAGGCTGCGGGGCGTCCGCACAGGCACAGGTCGGCTCTGGCCAGGACGCTGCAGCAGAAGACGCTCCCCCCAGATCCCCGTGCGCAGGATGCCCTGGGTGCAGAAGACCCGCACCTCCGAATCGCAGGAGGGGATGGTCTCCCCGCAGGCGCTCATGGTGACCAGGGCTCCGGACGCCAGCCGAGCCATGACGCTGGCCAGGATGTCCACCGGCGCGCCCCGGTTGTCCATCCAGGCGGCCACTTCCACAAAGGGCTCCCCGGCCAGGTCGGCCACGGTGTTGAGCATGTGGGCGCCGGTGTCGAAGAGGAAGCCGCCTCCGGCCAGCTTGGGCGCCTGCCGCCAGGATCCGGCGGTGATCTGGTTCCAGTTCTGCCAGGCTGCCGCGTGGATGTTCAGGATGCGGCCCAGGGCGCCGGAGCGCAGCCACCGGGCCGCCTTGCGCACCTGGGGCGAGAGGCTGCCCTGGAAGGCCACCACCAGCAGGCGCCCAGTGCGATCCCGGGTGCGGATCAGCTCCTGGGCCTCCGCCGCGGTCATGACCATGGGCTTCTCCAGGAGCACGTCCAGGCCAGCCTCCAGGCAGGCCCGGCTCTGAGCGTAGTGGAGGGCGTGGGGCGTGACGATGAAGGCCGCGTCCAGCTCTGGGCTGTAGCGCTGGAGCAAACGTTCCAGATCCGGCTCGTTGGGCGGCGCTTTCAGGCCGGCCTCCTGGAAGATGGCGGCCAGGGCGGCGTAGGCCTCTGGCGAGGGCTCGCAGACCGCGCGGATGCGGGTGGTCTGCTGTTGAAGGAGCATCTGCCTGGCGTGGTGCCGGGCCATGCCGCCAGCGCCGATGAGCGCCACCTGGACGGGCGGCTCGGCGTCTCGGGTCCGGGGAGACGGTTCAACGCGATTCAGGGTCATGGGACTTTCTCTGGGAGGTGGGTCTGGATGGTGGAGCTGGGTGGTCTTGGCGGTGTGTGGAAGGCGATCTTGGGCCGAGGAGGCCGACGCGGCCTCTGATCCAATGTTGCCACCGACCTCGCTGGATGTCCAGTGTAGGGGCGTTGTCAGGCAGGGTGCGTGCATGCCGCGCGGGACGATCCTGGGGGGCGGGGTAGGGCAGGGGGAGAGGCGCCGGAGAAAGCAGGATCCCCGGCTCCGGGGTGGCCGGGGATCCTGGGGAAGGGTGGCGTGGTGCAGGTGGAGCGGTCAGGCCAGGTTGCGGCTGCGCATCAAGGCTTCTTTCTGGAACTGGTTTAGGATCTTGTCGTAGGCCAGGAGCTTCTCGCCGATCTTGTCCAGCATGAGCCGATCCGACTCGTTCATGGCGCCCAGGAAAGGGGGAACCCGCCGCTGCTCGGCCTCCCGGTAGACTTCCGGCGCGGGGGGGATGATGCCCAGCACCGGACAGTTGAGGGCTTCGGCCACGGCGCTTTCGCTCACGTAGGTGCGATCCACCCGTTCCCGCCGGACCTGGAGGGCGCTCAGCTTCTGGTAGAGGCCCAGATCCGAGGCGTACTGAGCCAGGCGTTGCCCGGCGACCAGGGAAGAGGGGGTGTTGTTCACCACCAGGATCAACCCGTGGAGCTCCCTGGCCACCGCGCCCAGGACGTCCGGGTCCGTGGGGAGATCCACCAGAACGAACTCGGCCTGGTAGGCCATCTGTTCCAGCATGGTGGTCAGGTGCTCTCCGGTGTAGGTGATCTCCGTCATGGGCGCTGGGGGGCTGGCCAGGATGCGCAGGCCGCTGGGGTGCATGAGCAGCGTCTGATCGATCAGGCCCGCGTCGATCTGGCCCGGGGGAAAGGTGGCCAGGTCCGCGGAGGTGCGCCGGCCTTTGGGCATGTCGAAGAGGTCGGCCAGGTTGCCGAAGGCCAGGTGCAGGTCCGCCAGGATGGTGTGGCGGGCCTCCTGCTCCAGGTAAATCCCCAGATTGGCCACGGCCATGGTGACCCCCACGCCCCCTTTGGCCCCCATGAAGGCCAGGACCCGTCCCTTGCGCCGAACCGGTTCTCGTCGGCTGCGGGCCACCACCGCGTCGATGCGGGCCATGAGCTCGTCCGGGTCCGCCGGCTTGACGATGTAGTCGTCCGCGCCCAGCCGCAGCCCCTCCACCCGATCCTCCACCTGGCTCTTGGCCGAGAGGAAGATGACCGGGATGGACTCGGTCTGGGCATTGGCCCGCAGGCGACGCAGAGTCTCGAAGCCGTCCACCATGGGCATCATGATGTCCAACAGGATGACGTCCGGTTGGTGATCCAGGGCCATGGCCAGGCCCGTCTCGCCGTCCTCCGCTTCCAGGACGTGGTGCCCCTTGCGTCCCAGGAGCATGGCCATCAGCCG
>CAYQEB010000009.1:67700-69228 GCA_964416395.1 uncultured Caldilineaceae bacterium | reverse complement strand
GTCTTCACCGCGGACATCGACGAGAGCCCCCAGCCCGGGGAAACGCCTGTGGCTCTGGCGGCTCGCCTGGCCCAGACCAAAGCCCGCACTGTGGCCCGGGCTCTGCCCCCGGAGCGACGCCCGGCCCTGGTCATCGCCGCGGACACGGTGGTGGCCCTGGGGGACACCCTCCTGGGCAAGCCCCAGGACCCAGAGGACGCGGTGGCCATGCTCCAGCGCCTGCGGGAGCGGGAGCACTGGGTTCACACGGGCCTGTGCCTTTTCGCCACCCCGGATGGTCGACTCCTCAGTCGGGTCAACAGCACCCGGGTGGTCATGCGGCCCTACACGGATCCGGAGATCCGGGCCTACGTCCGCTCCGGCGATCCCCTGGACAAGGCCGGGGGCTACGCCATCCAGCACCGGGACTTCGCTCCGGTGCAGCTCCTGGAGGGCTGCGCGGCCGGGGTCATGGGGCTGCCCCTGGCGGACCTGCGGGATCTCCTGGCCGAGTTCGGCGTGACCATCACAGCACCCTTGCCCCAGGTCTGCTCCCGGCTCACCGGGCTCCCCTGCTGTCAGGAAAAGCCAGAGAGCCGGTGAGCCTAATGAATTGACAGCTTCCTGGCCGGTTGATACACTCCAGCCAGGCAGAGACGCGCCCAGCCATCCGAAGATCTGGAGAAGGATTCGCGCCGTTGCAGGAGCGTTTTTTGGACCGCCGACCACCGTCCCGCCGCAGAGGCAAAGCCGACCAGCCACCGGAAGGACTCATCCCGGGCATCGTGATCCGAGCCCGGGGGCATCACTACGACGTGCAGACGCCGGAGGGCGTGCGGGTCTGTCAGGTGCGGGGGCGGCTGCTGAAGGAGAAGCGGAAGGACACCCTGGTGGCCGTGGGGGATCGGGTCTGGATCCTGCCGGAGGGGGAGCGCGAGGGGCTCATCCACCGGGTGGAGCACCGGCATTCGGTGCTCAGCCGCCAGCGGCCGGGGGTCAGCCGCCCTGCCGAGGACGTGATCCTGGCCAACCCGGACCAGGTGCTGGTGGTCTTCTCCGTGGCCCAGCCCGAGCCCCATCTGCGCATGCTGGATCGCTTCCTGGTCATCGCGGAGGCCAACGAGCTGCCAGCCATCATCTGCGTCAACAAGGTGGACCTGACCGGCCTGGAGAAGGCCCGGGCGATCTTCGGCCTCTACGAGGAGATCGGCTACCCGGTCATCTACTGCAGCGCCAAGGAAGGGTGGGGCATCGACCAGCTGAAGGAGCTGCTCAAGGACAAGATCACCGTGGTGGCCGGGCCCAGCGGGGTGGGCAAGAGCACCCTGATCAACGCCATCCACCCGGAGCTGAAGCTCAAGGTGGGGGCCCTGCGGGATTTCGGCGCCAAGGGTCGGCACACCACCCGGGCCGCCCAGCTCATTCGCCTGCCTTTCGGCCAGAACACCTACATCGCGGACACGCCGGGCATCCGGGAGCTGGGGCTCTACGACATCCATCCCAAGGACCTGGGCTTCTTCTTCGTGGAGTTCACGCCCTACATCCCCCG
>CAYQEB010000009.1:51551-67600 GCA_964416395.1 uncultured Caldilineaceae bacterium | reverse complement strand
TTTTCCCATGTCTCGACTACTGGACGACCTGAACCCGCAGCAGCGCCAGGCTGTGGAGACCGTCACCGGCCCGGTGCTGGTGCTGGCTGGCCCCGGCTCCGGGAAGACCCGGGTGCTCACCCGGCGCATCGCCTACCTCATGGACGAGGCCGGCGTGGCCCCCTGGAACATCCTGGCTGTCACCTTCACCAACAAGGCGGCCCGAGAGATGCGGGAGCGGGTGATCCAGCTGGTGGGGGAGAGCTTTCCCCCGCCCCTGCCTGGCCAGCCCCAGCGCCTGGGCGGCCTGACCATCGGCACCTTCCACAGCGTCTGCGCCCGGATCCTGCGGGTGGAGCACGACGCAGCCGGCTACCAGCGCAACTGGGTCATCTACGACACCGCGGACCAGCTCGCCCTCATCCGGGCCATCCTGCGGGAGATGAACCTGGACGAGAAGCGGTACAGCCCCCAGGTGATCCGGGCCCGGATCAGCGGCCAGAAGAACGAGCTGATCCCCCCGGAGCGCTACCAGGCCCAGGACTACTTCGGCGAGATCGTGGGGCGCGTCTACGGCCGCTACCAGCAGGTGCTCCTCCTGAACAACGCCCTGGACTTCGACGACCTGCTCATGCAGACTGTGCTCCTCTTCCGAGGCCAGGAGCCGATCCTGCGCAAGTACCAGCGCAAGTGGCCCTTCCTGCTGGTGGACGAGTTCCAGGACACCAACAGCGCCCAGTACGAGCTGGTGAAGCTCCTGGCCAACGAGCCGGAGGGCCGACGCAACATCTTCGTGGTGGGGGACGAGGACCAGTCCATCTACCGCTTTCGGGGCGCGGACTACCGCAACGTGCGCCGCTTCCGCCAGGACTACCCGGAGGCCACGGTGGTGCTCCTGGAGCAGAACTACCGCAGCACCCAGACCATCCTAGACGCGGCCAACGCGGTCATCGCCAAGAACCGCAACCGCACACCCAAGCAGCTCCACACCGTCAACGGCCAGGGGATGAAGATCAGCGTCTACGAGGCCTACAACGAGATCGAGGAGGCCGCCTTCGTCTGCGATGAGATCCAGCGCCTGGTCATGAGCAAGGCCTTCCGCCTGGGGGACTTCGCGGTGATGTACCGCACCAATGCCCAGAGCCGGGCCCTGGAGGAGGCCTTCGTCCTGCGCCAGATCCGGCACCGGCTGGTGGGGGCCACCCGCTTCTACGAGCGCAAGGAGATCAAGGACGCCCTGGCCTACCTGCGCCTGCTCCACAACCCCGCGGACTCCGTGGCCATGGACCGCATCGTCAACGTGCCGCCCCGGGGCATCGGCCTCAAGACCTACGCCATGCTCAAGGATTGGGCCGCCGCCCTGGGCATCAGCGAGTACCAGGCCCTGCTCCTCCTCCATCACGGGCCCGATGGCCTGGACCGGCCCCTGCCCCCTGCCGCCGCCCAGGACCCTGGCTTCGGGAAGCGGGCCCGCAACGCCCTGGTCAACTTCGCCGCCCAGCTGGAGGCGTGGGTGACCCAGGCCCAGGCCGGCCACTACGAGAGCGTGGCCGAGCTCATGGACCATGTCCTCCAGGACGCCGGCTACATCGACCGGCTGCGGGACGGCTCGGACGAGGGGGAGGATCGCTTCGCCAACCTGCAGGAGCTGCGAGGCGTAGCCGCCCAGTACCAGCCGGGCATGCCCGGGCTGGAGGAGGGCATGACCCCCCTGGCCCTCTTCCTCCAGGAGATCAGCCTGGTGAGCGACGCGGACGAGATCGACGAGAGCAAGGACGCGGTCACCCTGCTCACCCTGCACACGGCCAAGGGGCTGGAGTTCCCGGTGGTCTTCATGGTGGGGCTGGAGGAGGGCATCCTGCCCCACGCCCGCAGCCTGGAGAGCGACGACCCGGAGGCCATGGCCGAGGAGCGCCGCCTCTGCTACGTGGGCATCACCCGGGCCAAGAAGCGCCTCTACCTGCTCCACACCTTCCGGCGCAGCCTCTGGGGCAGCAGCGAGCTCCAGGAGCCCAGCCGCTTCCTGACCGACATCCCCAGCCACCTGCTGGCCGGCATGGTGGACAAACAGCGCCGCCGCCAGGCCTCCTACCAGCGGGCCACCACCTGGGACAGCCCGGATCGGGGTCGCCCCCGGGGCCGGGGACGGTGGGCTGGGGAGCGGGGCCGCGCCGGCTCGGGCGGCTCCTCCCGAGGGCGGGGCAAGCGCGCTGCTCGGCCGGGCGGCCAGACCAAGCAGGGCCAGTTCAAGCGCCGGGACAGCGTGGAGCACGCCAAGTTCGGCGTGGGCACGGTCATCGACAGCGTGGTCATGGGGGGCGACGAGGAGGTGACCGTGGCCTTCCCCGGCGTAGGCATCAAGAAGTTCCTGGCCTCCCTGGCCAACCTCAAGAAGCTGTAGGCGCTCGTCCCTGGAACGGGCCGCGAAGCCAACTGTCAGGAGCCCCCGATGCGCGACATCACCTACCTCAACCTGGATCTCTCCCTGGAGCAGGCGGATGAAGGCTACCGAACCCGGGTGCTCAGCTCCCCGGCCGGCCAGGCTAGCGGAGGCTTCCTCCTGCCCTTCTCCCAGGAGGAGCTGGATGCCTTTGTGGCCGCGCTGGGGGATGTGCAGGCGCCGGACCAGGGGCTGGCCGAGATGCGCCGCTTCGGGGAGGCCCTCTTCCGGGCCGTCTTCCCCGAGGACGTGGAGGGGATCTTCCGTCGCAGCCTGGACCGGGCCCAGCACCAGGAGTCGGGCCTGCGCATCCGTCTGCACCTGACCCAGGCGCCGGAACTGACCGCGGTCCCCTGGGAGGTGCTCTACGACCCGGACAGCCAGCGCTTCCTGGCCCTCACCTACGAGACGCCCATCGTCCGCTACCTGGAGCTGCCCGTGGCCGAGGAGCCCCTGGCCGTCACTCCACCCCTCCACGTGCTGGCCATCGTCTCGGATCCTTCGGACCTGCCCCGGCTGGACACCCACCAGGAGCGCCTGAGGATCAGCCAGGCCCTGGCCGAGCTGGCGGAGCAGGGCCTGGTGGCCGTGGATTGGGTGGAGAAGGCCACCCTGGCGGAGCTGCAGCGCAAGCTGCGGCGCAATCGCTACCACATCGCCCATTTCATCGGCCACGGCGTCTTCGACGAGGAGCGCCAGGAGGGGATGTTGGCCTTCGAGGACGAGCAGGGGCGCAGCCACCTGGTGTCGGCCCGCACCCTGGCCATCCTCCTCCGGGATCACCGCACCCTGCGCCTGGCCGTGCTCAACGCCTGCGAAGGGGCTCGGGCGGCGGCCCACGATCCCTTCAGCGGCGCGGCCCAGCGGCTGGTCCAGCAGGATATCCCCGCGGCCATGGCCATGCAGGTGCAGATCCCCGACCTGGCCGCGGTGACTTTCGCCCGGGAGCTCTACGCCGCCCTGGCGGACGCCTGTCCCGTGGATGCGGCCCTGACCGAGGCCCGCAAGGCCATCTACTTCGCCGGCTTCCAGCGGGCCTGGGCTATCCCGGTGCTCTACACCCACGCCCCGGACGGCCGCATCTTTCGTCCCCCGGCCAGCTCGAACCCGGGCGAGGTCGCGTCCATGGCCCCAGGCTCGGCTGGCGGCGCTTCCGGCGGGGTGCACATCGACATCGCCGGCGGTGGCGGCGTCATCCGGGATTCGTCCATCCGCATCGGCGACGTGGCCGGGGGCCACATCCAGAAGGGCGGCGAGGGAGGCGAGGCTGACGACGAGGAAGCCGACCCGTCTGGTCCGTCTGGCGCGTCGGCCGACCTGCCAGGCGAGGACGCGTCCCAATAGCCGCCCTGGCAAATAGCCCGCTCAGGGAGGCCAACCCTCCCCGGGCTGTCGTCGATCCCCTGGCCCGAACCCCTTTCGCCACCGGCCTTCAACCTGACAAAAAATTTCGTCTTGACAAGCGAGCGGGGCCGGGTGTATTATGGCGGCAACTGGTACAGACCACTGGACCACTAGGCCACCAGACCACTATACCACCAGGCCAATGACTAGACCACTCGACAAAAGCCACCCGCTGCCCATCTACTATCAGCTCAAGGAGCTCCTGCGAGAGAAGATCGTGGCTGGCGAGTGGCAACCCGGGGAGATGATCCCCTCGGAGCGGGAGCTGAGCGAGCGGTACGGGATCAGCCGCATGACCGCACGCCAGGCCCTGAAGGAGCTGACCACCGAGGGGCTGCTCTACCGGGAGCAAGGCCGGGGCACCTTCGTGGCCGAGCCCAAGATCGAGCAGCGGCTGGCCAAGCTGACCAGCTTCAGCGAGGACATGCAGAGCCGGGGCTTCCAGCCGGGTGGACGAGTGTTGCGCCAGGAGTTGGTCGCCCCCAGCACCCTGGCCTGCCGGGCCCTGGGCATCACCCCCGAGGAGCCGGTGGTCCTCCTGGAGCGCCTGCGTCTGGCCGAGGGTGAGCCCATCGCCCTGGAGACCAGCCATCTGCATTTCGACGGCGTGGAGCGGCTGCTGAACGAGGACTTCGAGAACAACTCCCTCTACAACATCCTGCGGGAGAAGTACGGCGTCATCCCCACGTGGGCGGAGCAGCAGGTGGGCGCGGATCTCTGTAGCCACCGGGAACAGGAGCTCTTCGGCATTCCAGAGGGCTCTCCGGTGTTGCGCAACAAGCGGATCGCCTTCGACCAGCACGATCGGCCCTTCGAGTACACCGAGTCGGCCTATCGAGCCGACCGCTACGTCTTCCAGATCGAGCTGGGAACCCTCTGACGCGTTGGCTCCATCCCCTGGGCCAGCGGACGAATCGGACATCTTTTCCCCTTTCTCCACAGCCCATCGCCCCAGGCGCGGTGGGCCTGGGCAGCCGGTGGCTGCGCCTTCCAACCTCGTGTCTCAACGCAGCGTCGATTCGGTCGATGTTGCGCGAGCAAATTTTTCACTTTTTCAGTTCTACCCAGTTCCATCCAGTTTCACTCAGTTTCAAAGTTCCATTCAGTTCCAAAAAGGTTCAGTTCCAAAAGGGGGCTAACATGTTCGGAAAACATCGCGTGATTTGGATCGCAGCAGTGCTGACATTGCTGATGATCCTGGCCGTTGGCTGTGCCGCCCCGGCGGGGGCGCCCGCCCAGGAAGCGCCGGCCGGCGAAGAGGCCATGCCGGCCAAGGAGGAGGCCGCCGGCGAAGAGGCCATGCCCGCCAAAGAGGAGGAAGGGGCCATGGCCGAGGGCGAGAAGGTCACCCTCACCGTCTGGTCCTGGCGCACGGAGGACGAAGACGCCTACAACGAGATCTTCGACGTCTACGAGGCGGAGCACCCGAACGTGACCGTGGAGTTCGTGCCCTTCGTCGCCACGGACTACAACAACATCCTGGCCACGGGCCTGACCGGCGAGGGCGGCCCGGACGTGGTCCAGCTGCGGGCCTACGGCGGCCTGCAGCCCCTGGTGGAGGCGGGCCAGCTGGAGCCCCTGGACGGCAAGGTGAGCACCCTCTCCAACTTCACGCCGGACCTGCTCAAGGGGGCCATGGGCATCAAGGACGGCCGCATCTACGGCGTGCCCTTCGGCATCCAGACCCTGGCGGCCTACTACAACAAGGGCATCTTCGATGAGCTGGGCCTGAGCGAGCCCACCACCTGGGATGAGTTCATGACCGCGCTGGACACCCTGAAGGAGAACGGCTACATTCCCATCGCCGCGCCAGCCAAGGACACCTGGATGCTGCCCATCATCCACGACGCGGTGGGCGCGCCCCGCTACGGCGGCCCGGAGTTCGAGAAGAAGATCCTGGCCGGTGAGACCGACTTCACGGATCCCAACTACGTGGCCTCCATCCAGCTGGTCAAGGACCTGCAGCCCTACATGCCCGAGAACGTGGTGGGCGTGAGCTACCAGGACTCCCGCACCCTCTTCCTCACCGAGCGGGCCGGCATCTTCATCGGCGGCTCCTTCGAGGTGGGCTTCTGGCGCAACGAAGGGCCCGATCTGGACCTGGGCGTCTTCCGCGTGCCGCCGGCCCCGGATTCCGTCATCGACCATCCGCTGACGCCCGGCTGGATGGACGGCTCCTACGGCGTGAACGCCAACAGCGACGCCAAGGAGGAGGCCTTCAAGCTGGTGGAGTGGATGGGCACCAAGGAGTTTGGCCAGATGTTCACCGAGAAGATCAAGCAGCTCTCGGCTGTGCCTGGCACGGAGCCCAAGGATCCCCTCCTGGCTCAGTTCGCCCAGTTCTACGAGGAGACTCCTGCGTCCTACCTGCTCCTGGTGAACTTCCGCTACGGCGATCCCTCGGGCACCACCCTCCTGGGCCAGGGCATCCAGAAGATGCTCCTGGGCGAGATGACCGCCGAAGAAGTGGCCCAGAGCCTCTGGGAGGGCGTTTCCCAGTGGTTCAAGCCCGGGCAGTAGTCCCCGGGTCGGCCGGTGAGCGGATCGGGGACTCCCCGATCCGCTCACCTTTCTCACTCGCATCTTTCACCTCAGGGAGCGCTCTATGGCTGTCTCGGAACCGATGACCGCAACCAAGGAAACCCCACCCAAGCGCAAGCGCGCTCGGGGCGTCGGGAGTGGCGCGCCGGCCTGGCCTGTGCTCGCGCTCTTCCTGTTGCCCGCCTTCCTGCTCTACACCGTCTTCATGATCTGGCCTCTGGCTCAGTCCCTCTACTTCAGCTTTTTCGAGTTCAAGGGGCTGGCTCGGGTGGGCTTCGTGGGGCTGGCCAACTTCAAAGAACTTTTCAGTCGTTATCCCCTCAACGAGCAGCTGCCCCGGGCCTTTATCCACAACGTCTATTTCTTCGTGGGCACCATGGCCATCCAGAACACCCTGGGGCTGCTCTTCGCCTTGCTCCTCTACGGATCCCGGCGCGGAAAGCGCTTCTTCCAGACCACCTACACCCTGCCCTACCTCATCAGCCCCCTGGTGGTGGGCTATCTGTGGAGCCTGATGCTCAACCCCCTCTTCGGCCCGGTCAACCAGGTGTTGAAGGCCGTGGGCTTGGGCTCCCTGGCCAAGCCCTGGCTCGGGGACCCGGCCACGGCCCTCCCGGCCATCATCCTGGTCAACGCCTGGCAGTGGGTGGGTTTCCCCATGCTCCTCTTCTCGGCCGGCCTGGCCAACATCGGCAACGACATCCGGGAAGCGGCCCGGATCGACGGCGCCACCAGCTGGACGCTCTTCCGGCACATTGAGCTGCCCTTGCTCACCCCGGTCATCGGCATCGTCACGGTGTTGACCTTCATCGGCAACTTCAACGTCTTCGGCATCGTCTGGGCCCTGGGCGGCGTGAACGGCGAGCCAGCCGGCGCCACGGACGTCCTGGGGCTGGTCTTCTACCGCACGGCCTTCCGGGGCGGCGTGGACGCCTTCGGCCTGGCCTCGGCCCTGGCTGTGCTCATGTTCATCTTCATCTTCGGCATCTCCACCCTGGCCTTGAACTGGTTCCGCCGCATGGAGGAAAACCTCACATGACTGTCCAAACTGCTGGTCGACCCCTGGAAATGCCCGGCGCCCGCAAGAAGGGCCCCCGCCTGATGGATCTGGCCACCAGCGTCCTGCTTTGGACCTACGCCGCCATCGTGATCTTTCCCCTGCTCCTCGTGGTGGGCAACACCATGCGCCCCACCCGGGAGATCTTCAAGAACCCGGTGGGGCTGCCCACCTCCCTCAACTTCGAGAGCTACGCCCGGGCCTGGGAGGAGGCCAGCTTCAACGTCTACTTCTGGAACTCCCTGACCATCACCGTGGCCTCGGTGGTTCTGGCCACCCTGGTGGCCTCCCTGGCCGCCTACGTCCTGGGGCGCTACACCTTCAGCGGCAGCCGGATCCTCGCGGCCTACTTCCTGGCTGGCCTCATGCTGCCCTTCCGTCTGGCCATCGTGCCCCTCTTCCTCTTGCTGAACAACATGGGCCTGATCGACAACCGCATGGGGCTGATCCTGGTCTACGCGGCCACAGGCATCCCCTTCTCCGTCTTCATCCTCAGCTCCTTCTTCCGTCAGCTGCCCAAGGAGCTGAGCGAGGCCGCCCGCATCGACGGCGCTGGGGAGTTCACCATCTTTGCCCGGGTGATGCTGCCCCTGGTGCGCCCAGCCCTGGCCACGGTGATGGTCTTCCAGTTCGTGCCGCTCTGGAACGACTTCTTCTTCCCCCTGGTGCTGCTTCGCTCCACCAGCAAGTGGACCCTGCCAGTGGGCATGACCCGCTTCTTCGGCGAGTTCCAGGCCGACTGGTCCACCCTCTTCGCTGGCCTGATCATCACCACCCTGCCCCTGATCATCCTCTTCCTCCTGGCCACCAAGCAGATCATCGCCGGCCTCACAGCGGGGATCAACAAGTAGCCTGGACCGACCTGGACACTCCCCAAGCGGGCAGGGACATGAGCGCCCTGCTCGCTTTTTCCTGCCCAGGGACGGCCGCGCCTCCTCCTGCTGGGAACGGCAAGCCAGGCGAAAGCGTTAGATCCACTTGGCAGAAACCTGGCCACATCTTATAATGAGGGCAGAATCGCCTCCACCGGCGTCCTGGCCCCAGCAGCACGTCGGCCCTCCGTCGTTTCCACTTCGCGCAGCCGTTCCAGCACCGCTCAACCACTCCTATGCCCCAATTCCTTGACTGGTTCGTGGACCGGGAAAAACAGTACCAGGGCTTCCTGAAGATGATCGCGCGGGAGACGCCCAAGCAGATCATGCTGGTGGAGGCCCCGGCCGGCATGGGCAAAACCTGGCTGATCCAGCGCCTGCGCCACGAATGCCGCTCCCAGGCCATCCCCGTCACCCTCTTTGACTTCCGGGACCGCCGCCCCTGGGACTACCTGACCCTGGTGCGTCAGGCCCGAGACCAGCTGGGGCCGGCCCACTTCAACCCCATGACCGCGGTGATCAACGCAGCCACCAGCGTGGAGGTGCGGGTCGCCGACGAGGGGGGCGGCGGGGGCGTGGAGATGCACCTGGCCACGGAGGGCGGCGCCATCACCGACAGCGAGATCCAGGTGGGGGACGTGGCTGGGGGCCACATCATCAAGGACAATTTCTTCATCGTGCGGGCCGACAGCGAGACCGTGCGCCGCTCCATCGAGGTGCGCATCACCGACGCCTTCTTCTCCTGCCTGGTCACCCTGGCCGCGGACCAGGTGGTGGTCTTCCTCTTCGACTCCTACGAGGAGATCACCCAGGAAGCGGACCGCTGGATCCAGGCCCAGTTCCTGGCCCGCATCCGGGACGGCCTGCTGCCCAACCTGATCACGGTGCTGGCCGGCCGGGAGAACCTGCCCGACCTCTCCTCCGGCTGGGAGCACTGCGTGGCCCGCACCGGCCTGGCCCCCTTCGACCTGGAGGACGTGACCGAATATCTCCGGGAGAAGCGCAGGCTCACCGACCTGAGCCCGGAGCAGATCGCCCTGTTGGTCCAGGCCTCCGGCGGCGCGCCAGGGCTCCTGGGCACCCTGGCCGACAACCTGGCCGTGGAGTCCGAGAGCGACGACGGGGAGTGGCTATGAGCGACGCTTCCCACGGCCTGGCCCAGCAGGAGGCCCTCCTGGCTCAGCTCATGGAGACCCTCCAGCGCAAGAACCCCCGCCTGGCCCAGGTGGTGCGCCTGGGCGCCCTGCCCCGCTGGCTGGATCGGCCGCTGCTGGTCGCCCTGCGCGGGAAGGAGGACGGCCTGGAGGAGAAGATCCTGGCCCGCCTGCGCCGCTTCTCCTTCGTCACCGAGGAGCCCGCCCCCCTCCCCTCCGGGAGCGGCCCGGCTGAGGAGCCCCGCCTGGTCTACAGCCGGGAGATGCGCCGCTTCCTCCTGGAGTGGTGGCTGACCCAGGACCTGGAGGGCTACCTGGCCGGCAACCGACGTCTGCTGGACTACTTCCAGGCCTGGCTGGACGAGCACTCCCCCCAGGATCCCCGCTACGACGAGTATCTCCTGGCCCACCTCTACCACGCCCTGGCCGTGGACCCTGCCGCCGGCCTGGCCCGACTGGACCAGCTCTTCGCCGCCGCGGAGGCCGACTACCGGCCCGGGGCCGCGGAGCAGCTCCTGGCCCTGGCCAACGAGCAGACCCGCCGATTCTCCCCCCAGGAGCACACCCGGCTGGAGCTGCTTCGGGCCCGGCTGGAGCAGCTCTACGAGCGCTGGGAGGCCAGCCGTCGCCGCCTGGAGCCCCTGCTGGAGCAGCCGGACCTGACGCCGGCCATCAAGGTGGAGATTCGACGCATCCTGGCCCGGGCCCTGGTCCAGGAGCGGGAATGGCTCCAGGCCATCCAACTGCTCCAGGAGGCCCGCACCATCTGCGGGGAGTACGGCCTGGAGGAGCAGCGGGCCCAGGTCATGGCCGCGCTGGGGGACGCCTACCTGGATTTCGCCCTCCATGCCTGGGGCCAGGCCCAGCCCTCCGCGCTGGAAAGGTGGGGGTGGCTGAGCATGGACCCGGTCCTGCTCAAGCTCTTCGCCCTGGCGGAGATGTGGTACCGGCAGGCGGAGAAGGCCCTGCGGCGTCTGGGCGACCAGGAGGCTCTCCTGGCCGTGGAGGAGAAGCTGGCTCGCCTGGCCTTCACCATGGGCCGAGCAGGCCGGGCCGTTCGCCTCTACCGAGAGGTGCTGGCTCAGGGCGGGGACAAACTGGAGGCCTATCGTCGGGCTCGGGCCCAGCTGGAGCTGGCCCACGCCCTGGCTCGGGACGGCAAGCTGGGAGAGGCCCGGCACATCGCGGAGCAGGTCCTGCCCGTCTTCCAGGCCTACGGCCACCGACGACGCCAGGCCCAGACCCACACTCTCCTGGCCCAGCTCCACGCCCAGGAGGAGCGCTACCCCGAGGCGGTGGCAGAGTACGAGCAGGCCCTGGCCCTCTGGCAGGAGCTGGACGAGGCGGAGGCGGTCACAGAGCTGGCCCACCAGATGGAGGAGCTGGCCCAGCGTCCCCATCTGGACGACGCCTTGAAGGCCCGGCTGCAGGCCGGAGCAGGCTCCGTCCCCCGGCGCGTCTACGCCACTCGCTACCGCCATCCCCTCTCGGACCTCTTCGGGCGCATCTTCCTGGTGGCCCTGGCCGTGGTCTTCTTCATGACCCTGCTCCTGGGCTTTCGCACCCAGTCCGGCACCAGCATCCGAGCCGACGCGGCCCTGATCCGGCCGGTGCAGCGGCCCATCCCCGCCGCGGAAGAGCTCTCTCCCACAGTGGACCTCTCGATCCAGCAGCAGCTCCAGCCCACGGTGGACGCCCAGGTGGTGACGCCGGTGGTGGCGGGCAGCCTTCTGGCCTACCTGCTCCTCTACGCTGGCCTGGGCCTCTACCTCTTCACCCGGGCCCGGCTGGAGGAGGTGCAGCGGGCGCAGCGGCGGCGGCTGGTGGTGGACGCCCAGGCCGGCATCAGCCGGGAGCAGGACGGCGGGGAGCTGGCCCACCTGGACTGGTCCCAGGTGAGCGCCATGGTGGTGGCGGACCGTCGGATCCGCCGTCGCCCCTGGCCGGCCCACTCCTACTTCGCCCTCTTCGGCCCAGCCCAGCGCATTGTGGTTCCTGGCCTCACCCGACGTTACCAGGCCCTGCAGCAGTGGATCCGCCAGCGTCTGCCCGCGGCCGTTCCCGTCCACGACCTGGGCTTCTCCATCCTGGGCAGTCGGAGCGGCTACCTCTTACTCCTGGCTCTGGCCTACCTGGCCCTCTTCGCCCTCCTCACCCAGGTGGCCCCTGCCTGGCTGACCGCCCGTCTGCACCCCTTCCCCTACGCCCTGGTGGACCTCTTCGGCCTGAGCCTGCTGGGCATCGGCCTGGCCCTGGGTTACTGGTTCGTGATCCAGCCCATGCGGGCCCGGGTGGCGGAGGATCCCCGCACGCCGGTGGTCTGGCTGGGCGGACTCCTGGGCCTCTTCTTCGGCCTGCTGGCCATCCTCCAGATCAATCTGATCCAGCTGCCCCTGGGCCGGCCGGACATTGCCGTGGGCCTGGTGGCGGCAGGGATCACCGGCCTGGCCGGGAGCTACATCGCTCGTCTGCGGGCCACCTCCGTCTGGGGCCAGGGCCACGGGGACGCGCCCCACGTCTACCCCTGGCCTGTGCGCCTGGTCGGGGTGACCCTGGCGGCCCTGGTGGTCCTGGGCGCGCTCCTCTCCGTGGGGCGGGAGCTCTACAGCTTTCACTTCCTGGTCACCGGGAACGCCCGGCTCCAGCAGGCGGAGGCCCAGGCCCAGGCGCAGCCCGAGGAGGCCCAGAGGCTCCTGGAGCAGGCGGTGGCGGCCTACCGTCGCTCCCTGGCCCTGCGCCCAGAGGCCTCGGCCTTCAACAGCCTGGGCGCGGCCCTGACCCAGCTGGGCCAGTTCCAGGAGGCGGTCCAGGCCTATCAACGGGCCTACCAGGAGGAGCCGGGCCAGCCCGTCTACCTGAGCAACCTGGCCCTGGCCTACACCGACTGGGCCAGCCGCACCGAGGATCCCCAGCTCCAGGACCAGCGCTACGTCCTGGCCTGGGAGAAGTTCGCCCAGGCCCTGGCCCAGATGGAGGCCCAGCCGACGCGCTATCAGGCCCAGCTGGAGACAGTGCATCTGCTCCGGGGCGGGGCCTCCTTCCAGCGGGGCAAGTATTTCACCGACGAGCTCAAGGAGTACGATACGGCCCTGGAGCACTACCGCTCCGCCTTCCAGGACTACACCTGGGTCATCGAAGAGGGCGTGGATCCCCGACGCATCGCCGCAGCCTACGCCGGTCGAGGCTGGGTCTACTTCTGGTTCGCCCGGCTGGACTCGGAGACGGTGGAGGAGGAGCGGGCCTTCTACGAGAAAGCCTTCGCGGACTTCCAGGCCGCGGCCGAGCTGAACCCGGACGAGCTCTCCGCCTTCACCGGCCTGGGGTGGGCCAACTACTACATGGGGCTCACCTACCCCCGCTGCGTGGCGGACGCGAACGACCCGGCCGGCGCGGCGGAGCGAGCGCGCTTCATCCAGCGGGCCAGCGACGCCTACGTTAAGGTGATCCGCCTCCAGCCCCAGGCGGCCATCCACTACCGAGTGAAGGCCCAACTGGACTGGATCCTCAAGAACTGCCCGGGCTACGACTACGTGGCGCAGCTCCAGGTGGCCATCCAGGACTACGCGGAGGCCATCCGCCGAGATCCCAGCCGGGCCCACTGGCACTTCCGCCAGGCCAACATGTACTACGACCTGGGCGCCCAGCTGGCGGGGACAGATCCAGAGGCGGCCCGCCAGGCCTACGAGAAGGCGGCCCGGGGATACGAGGCGGCCATTCAGCGCAACCCGGAGAACCCAGCCTACCTGGCCGGGCTGCGCACGGTCTACCGCCTCCTGGGGGAGGAGCCGGACCGGGCCTTCGACCTGGCGGCCCAGGCCCAGGGCCTGCCCCCGGATAGCCCGGAGAGCTACCTGACCCTGGGAGAGCAGATCCTGGGAGCGGGTCGCCGCTATGCCCTGATGGCGGCCAACGCCTTCCGCAAGGCCGTGGAGCTGGATCCGGAGAACGCCCGGGCCTACTGGCTCCTGGGCAAGGCCCTCTTCGACGCTGGGCAGCGGGAGGAGGCCATCGACCCCCTGCGCAAGGCCAGCCAGCTGGACCCAGAGAACCCGGACCCGGTCTGGCTGCTGGGCTGGACCTACTTCATCCTGGGCCGGAACGAGCAGGCCCTGGAGGCCGGGCTCAAGTTCCTGAGCCTGGTTCCCGAGGATCACCCCAAGGTGACGGACCGCTACTATCTCCTGGCTCGGGTCTACCACAGGCTGGGCGAACGGGAGAACGCCCTGGGCTTCGGGGAGCTGGCCTTGGCGGAAGTCCCCAGCCTGGCCCACGTGGCCCAGCTGGCCCGCATCTTTCGGGACTTCGGCAGCTCGTCCCTGTTGATCCAGGCGGGGGAGCGGGCCCTGACCCTGGCGCCCGGGGATCCCCGGGGGTATTTCTGGCAGGGGCTGGGCCATGCCCTGGCCGGCGACATGTCCCAGGCCCAGGCCAACTACCAGGCTGGGGTGGACGCTCTGGGGTCCATCACGGACCCGGACGAGCGCCGTTCCCGGCTGGACGAGGCGGTGGCGGATCTGGATGTCGCGGTGGAACGGGGCTTCCTGGAGCCGACCGCGGCCCAGGAGCTTCGGGCGCTGCTGGGGCGGTGAGGCGCAGGGGTGACCGGGCAGTTGGGCGGCTGGCCGATTGGCTTGCCGGCAAGAGACAGCCGATGGCCGGCAGAGGGCAGGGCACACGAGCACTCCCTGCCATTGTGCCTGCTGGTCTCCTCGTCTGACCCATCCGGTCACCTGGGCGCCGCCCACCCACCCCCAACTCCCCTCTTCCCCTTGTGCTATAATATTTCCATGCCAAACCAGACATCTTTGGCCGTTGCCGGGGTGGTGGCTGCGGCCGGCCGCAGTCAGCGGATGGGGCGCTTCAAGCCCCTGCTGCCCTGGGGCCAGCGGACCATCATCGCCACGGTGATCCACAACCTGGCCCAGGCCGGCACTGCGCCCATCCTCTGCGTGGTGGGCCATCGGGCCCAGGAGATCCAGGCCGCGCTGGTGGAAAGCCCGGCCCGCACCGTCCTCAACCCGGCCCACGCCACCGGAGAGGTGCTCAGCTCCTACCAGGCCGGGGTGCGCGCCCTCCTTGCGGAAGGAACGCCCCTGCTGGGAACCCTGCTGGCCCTGGGGGATCAGCCCCACATCCCCTGGTCGGTGATCCAGGCCCTGGTGGCCCAGGCCCGGTCCACGCCCCGCCGCATTGTGGTCCCCAGCCACAACCGACGTCGAGGCCACCCCATCTTTCTGCCCCGGTCCCTCTGGGACGAGCTCCTGGCCCTGGGGCCGGACGCCACCCTGCGGGACCTCCTGCATCGACACGCCGAACAGATCCGCTACGTCACCGTCGCCACCGATGCGGTGCTCCGGGATCTGGACACCTTCGAGGAGTATCAGGCCCTATGTCCACCATCTACCACCAGCTGAAACGGCTCCTGGATCAAGGTCTGCCCGTGGCCGTGGCCACCATCACCCGGGCTCGGGGATCCGTGCCCCGGGAAGTGGGGGCCAAGATGATCGTCCACCCCTATGGCCAACACGTGGGCACCGTGGGCGGCGGCTGCGGGGAGGCGGACGTGATCCGGGCTGGCCTGGACACCATCCAGGAGGGCGCGCCCCGCACCGTCCACGTGGACTTGACCGACGACATCTCCATGCAGAGCCTGGGGGTCTGTGGCGGCGTCATGTCCCTTTTCGTGGAGCAGCCGATGGAGCCGGCCCTGCTGGAGGCTCTGCTGGCGGCCATCGACCGGCGGGAGCCCGCAGCCCTGCTTACCGTCACAGAAGCGGGGGGGGAGCTGGCCCCGGCCCAGGGACGCCACGCCGTGCTGCGGCCCGAGCGCGAACCGCCCCTGGTGGGGGATCTGGCCCTGGGCGCGCTGACCGAGGAGCTGCTCCAGGACGCGGCACAGGCCATCCAGGAGAAGCAACACCGGCTCCTCCGCTACGAGACCGATCGAGGCCAGGCCCAGATCTTCGTGGAGGTCCAGGCCCGGCCGCCCCACCTGATCATCGTGGGGGCTGGGCACATCGCGGTGCCCCTGGCCGCGGTGGCCAAGATCGCCGAGTTCCAGGTGACCGTCCTGGACGACCGGCCCCAGTACGCCCATCCGGACCGCTTCCCCACTGCGGACCGGGTGGTGGCCGGCCCCTTCCGGGAGGAGCTGGCCTGCCTGCGCCAGGGCAGGCCCACCTTCGACCCGGACACCTACATCGTCCTGGTGACCCGGGGGCATCAGCACGACGTGGCCTGTCTGCTGGAGGTGCTGGACGATCCCGTGGCCTACATCGGCATGATCGGCAGCCAGCGGCGCATCCGGGCCGTCTACGAGCTGCTGGAGCGGGAGCAGGGCATTCCTCCGGAGAAGTTCGACCGCATCCATGCCCCGGTGGGGCTGGACATCGGCGCCATCACCCCCGCGGAGATCGCCGTGGCCATCATGGCGGAGGTGATCAACGTGCGCCGGGGTGGCTCCACGCCTGGACTGAGCCAGCGGATCCGCCAGGAGCGCCAGGAGCGGCGTCGGCGGGTGGCCTCTGCCCGGCGTTAGCCCCGGCCCCTCACCGGAGCCGACCGGATCCCCCAGGCCGGATCCGGCAGGATGCACTCGACAG
>CAYQEB010000009.1:44471-51451 GCA_964416395.1 uncultured Caldilineaceae bacterium | reverse complement strand
CGGGCTGAATTCATCGGAGGAAACCTGGCCACTTGTCCAGGCTGGAGGCTGTTCTCTGGGTGGGTGCATTGGCTCCTGGCCTGGGCTACACTGGGCCTGGAAGGAACACACAGGCGCCTGCTTCGGCCGCGCCGGCCAGGTTGATCGGGCCGATCCACAGGTGGGGCCAGGGCCGAGCAGAGCGGATGCGCAAACTACTCTGTGGGAGGGCGACATGTACCGAAAGATTCTGATACCCTTGGACGGTTCCAGCCTGGCGGAGCGGGTGTTGGCCCACGTGGAGCAGATGTTCCCGCCCAAGAAGGTGGAGATCTACCTGCTCCGGGTGGTGACCCTCTACGGCTACCGGGACGTGCTGCGCCCGGACATGGTGGCGGAGCTGGCTCCCCCGGCCCTGGACGTGGACAAGCTCTACGAGGAAGCCCGGGAGTACCTGCGCCAGAAGAAGGGCGAGCTGCGGGAGATGGGCTACACCGTCTACACCCATGTCACCGCGGGGGATGTGGCCGCCACCATCTGTGAGTTCGCGGACGCCCAGGATGTGGACCTCATCGCCATGACCACCCACGGCTACTCGGGCCTCACCCGCTGGCTCATCGGCAGTGTGGCGGATCGGGTGGTGCGCAGCGCGGAGCGGCCGGTGCTGCTGGTGCGCCCCTCCATGGAGACGCCCAAGGAGACGGAGCTGCGCCAGATCCTGGCGCCCTTGGACGGTTCGGAGCTGGCGGAGCAGGCCCTGCCCCATGCCCTGGCCCTGGCCAAGGAGAACAACGCCAGCATCCTGCTGGTCCAGGCCATCCTGCCCCTGGAGGAGCTGGTCCTCTACATGCCCCTGGGCGCGCCGGAGTTCCTCAGCGACATCTCCATCGAGGAGCTGAAGCAGCAGGCGGAGAAGTACCTGCGGCAGGTCCAGGCGCGGCTCCAGGAAGAGGGCGTCACCAGCGAGATCGTGGTGGTGGAAGGGCGGCCCGCGGACGTGATCATCGACGTGGCGGAGCGGGAAGGCGTGGGCCTGATCGTCATGAGCACCCACGGCCGCTCTGGCCTGGGCCGCTGGGTCTTCGGCAGCGTGGCGGACAAGGTGCTGCACAGCGCTTCCCGGCCTTTGCTCCTGGTGCGGGGCGCCGCGGGCCGGGGTGGCCAGGCCCCGGGCGAAGGATCGGGCGAAGGATCCGAAGAGGAGAAGCCCCAAGAGGGAAAGCCCCAGGCCTAAGAGCCCGGGGGCAGGAACCCGAGGAGAAAACGAGCTGAGAGGAGCTCGCTTCCAGGTGACAGGGGATCGCCCCGGGATCGGACCGGACGATTCCTTGCGCGAGAGGCAGGAGGGGGCTGGTCGGCGTGGATCTCATTCAGCTAGCCTCATCAAAGGAGCGAAAGCATGTCAGCCGAAGTTGTCCAGGTTCCCGAGAAGGGGGCCCAACCCCAGGAACAGGCCCGGAAGTGGGTCTATCTGTTCGACGAGATCGAGGAAGTGGAGGAGCGGGTCGGCGGTGACTGGGACGCGGTGCGGGCCCTGCTGGGCGGCAAGGGAGCCAACCTGGCCGAGATGACCCGCCTGGGCGTCCCTGTGCCCCCGGGCTTCACCGTGACCACCGAGGCCTGCATGGCCTACCTGCGGGCAGGCGAGCAGTTCCCCCCAGGGCTGTGGGAGCAGGTCCTGGAGGCCATCCACGAGCTGGAGGCGAAGACGGGCAAGAAGTTCGGCGACCCTTCCAACCCCCTGTTGGTCTCCAGCCGATCCGGGGCCAAGTTCTCCATGCCCGGCATGATGGACACGGTCCTGAACATCGGCCTGAACGACGAGACGGTGGAGGGCCTGGCTCGCCTGACCAATGACCCTCGTTTCGCCTACGACTCCTACCGCCGCCTGATCCAGATGTTCGGCAGCGTGGTCATGGGTGTGCCGGACGAGCCCTTCGAGGAGGTGCTGGCCGAGTACCGGCGAAAGCGGGGGGTGGAGACGGACGCGGAGCTCACCGCGGAGGACTGGAAGGCCGTGGTGAAGGAGTTCAAGCGTATCGTCCGTCGCCACACCGGCCACGACTTCCCCCAGGATCCCTGGACCCAGCTGCGCCTGGCCATCGAGGCGGTCTTCAAGTCCTGGAACGGCAAGCGGGCCATCGACTACCGCAACGCGGCCGGCATCCCCCACGACCTGGGCACCGCGGTGAACATCGTCACCATGGTCTTCGGCAACATGGGGGACGACTCGGCCACCGGCGTGGCCATGACCCGCAACGCCACCACCGGCGAGAGGAAGCTGGAGGGCGACTACCTGACCAACGCCCAGGGCGAGGACGTGGTGGCCGGCATCCGCCTGACCAAGCCCATCGAGGAGCTGAAAAAGGAGATGCCCCAGATCTACCGGCAGCTGGAGGAGGTGGCCCAGAAGCTGGAGCGTCACTTCCGGGACATGCAGGACATGGAGTTCACCATCGAGAAGGGCACACTCTGGCTCCTGCAGACCCGGAACGGCAAGCGCACGGCCCAGGCCGCGGTGCGCATCGCCGTGGACATGGCCGAGGAGGGGCTCATCAGCCGGGAAGAGGCGGTCCTCCGGGTGGAGCCGGACCAGGTGGACTTCTTCCTGCACCCCCAGTTCGATCCCGAATCCAAGGAGCAGGCCGTGGCCCAGGGGCGGCTCCTGGCCACAGGGCTGAACGTCTCCCCGGGCGCGGCGGTGGGCGTGGTGGCCTTCGACGCAGACCTGGCCGAGGAGTGGGCCAAGGCGGGCAAGCCGGTGATCATGGTGCGGCCGGAGACCAAGCCGGACGACGTCCACGGCATGCTGGCGGCCCAGGGCATCCTCACCAGCCGGGGCGGGCGCACCAGCCATGCGGCCCTGGTGGCTCGCCAGTTCGGCAAGCCGGCCGTGGTGGGGGTGGCCGCCCTGGACATCGACCTGGATCACCGCATCATGTGGGTGGGGGAGCACGAGATCAAGGAGGGCGAGTGGATCTCCATCGACGGCACCACGGGCCAGGTCTTCCTGGGCAAGCTGGAGACCCGGGTGCCGGACATCTCCGACCCCTGGCTGAAGCGGCTCCTCTCCTGGGCGGACGAGTTCCGGAAGTTGGGCGTCTGGACCAACGCGGACTACCCCCAGGACGCCCAGCGGGCCCGGGAGTACGGGGCGGAGGGCATCGGCCTCTGCCGCACGGAGCACATGTTCTTCGAGACGGACCGGCTGCCCCTGGTCCAGCGCATGATCATGACCGAATCCCCCACCGAGCGCCGGGAGGTGCTGGAGGCCCTGCTGCCCCATCAGCGGGAGGACTTCAAGGGGCTCTTCCGGGTGATGGACGGCCTGCCGGTGATCATCCGCCTCATCGACCCGCCCCTGCACGAGTTCCTGCCCTCCTACGAGGAGCTGGTCCACGACCTATCGGACAAGAAGATCCGCCTGCTCCGGGCCGGCACTCTGCAGGAGATCGACCAGCTGCTCCACTCTGTCGAAGAGAAGGAACGGATCCTGGATCGGCTGGAGAGCCTGCGGGAGGCCAACCCCATGCTGGGGCGGCGGGGGGTGCGCCTGGGCATCGCCATGCCCGAGCTGACCCAGATGCAGGTGCGGGCCATCTTCGAGGCGGCCTGCGAGGTGGCCAAGGAGGGGGTGGATGTCCATCCGGAGGTGATGATCCCCCTGACCAGCCACGTGAACGAGCTCAAGGTCCAGAAAGCCCGGCTGGAGGAGGTGGCCAAGCAGGTCATGGAGGAGCAGGGCATCCAGGTGGACTACAAGTTCGGCACCATGATCGAGATCCCTCGGGCCGCCCTCACCGCGGACCAGATCGCCCAGGAGGCGGACTTCTTCTCCTACGGCACCAACGATCTGACCCAGACCACCTTCGGGATCAGCCGAGACGACGCGGAGGCCGGCTTCCTCATCGACTACCTGCGCATGGGCATCCTGCCGGAGAACCCCTTCGCCACCCTGGATCGGGAGGGCGTGGGCAAGCTCATCGCCATGGGCGTGGAGCAGGGCCGGGCCACCAAGCCGGAGCTGGAGGTGGGCATCTGCGGCGAGCACGGCGGGGATCCCAAGAGCATCGAGTTCTGTCACGGCGTGGGGCTGAACTACGTGAGCTGCTCCCCCTTCCGGGTGCCGGTGGCTCGCCTGGCCGCAGCCCACGCCGCTTTGAAGGAGCAACAGGAAGCGCAACAGAAAGAATGACACCTGGTTAGGTGACGGGGAAAACGGGTGTACAGGGGAACGGACAGGGAGTTGGGGATGCACCCTCTCCCCAACTCCCGCCCCGGCCTCTGCCACCCGGCTTCTTCCGCTCCCTGTCGCCGCCCGGGCCCTATCGTCTTCACACAAAGGAGGATCGACCATGTTCGTACGTGATCGCATGGCGTCGCCAGCCATCACCGTGACCCCAGACACCCCCTACCAGGACGCCCTGAAGCTGATGCAGGAGCACAAGTTCCGCCGTCTGCCTGTGGTGAACAAGAAGGGCGAGCTGGTGGGCATCGTCTCCGAACGGGATCTGCTCTACGCCTCCCCGTCCCCGGCCACCTCCCTCTCGGTCTGGGAGCTGAACTACCTGCTGGCCAAGCTGACGGTGGACCAGATCATGACCAAGAAGGTCTTCACCACCACGCCGGACACGCCCATCGAGGAGGCGGCCAAGCTCATGGTGGACAAGAAGATCGGCGGCCTGCCGGTGGTGGATGAGAACAAACACGTCATCGGCGTGATCACCGAGACGGACATCTTCAAGTCCTTTGTGGAGATGCTGGGGGGCGGTGTGCCAGGCCTGCGCCTGACCCTGGACGTGCCCGAGCGCAAGGGGGTGCTGGCGGAGCTGGCCCAGGCCATCTACAACCTGGGGGGCAACATCCTCAGCGTGGGCACCTTCGATGAGCTGGCCCCAGGCCACCGGCGCCTCCTGGTCAAGGTGCGGGGCGTGAGCAAGGACCAGCTGGTGGACACCCTGGAGAAGCTGGGGGATCACGTGCTGGACGCCCGGGAGACCGGCTGATCCCGGACCAGCCCGTGGCCCCATCGTGTCGTCGCGTGGGTCTCGGCGCCCTGTTGCGCGTTTCAGGTTTCCGGTTTCGTGTTGCCCCGTGTTTCCAGTCCCGTGTTTCCATCTGCTAACCCGTGAGTCGACCCGTGCGTTCACCCATGTTTTCAGACCCGTCCACTCGTTCGTTTCAGGAGGCTTTTCTCACACCTACATCCATCGGGAGGGCATGGTTCGGAAATGAACAGCCAGACACTCGGAGTCGGCGCGGCCGTGGTCGTGGCCCGAGAGGATCTCCAGCAGCTCCTGGACGCCCTGGCGGATCAGGGCTACCAGGTGCTGGGCCCCCGGGTCCGGGACGGCGCCATCCAGTACGATGAGCTCTCCTCGGTAGCGGATCTCCCCATCGGTTGGACGGACAGGCAGGACGGCGGTCATTACCGCCTGGAAAAGCGGAGCGATGAGGCCCTCTTCGGTTACGTTGTAGGGCCTTCTTCGTGGAAACGCTTCCTGCATCCCCCCACCGTCACCCTCTGGCGATCCCGTCGCACCGAGGAGGGCTTCGAGCTTGTGGAGTCCCCCCAGGAACACCCCCGATATGCCTTCTTCGGCGTGCGGCCCTGTGAGCTGCACGCCATTCAGATCCAGGACCGGGTCTTCCTGCAAGGCCCCTATGTGGATCCCATCTACCGCAGCCGCCGGGCCAGTCTCTTCTTGGTGGCGGTGAACTGCGGCCAGGCTGGTGGCACCTGCTTCTGCACCTCCATGGGGACAGGCCCCCGGGCCCGCAAGGGCTTCGACCTGGCCCTGACCGAGCTCCTGGACGGGGAGCGCCACGACTTCGTGGTGGAGGTGGGCTCCCCCGCCGGCGCGGAGGTCATGGCCCAGGTGGCCCACCGGCCAGCCACACCGGAGGACCGAGCCCGGGTGGAGGAGATCGAGGCCGAGACCTCTCGCCAGATGGGCCGGCAGATGGAGACGGCCGGCCTGAAGGAGCTCCTCTACGCCAACCTGGAGCACCCCCGCTGGGAGGAGGTGGCCGCCCGCTGCCTCACCTGCGCCAACTGCACCATGGTCTGCCCCACCTGCTTCTGCACCACGGTGGAGGACGTGACGGACCTGACCGGCCAGGAGGCGGAGCGCCGCCGCATCTGGGACTCCTGCTTCACCATGGAGTTCTCCTACATGCACGGGGGCAGCGTGCGCTCCTCGGCCCGCTCCCGCTACCGCCAGTGGATGACCCACAAGCTGGCCACCTGGCAAGATCAGTTCGACGTCATCGGCTGCGTGGGCTGCGGACGCTGCATCACCTGGTGCCCGGTGGGCATCGACATCACCCAGGAGGTGGCCGCCATCCGAGGCCAGATCCCGGCCTGATCCTGGGTCCCCTGCATCGTTCGTCCCCCGGGCTCCCGACTGGTTGCCGCGGCTTCTCCCCGTATTCCCGCGGCATTCCTGCGGCATCTCTGCGGCAAAGGAGGTTCACCCATGCAGACGATGAAGGATCTCATCGCGGAGCACCCCTTCTTTCGGGGGCTGGCCCCCGAACACCTGGACGTGATCGCCGGATGCGCCCAGAACGTGCGCTTCCAGGCCGGCGAGTTCCTCTTCCGAGAGGGGGACGAGGCCGACCGTTTCTTCCTGATCCGGCATGGCCGGGTGGCCCTCTCCACCTACATCCCCGAGCGAGGGGCCATCACCATCCAGACCATCGGCGCAGGGGAGGTGCTGGGCTGGTCCTGGCTTTTCCCGCCCTACCGCTGGCACTTCGACGCTCGGGCCCTGGAGGTGACTCGGGCCATCGCCTTCGACGGCAAGTGCCTGCGGGACAAGTGCCAGGAGGATCCCAAGCTGGGCTACGAGCTCATGCGCCGCTTCGCCTCCATCATGGTGGACCGGCTCCAGGCCACCCGGCTTCAGCTCCTGGACGTGTACGGCCGATCCTAGACGCGTTGTTCGGCCTGTCCAGCCATCTCATTCCCAAAGCGAGGGCAGCGAATGGATACAGGA
>CAYQEB010000009.1:40409-44371 GCA_964416395.1 uncultured Caldilineaceae bacterium | reverse complement strand
GGTCAGCTCAACACCATGTCAGCGGAACCCATCCAGGCCGTGGACCCCATGGCGCCCCGCTGGCACCGGATCCTGCAGCGGCGTCGGGAGAACCACGACACCTTCACCCTGGAGTTGACCCCCGTGGACCAGGGGACCGCCATGACCTTTGCGCCCGGCCAGTTCAACATGCTCTACGTCTTCGGCGTGGGCGAGATCCCCATCTCCATCAGCGGGGATCCCGGCCAACCGGAGCGGCTGATCCACACCACCCGGGCCGTGGGCACGGTGACCCGGGCCATGAGCCGCCTGGGCAAGGGGGATGTCCTGGGGGTGCGAGGGCCCTTCGGCAGCGCCTGGCCTCTGGCTCAGGCGGAAGGCAGGGACGTGGTGATCGTCACCGGGGGCATCGGGCTGGCCCCCTTGCGCCCGGCCATCTACCAGCTCCTGGCCCAACGGGAGAAGTACGCCCGCATCGTGATCCTCTACGGCGCCCGCACCCAGGAGGACATGGTCTTTCGCCGGGAGCTGGAGCGCTGGAGCGCCCGCCTGGACGTGGAGGTCTTCGCCACGGTGGACCGGGCCACCAGCGGCTGGCGGGGCAACGTGGGGGTGGTCACCACCCTCATCCCCCATGCCCCCTTTGACCCGGACGACACCATCGCCCTGGTCTGTGGGCCGGAGGTGATGATGCGCTACACCGTGGCGGCCCTGGAGAAGCGGGGCCTGACCCACGAGCAGATCTACCTCTCCATGGAGCGGAACATGAAGTGCGCGGTGGGCTTCTGCGGCCACTGCCAGTTCGGCCCCAAGTTCATCTGCAAGGACGGACCGGTCTTCCGCTTCGACCAGGTCCGCGCCATCTTCGGCAAGTGGGAGGTGTGACATGCCGACCCGAAGACAACGACCCAAGCTTGCCGTCTGGAAGTTCGCCTCCTGCGACGGCTGCCAGCTGAGCCTGCTGGACTGCGAGGACGAGCTCCTGGCCGTGGCCGGCGCAGTGGAGATCGCCTACTTCCCTGAGGCCACCCGAGCCGTGGTCCGAGGCCCCTACGACCTCTCCCTGGTGGAGGGCTCCATCACCACGCCCCACGACGCGGAGCGCATCCGCCAGGTGCGCAAGGCCTCCCGCTTCCTGGTGACCATCGGGGCCTGCGCCACCGCGGGGGGCATCCAGGCCCTGCGCAACTTCCAGGACGTCCAGGAGTTCATCTCCCTGGTCTACGCCCAGCCCCAGTACATCGAGACCCTGGAGCGCTCCACCCCCATCGCGGAGCACGTCTTCGTGGACTTCGAGCTGCGGGGCTGCCCCATCAACAAGGCGCAGCTCCTGGAAGTGGTCAACGCCTATCTGAACGGCCGCAAGCCCAACATTCCCACCTACAGCGTCTGTCTGGAGTGCAAGCTCCGGGGCAATCTCTGCGTCATGGTGGCCCACGGCGTCCCCTGCCTGGGCCCGGTGACCCAGGCCGGCTGCGGCGCCCTCTGCCCAGCCTACGACCGGGGCTGCTACGCCTGCTTCGGCCCCCAGGAATCGCCCAACACCGGCTCCCTGGCCCACTGGTGGCAGACCCGTCTGGACGTCCCAGCGGACGACCTGGTCCGGGCTTTCCGGGGGTTCAACGCCTACGCGGAGCCATTCCGAAAGGAGAGTGAGGCCCATGAGCAGTAAGACCGCGGCCAAACCCCGCAGCCGCACCATCAAAGTGGACTACCTGGCCCGGGTGGAGGGCGAGGGCGCGCTCTACCTGCGGGTGAAGAACGGCCAGGTGGCGGACGTGAAACTGAAGATCTTCGAGCCGCCCCGCTTCTTCGAGGCCTTCCTGCGGGGGCGCAAGTTCACCGAGGCGCCGGACATCACCGCCCGCATCTGCGGCATCTGCCCCATCGCCTACCAGATGAGCTCGGTGAACGCCATGGAGGACGCGCTGGGCGTCCAGGTGGAGGGCCCCCTGCGGGAGCTGCGCCGGCTCATCTACTGCGGCGAGTGGATCGAGAGCCATGTGCTCCACATCTACATGCTCCACGCACCGGACTTCCTGGGCTACCAGGACGCCATCCAGATGGCCCGGGACTACCCGGAGGTGGTGCAGCAGGGGTTGAAGCTGAAGAAGATCGGCAACGAGATCGTGCGCCTGTTGGGCGGCCGGGAGATCCACCCCATCAACGTGCGGGTGGGGGGCTTCTACCGGACGCCCCGGAAGCGGGAGCTGGCCGACCTGGCGGAGCAGCTCAAGTGGGCCCGGGACGCGGCCCTGGAGACGGTGCGCTGGACGGCCGGCCTGCCCTTCCCCGACTTCCAGCGGGCGTACGAGTTCGTGGCCCTGCGCCACCCGGACGAGTACCCCCTCCACGCCGGCCGCATCGTCTCCAGCAGCGGGCTGGACATCCCGGTCCAGGAGTACGACCAGCACTTCGAGGAGGAGCACGTGGGCTACAGCAACGCCCTCCAGTCGGTGCTCCGCGGCCGAGGCGCCTACCACGTGGGGCCCATGGCCCGCTACAGCCTGAACTTCGACAAGCTCTCGCCCCTGGCCCAGGAAGCGGCCCGGGAGGCGGGGCTGGGGCCCGTCTGCAACAACCCCTTCCAGAGCATCATCGTGCGCAGCGTGGAGACCCTCTACGCCTGCGACGAGGCCCTGCGCATCATCGACGAGTACCAGGAGCCGGACCGGCCGGCCGTTCCCGTGGAGCCCCGGGCCGGGGTGGGTTACGGGGCCAGCGAAGCGCCCCGGGGCCTCCTCTATCACCGCTACAAGCTGGACGATGCGGGGATCATCCAGGACGCCAAGATCGTCCCGCCCACCTCCCAGAACCAGAAGACCATCGAGGAGGATCTGTGGGATTTCGTGCCGGGGCGCCTGGATCTGCCCAAGGACGAGCTCACCTGGCAGTGCGAGCAGGCCATCCGCAACTACGATCCCTGCATCTCCTGCGCCACCCACTTCCTGAAGCTGGAGATCCAGGAGGAGTGATGGCCCACACGAGCGCACCCGTCCGGATCATCGGCCTGGGCAACCGCTACCGGCGGGACGACGGCGCGGGGCTGGCCGTGCTCCAGGAGCTGGCCGGCCGGGATCTGCCAGGCCAGGATCTACCCAGTGTGGAGCTGCGGGCGGAGAGCGGCGAGGGCGCGGCCCTGATGGAGGCCTGGCAGGGGGCCCAGCGGGTGATCCTGGTGGACGCGGTCCAGGCGGGCGGGGTCCCAGGGACCATCTACCGGCTGGATCCCTGGGAGCAGCCCATCCCCACCGAGTTCTTCCACTACTCCACCCACGCCTTCAGCCTGGCCGAAGCGGTGGAGCTGGCTCGGGTCCTGGGTCAACTGCCGCCCGCCCTGGTCATCTACGGCATCCAGGGGGCGGACTTCGGCGCCGGGGAGGGGCTTTCGCCCCCGGTGGCCGCCGCGGTCCCCGCGGTGGCGGACCGCATCCTCCAGGAGCTGGCCCAGCCCATGCCCGGCGGATGACACCCTGACATCGGGAGGAGCACCATGCACGAACGTTCCCTCATGGCCAGCCTGCTGGCCCAGATCGAGTCCATCGCCCGGATCAACCAGGCCCAGCGGGTGATCCGGGTGGACGTGACCCTGGGGCCTCTGGCCCACATCTCCCCGGAGCACTTCCGGGAGCACTTCCAGGAGGCCAGCCAGGGCTCCATCTGCGAAGGGGCGGAGCTGGTCATCCAGGAGGCCGCGGATCCCACGGATCCCCACGCTCAGGAGATCTTGCTCACCAGCATCGAGATCGAGCCAGCCTAGCCTCCTTGCCCCTGGCTCTCGGAGTCTGGAAAAAGCGGTCAGCGCCATCGGGATGCTGGCCGCTTTTCCCTGTCTGGGAACCTAGCCAGGTAGCCAGGTGAAGGACTCACCATCTGTCCGGGGAGGGGGTGGGGTACGGGTTCTATAATTGGGAATGGGCAACCGTTCAGGGGACGGTTCGCCGCTCAGCAACCCATCTTTGGGCCCACACCGAAGCGGATCA
>CAYQEB010000009.1:6885-40309 GCA_964416395.1 uncultured Caldilineaceae bacterium | reverse complement strand
CCGCACACGTTCGCTCTCTCGCGAGGTTCACCCAGGATCGAGATTCACCCGTGAGCCGTTCCGTACGCATCCTGTGAATTCCGTCTGTCGTGATTCACCTTTCCATCGCTTCCGTTCCTTTGGGAGGAATCGCTATGTCGAAATCATACGTCACCATTGATGGCAACGAGGCGGTCGCTCGGGTGGCCTACAAGGTCAACGAGGTGATCGCCATCTACCCCATCACCCCGGCGTCGCCCATGGGCGAGTTCGCGGACATGTGGAGCGCCCAGGGCCAGAAGAACCTCTGGGGCACCACGCCCCTGGTGGTGGAGATGCAGTCCGAGGGGGGCGCGGCCGGCGCGGTGCACGGGGCCCTGCAGTCCGGCTCGGTGACCACCACCTTCACCGCCAGCCAGGGCCTGCTCCTCATGATCCCCAACATGTACAAGATCGCCGGGGAGCTGACCAGCACGGTCTTCCACATCGCCGCCCGCACTGTGGCCACCCACGCCCTCTCCATCTTCGGCGATCACAGCGACGTGATGGCCGCCCGAGCCACCGGCTGGGGCATGCTCTTCGCCGCCTCGGTCCAGGAAGCCCACGACTTCGCCCTCATCGCCCAGGCCAGCACCCTGAAGGCCCGGGTGCCCTTCCTCCACATCATGGACGGCTTCCGCACCTCCCACGAGGTGAGCAAGATCAGCCCGCTGGACGAAGAGACCATCCGGGCCATGATCGACGATGAGCTCGTCCGGGCCCACCGGCAGCGGGCCCTCTCCCCGGACCGGCCCTTCATCCGGGGCACGGCCCAGAACCCGGATGTCTTCTTCCAGAGCCGGGAGGCGGCCAACCCCTACTACCTGGCCGCCCCGGATGTGGTGCGGGAGACGATGGCCCGCTTCGGGGAGCTGACCGGGCGCCACTACCACCTCTTCGACTACGTGGGCGCGCCGGACGCGGATCGGGTCATCGTGCTCATGGGCTCCGGCTGCGAGACGGCCCACGAGACGGTGGAGCACCTGGTCGGCCAGGGGGAGAAGGTGGGCGTGCTGAAGGTGCGCCTCTTCCGCCCCTTCTCTGGCAAGGACCTGGTGGCGGCCCTGCCCCCCACGGTGAAGGTCATCGCCGCCCTGGATCGAACCAAGGAGCCGGGCAGCGCGGGGGAGCCCCTCTACCAGGATGTGGTCACCGCGGTGAACGAGGCCTTCAGCCTGGGCGAGGCCCCCTTCACTCAGCTGCCCCGGGTCATCGGCGGCCGCTACGGCCTCTCCTCCAAGGAGTTCACTCCGGCCATGATCCGGGGGCTCTTCCAGGAGATGGCCAAGGAGCGCCCCAAGAACCACTTCACCGTGGGCATCCACGACGACGTGACCGGCAGCAGCATCGACTACGATCCCAACTTCCACATCGAGCCGGACGAGGTGGTGCGGGCCATCTTCTGGGGCCTGGGTTCCGACGGCACGGTGAGCGCCAACAAGAACTCCATCAAGATCATCGGCGAGGAGACCCCCAACTACGCCCAGGGCTACTTCGTCTACGACTCCAAGAAAGCCGGGGCCCGGACCATCTCCCACCTGCGTTTCGGCCCCAAGCCCATCCGCAGCACCTACCTGATCAGCACCGCCAACTTCGTGGCCGTGCATCAGTTCGGCTTCCTCCAGCGCTACAAGGTGCTGGAGCCGGCCAAGGAGGGGGCCACCTTCCTGCTCAACGCCCCCTTCGGCCCGGACGAGGTCTGGGATCAACTGCCCCGGGAGGTGCAGGAGCAGATCATCGAGAAGAAGCTCCAGTTCTACGTCATCGACGCCTATGACCTGGCCAAGCAGCTGGGGCTGGGCGTGCGCATCAACACCATCATGCAGACCGCCTTCTTCGCCATCAGCGGCATCCTGCCCCAGGACGAGGCCATCGCCCGCATCAAGGAGGCCATCCGCAAGACCTACGGCAAGCGGGGCGAGATCGTGGTGCGCAAGAACTTCGCCGCGGTGGACGCCGCCCTGGAGCACCTGCACAAAGTGGAGGCGCCGGACCGGGTGACCAGCACCATCGAGATGCCGCCGGTGGTGCCGCCGGAGGCCCCGCCCTTCGTCCAGGAGGTCACGGCCAAGATGATCGCCGGGGACGGGGATCTGCTGCCGGTGAGCGCCCTGCCCGACGACGGCACCTGGCCCAGCGGCACCACCAAGTGGGAGAAGCGCAACATCGCCCTGGAGGTGCCGGTCTGGGAGCCGGACATCTGCATCCAGTGTGGCAAATGCGTCCTGGTCTGCCCCCATGCGGTGATCCGGGCCAAGGTGGCGGACGAGGCCACCATGGCCAAGGGGCCGGAGGGCTTCAAGTACGCGCCGGCCCGCTGGAAGGAGATGCCCGGGCTCATGTACACCCTCCAGGTGGCGGTGGAGGACTGCACCGGCTGCAGCCTCTGCGTGGAGGTCTGCCCGGCCAAGGACAAGCGGGCGGTGGGGCGCAAGGCCATCAACATGGCGCCCCAGCTGCCTCTGCGGGAGCAGGGCCGCAAGCACTGGGACTTCTTCCTGGAGCTGCCCGACTATCCCCTCTACGCCAACGGGCACAACGGCGGCGGCAACGGTCCGGTGATCCACAACGGGGATGGCCACGTCACCGTGGATCCGCTCCCCACAGAGCAGCCTGCGGAGCACCCGGCGGAGCTGCCGGTCCTGAAGTACAACAGCGTGAAGAACATCCAGCTGCTCACGCCCCTCTTCGAGTTCTCTGGGGCCTGCGCCGGCTGCGGCGAGACCCCCTACCTGAAGCTCATGAGCCAGCTCTTCGGTGACCGGGCCCTGATCGCCAACGCCACGGGCTGCTCCAGCATCTACGGCGGCAACCTGCCCACCACTCCCTGGACCTACAACAAGGAAGGACGGGGGCCGGCCTGGAGCAACTCCCTCTTCGAGGACAACGCGGAGTTCGGCCTGGGCATGCGCCTGACCCTGGACAAGCAGACCGAGTACGCCCGGGAGCTGGTGGATCGCCTGCGGGGTCTCATCGGGGAGGAGCTGGCGGACGAGCTGCTGGCCTTCCGGGCCTGGGATCACCAGGGCATCGAGGGTCAGCGGGCTCGGGTGGCGGCCCTGAAGGAGAAGCTGGCCGGTCTGGAGGATCCCGCGGCCCGGGATCTCCTCAGCCTGGCCGACATGCTGGTGCCCAAGTCGGTCTGGATCGTGGGCGGCGACGGCTGGGCCTACGACATCGGCTACGGTGGCCTGGACCACGTCCTGGCCAGCGGGCGCAACGTGAACATCCTGGTCATGGACACGGAGGTCTACTCCAACACTGGCGGCCAGGCCTCCAAGGCCACGCCCCTGGGCGCGGTGGCCAAGTTCGCTGCGGGGGGCAAGCCCACGCCCAAGAAGGACCTGGCCATGATGGCCATGGCCTACGGCAACGTCTACGTGGCCCAGGTGGCCATGGGCGCCAACGACACCCACACGGTGCGGGCTTTCCTGGAGGCGGAGAGCTACGACGGGCCCTCCATCATCATCGCCTACAGCCACTGCATCGCCCACGGCATCGACATGGCCAAGGGCATGGAGCAGCAGAAGCTGGCCACCCAGTCCGGGTTCTGGCCTCTCTTCCGCTACGATCCACGGCTGAAGGCCCAGGGTAAGAACCCCTTCCAGCTGGACTCCCGGGCTCCCAAGATCCCGTTGGAGGCCTACGTCTACAACGAGAACCGCTTCCGCATGCTCAAGCAGAGCAACCCGGAGCGGGCCGAGGAGCTGCTCAACGAGGCCCAGCAAGAGGTCCTGGAGCGCTGGTACAAGTACGAAGAGATGGCCAAACGAGAGGAGCGCAACGCCCAGCGAGCCGTGTCCATCCGCTAAGCGGGGCGTCCTGTCCCAGAGGAGTCACCGAGGAGTCCCAGAGGAGTCCCAGAGGAGTCGCAGTGGAGTCACAGAGGAGTGGAACCATGGATCTGACAACCACCTACATGGGCCTGACCCTGAAGCACCCCATCGTGCCGTCCTCGTCGCCCTTGTCCGACAGCGTGGGCAAGATCCGCCGCCTGGAGGACGCGGGGGCCGCGGCCGTGGTGATGTACTCCCTCTTCGAGGAGCAGATCAACCAGGAGAGCCATGTCCTGGATCACTACCTGAGCTACGGCGCGGAGAGCTACGGCGAGGCCCTGAGCTACTTCCCGGATCTGGAGCGCTACAACGTGGGGCCGGAGGAGTACCTGGAGCTCATCCGCCGGGCCAAGGAGGCGGTGGACATCCCCATCATCGGCAGCCTGAACGGCATCTCCTCCGGCGGCTGGATCGAGTACGCCCGCAAGATCCAGGAAGCCGGCGCGGACGCCCTGGAGCTGAACCTCTACTACATCCCCACAGAGCCCAACATCACCTGCACGGAGATGGAGAACACCTACCTCCAGGTGGTGAAGGATGTGCGGGAGAGCATCACCATCCCCATCGCGGTGAAGGTGGGCCCCTTCTTCAGCGCCTTCGCCAACATGGCCCAGCGCTTTGTGGACGCCGGCGCGGACGCCCTGGTCCTCTTCAACCGCTTCTACCAGCCCGACTTCGACCTGGAGAACCTGGAGGTGGTCCCGCACCTGGTGCTGAGCGACTCCGACGAACTGCGCCTGCGCCTGCACTGGGTGGCCATCCTCTACGGCCGGGTGCGGGCCGACTACGCCATCACCGGCGGGGTGCACACCCACGAGGACGTGCTCAAGGGGCTCATGGCCGGGGCCAAGGTGACCATGATGGCCTCGGAGCTGCTGCGCAACGGCATCGGGCGCATCAGCGAGGTGCTGGACGAGATGGTTCGCTGGATGGAGGAGCACGAGTATGAGTCCGTGGAGCAGATGCAGGGCAGCATGAGCCAGATCAACGTGGCGGACCCGGCGGCCTTCGAGCGAGGCAACTACATGCGCGTGCTCCAATCCTGGCGCATGGACCCCACAGGAACGCTCTTGGGCTAGAAGGGTTCGCTCCACTGCGTGTGGCCAGTCAAACGTCCGGGGATGGATCCCGGTCCCAGGGATCCATCCCCGCTGGAGGCCGACATGCGGACCAAAGGGGCGCCCGGCCCCATCCCCGGGCTCGTCGCCACCCTTCTCCTGATCGCCGTCACAGCCCTCTGGACCTTCTGGGGGGTGGCGGAGATGTACTACGAGGGCTGGTTCGGGAGCTGGACCAACCGCCTGCCCTACCTGGTTCCCGGCGTCGTCTGCCTGATCCTGACGCTGGTGGCCATTCGTTGGCCCCGGGCAGGGGGCTGGCTCCTGATCCTGGTGGGGGTGGCCTTCACGGCCTGGTGGTGGGGGCGGGCGGCTCGCCTGGGTCAGCTGACCTGGCGGCAGGTCCTGGCCCAGGGGCCGGTCAGCCTCTCCCTGGCGGTCATCGGCATCCTCTTCCTGGTGGAAGGCCGGCGTCGTCGGATCCTCGAGGCCCGGGGAGAGACGCTCGAGCTGCTTCGGGCCCGCCGTCGCTGGCTGAAGACCGCCGTGGCCCTTCCGCTCCTGGTGGCCCTGGGCGTCACCCTCTACTGGGCGCCCACCCTCCTCACCCGGCAGGACGATGGCGATCGGGGCGCTCGGCGCATCCAAGGGAACGGCGTCACCCTGACCTGGGCGCCCCTGGGGCCGGGCTGGAACTGGCAGCAGCCCTGGGGCGGGTACCCCTCCTGGGACAGCCTGGCCCGGTACGGGGTCCCGCCAGTGGGCCTGGGCGAGAAACCCGGCCTCCAGGACGTCCACGCCACGGCCCAGGAGATGGCCACCACCGGCCTCTGTCGCTACCTCCGCGCGGACGGCCTCTCCCTCTCCGACGAACCCCAGAACATCTGGCGCATGCCCACCACCGACGAGATCGTCCGATCCCTGACCCGCCACGGGGAGAACGCCGGCTGCGTCTGGGATGGCCGCTCGGAGCGGGCCGACTGCCGGGTGACGCCGGACAAGGAGACGCCCCTGTGGGCGCCGGATCTCTACCCCATCTACTACTGGTCGGCAGACGAGTTCAGCCTGGACGAGGCCTACTACGTGAACTATCAGGGGCGGATTGGCCACCAGCGCAAGGATTGGGGGAATCCCCGCCACGGCTACCGGTGTGTTCGGGAGGAGTGACTGGCAAAGGAGGGCGCCATGGACGAACTGCGTGTGGCCGACTGCATGACCCGGGATCCCATCACCGTGGATCCCCGCACCACCCTGCCCATCGCCTACCAGCTCATGCGCATCAACAACGTGCGCCGGCTGCCGGTGGTGGACGAGGATGGACGCCTGCTGGGGATCGTGACCATGGGGGATGTGCGGGAGGCTCGCCCCAAGGAGGCAGAGGGGCTGAGCAGCTGGGAGCTGCATCTGAGGACCGCCAGCCTGGAGGTGCGGGAGTTCATGACGCCCGGTCCCATCACCGTGGGGCCGGAGGACTCCCTGCGCAAGGCCGCTCAGCTCATGTTGGACCACAAAGTGGGCGGGCTGCCGGTGGTGGAGGAGGGGCGCGTGGTGGGGATCATCACCGTGTCGGACATCCTGCGCCTGCTCCTGGAGCGGCTCATGCCGCCGGAGTCCGCGGCCGCCTCGCCGTGACGGACGGAGCGGCCTGGGGCAGGTGGATGGAGCGTCTCCTCAGCCCATCGCCACCTTCAGCTGATCCCCGGGGGCGGTGCCGGTGCGGGCGATGGTCCCGGCCGGCAGCTCGATGACGTAGCGGCTCTTCCGACGGGGGCGACCGATGGCCCAGGGCTTCATCTCCGGATCCAGGTCCACCACCCGGTCGTCCCCGTCCACGTAGATCACGTCGATGGGGATGCTCATGAACATGCAGTGAACCCCCTTGCAGGGACGGATGAGCAGGCCGTCCCCGGGGGGCAGCTCCCGCACTCCGATCAACCCGCGCAGCCGGGTCCAACGGTTGTCCGCCACCCGGCCGTTTTCCACCAACACCGTTCCTCGAGTCACATTCTCCACGCGCAGCATGCTCTTCTCCAGGATGTTCTTCTCCAAGGGATGAAAAAAGGAAAACCGATTGCCTCGCGTTGGTGCGAAATTGACATAAAATCGAGCGCGGGGTCGAGAGCAGGGGCCTGGGCCGTCTCAACCGCCCAGGGTGCCCCAGAGGGTCAGGAGCGCGCCCAGGGCCAGGTAGGGCGCGTAGGCCATGGTGGACTTGCGCCCGGCCCGGCGGCTGAGGAGCAGGGCCAGGGCCGCGGCCCCACCCAGGACGATCCCCAAGACCAGGGCCGGGATCACGTTGGGGTAGCCCACCATCAGGCCGATGAGCCCGGCCAGCTTCACGTCCCCCGCGCCCATGGCGCCCCGGCCGATGAGGGCGATGACCAGGAAGAGGGCGAAGCCGATGATCCCGCCCAGCAGGGCCTGCCAGGGGGTGGGGGCGCCGGGCAGGAAGCTCAGGGCCAGGGCCGCCACCGCGCCGGGCAGCACCATCTTGTTCAGGACCCGCCGGTGCTCCAGGTCGATGACCAGGACCGTGAGCAGGAAGGTGGCGTAGATCCAGAGGATGGCCAGGGTCAGGGGGGCGTCCCCGAAGCTGCGCCAGGCCAGGAGGAAGATCCCCGGCGTGACCGCCTCCACCAGGGGGACGCGCCAGGGCCGCTTCTCCCCGCAGTGGGGGCAGACGCCGCCGCGGGCCAGATACCAGGGGAGGGTGAAGTAGTGGGGGAGGGCGAAGGAGGCCGCACCGCGGGGGGCGGCCCGGAGCTCCTGGTCCGGCAGGATGTCCGCCGCCCAGTTGATCAGCGCCCCGGCCAGCCAGCCGACCAGAATGCTCAGTGAAACGCCCCAGATGCTCATGAGATCACGTCTGTCCTTGTTTGTTCAAAGGGTTTTTTGTGTTTGTTCAAAGGGTTCTGATCCTGCTCAAAAGGTTCTGTTCCTGACCAGGATAACGTCATCGTCCCGGGCTGGCAACAGCCGTTTTCAGCAAGATCTGCCAGGCTGTGCAGACCTGGCAGATGTTTGGCGGTTTTTCGGTTGGACTGGCGCTCTCCGGGGCTACTCCTGGCCCGGATCCGCGGTGGAGACGGAGCGGGAAGGCGCCCGTCGGTCGTAGTAGCGGAGGAGCAGCTGGTCGGTCATCTGGTTCAGGCTGGCCTCCCACTGGCTCATGCGCTCCGTGGCCGTGACCTGGACGGTCTCCACCGTCTGGTCGATCTGGGCGGTCTGTTCCAGAGCGGGTATGCGCTGGAGGCTGGCCACCAGAAGCAGGATCACCGCGGCGGCTGCGGCCAGGCCTAACGCCTGCCGGCGCAGGGGACGGATTGGGGGGGGCTCGCCCCGCTGGGCGGAACGGCCCCGGCGAATGTTGGCCACGCTGCCCAGGAGCAGGGCCCCGGCCAGGGAGAAGAGCAGGGCTTGGATCAGCTGGGAGGGCGAGAGGGCCTCACCGACCTGATAGCGCTGCCAGGAGAGCAGGGCCACCAGGGCCAGGATGGTCAGGATGCCCCACCATCTGGCGGTGGCGATCAGCCAGCGTCGGGCCGCGTACTGCACCGGCCAGGCCACCGGCTGGACCAGCCCGTGCCAGAGGCCCACCCCGCCGCCCAGGAGGGCCAGGAGCAGCGGCCAGCCAGACTGGAAGGCGGCCGGCAGAAAGGCCATCCAGCTCTGCAGAGGATCCGGCCAGGCAAGTTGGGGCGCACCGCTGGCGGCCAGGCCGAAGCCGACGCCCAGGCCGGCCAGGCCCACCAGGAGCATGGAGGCCAGCGGACGCAACAGGAAGCGGGTCAAGGGGGTGGGCAGGCCCATCACCCAGAAGCGCACCGGCACGGGAATGGGCTCTTCCCCTGCGCTGGAGTCCACCAGGATGGCGGCTTCCTGGGGCCGGTCCGTGATGGGCAGGGCCTGGGTGTCCAGGACCAGGCTCACGTCCTGGGGGGCGCCGCTGAAGGTGAGGGGATCGATGCGCAGGAAAGGTTGGCTGCTGCGCAGGCGGCCGAAGAGGTAGCCCCGGCCCCGGCCTTTCCGCAGGCGTAGCTGGGCCTTCACCTGCTGGCCGATGAGCACCGGTCCCAGGTCCACGGCAGCCGGTTCCGTGACCAGGCGAGGTCGCTCCACCATGCCGGTGCGCAGGAGGAAGGTCTCCAGCTGGGCCCGGGGGTCCGAACTCGGCTCCCGGGTCACCTCCTGGACCAGCCGGGCCAGATCTCGTTCGCCCAGCTCGGTGAACCACTGGGCCAGGGTGCCGTTGCGCAGGTGCAGGATGCCGTCGTCCGGGTGCTGGTCCATGTGCTGGATGGCTTCCTGGACCGTATACACCTTGTGTCCGCTGCCCAGGACGTGGCCCCTGCGGAAGATGAAGGGCCTGGACTTCTGGCGCACGCTCACCGGCGGATGGGCCTGGAGGGCGTCCACCAGTTTGCGGTAGACTTTGGGATCCAGGGGTTCGAAGGCTGCAGACCGGTTCATGGAGGCCAGGATCGCGCCCAGGGTCTCGGGGGTGGCGATCTGGGGCCAGGTGACGTCGGTCTTGGCCACCTCGGCCGTGGGGTTGGCCAGCACCAGCACGTGGTCGATCAGGGGGTGGAGGTCCGGGAACTTCTCCTCCAGGAAGCTGGTGAGGGTGGCCGCGCTGTGGTCCACCTCGTCCCCGGGGTTGGGGATCACCTCCTCTTCGCCTGAGGGCAGGATGCGCTTCCAGTCCCCTTCGAAGGCGGGGTGGATGACGCCGCCCCACTCCTTGATGTAGAGGACCACCAGCAGCCCCTGGGGACAGATCACGATGATGTCGAAGGGGTGGCGTCGGATGATGACGTTGCTGACGATGTGGCACTCCGGGGGCAGGGCTGCCCGTAGCTCGTCCACCAGGCTGTCGATGAGGTTCGACGGGGCCAGGGTGGTGTCTTCGATGAAGGCTAAGCCGACCATTGCTCTCTCCCTTTCCGACGCAAGCTCTTCCCATACTGGGCCGGTTTCGTCACCCAGCTCACGAGAGGATCATCTTCTCGTCCACCAGCCGCTCTCGCACGTAGTTGCCCCGGACGCCCAGGCGGAAGTGGGCGGCATCCAGCAGGTACTCCATGTCCACCGCGTTGCGGCCGGCTCGATTCTTCTCCACGCTCATCACCACCCAGTTGCGCATGGCCTCCGCCTTGGCCAGGTTGTAGACCAGGTGTTCCCGGCTGACGATGTTGAACTTGTTGTTGAGGATCAGGCCGATGTCCGCCTCGTACTGGATGGCCGAGCTGCCCCGCAGATCCGCCAGGCGCATGCGCTTGGCCTTCAGGCCCGACCGGTCCGCCGCCGCGATGGCGATGATGCGCAGCCCCAGGGACATGGCCAGCTCCTTCAGCCCCTGGGTCAAGTGGGTGGTCACCTCCGTCTCGGGCTGAAGGAGGGAGTGGTCCACGGGGATCTTCTGCAGGTAGTCCACCACCATCAGGGATCGGGGGCTGGTGGTGGCCAGGGCCGCGCCCCACTCCTCGATCTGGTTCAGGGTGGAGCTGCTGCCGCTGGCCTTGATCAGGATCAGCCGTTCCGCGTACCGGTCCATGGCCTGCATCACCGGCGCGTAGCGGGGATCCTGGCGCAGGGTGGCGATGAGCCCCTGGTGACCGTTGGCGCTCAGGGCCATCTTGCCCAGGGTGCGCAGGGTCAGGGCGTCGTCCCCCATGCCCTGTTCCGCGCTCTCCAGGCAGGCCAGGCGGGAGAAAAGGTGGGCGTGGTCGTGCTCGTAGCAGACGTACATGGCCACGCAGTCCGGGTCTGTGGCCACCGCGTTGCGGGCCGCCTGCAGGCCGAAGATGGTCTTGCCCACGCCGAAGGGGCCGCCGATGATGAGCAGCTCCCCGGCTCGCAGCCCGCCGTTGAGCACGTCGTCCAGGGGTTGGAAGCCGGTGGGCAGGGGCCGGTAGTGGGCGGCGCCCTGGGCCTGCTCCAGGACCTCCATCTCCTCCATGACCTGGGCCAGGGTGGCCGGCCCGGTCATCAGGGGCCGGGTCTGGGGAAGGTGGGGGCGTTCCAGGATGGATTCGGTCATGTTTGGCTCCTTACCAGCGCTTCTTCCTGTTCTTGGGGGCTTGGGTGGGCATGAAGAGGTCTGGCGACACCTGGAAGCCGGCCGCCTCGATCTTCTCGATGAACTTGGGCCGGATGCCGGTGGCGCTGAAATGGCCCTGCACCCGGCCGTCCTTCATGCCTCGGCGCACGAAATGGAAGATGTCCTGCATGACGATCACGTCCCCCTCCATGCCCTGGACCTCGGCGATCTGCACCACTTTGCGGCTGCCGTCGGGCATGCGCTCCAGCTGGATGACCAGGTCGAAGGCCGAGGCGATCTGTTCCCGGATGGCCCGGAGAGGCAGTTCCATGCCGGCCATGAGCACCATGGTCTCCACCCGGCGCAGGGCGTCCCGGGGACCGTTGGCGTGGACCGTGGTCAGGGAGCCTTCGTGGCCGGTGTTCATGGCCTGGAGCATGTCCAGGGCCTCGCCGCCTCGCACCTCGCCCACCACGATGCGGTCCGGCCGCATGCGCAGGGCGTTGATGACCAGCTGGCGGATGGTGATCTGCCCCTTGCCCTCCACGTTGGGCGGTCGGGCCTCCAGGGGGATGACGTGGCGCTGCTGCAGGCGCAGCTCCGCGGCGTCCTCGATGGTGATGATGCGCTCCCGGTCTGGGATGAAGGAGGAGAGGACGTTCAGCAGGGTGGTCTTGCCGGTGGAGGTGCCGCCGGAGACCAGGATGTTCAGCTTGGCCAGGACGGCCACCCGCAGGAAGTCGATCATCTCCTGGGAGATGGCGCCGCTGGCCACCAGGTCCTCCACGGACATGATGTGGCGGACGAATTTGCGGATGCTGATGCAGGGGCCCACCAGGGAGAGGGGCGGAATGACCACGTTGACCCGGGAGCCGTCAGGCAGGCGAGCGTCCACCATGGGGCTGCTGCCGTCCACCCGGCGGCCCAGGGGGGCCACGATGCGGTCGATGATGCGCAGCACCTCCGCCTCGTCCTGGAAGCGCACCTCTGCCTCCTCCAGGATGCCGTTGCGTTCGATGAAGACCTGGTCTGGCCCGTTCACCAGGATCTCGCTGATGCTGTTGTCCCGCAGCAGCGGCTCCAGGGGGCCCAGCCCCAGGAGATCCGCCACGATCTGCTCGAACATCTCCGTTCGTTCGCTGCGGCTCAGGGGCAGGCCCACCTCGGCCAGCACCTCCTGGAAGATGCGTTCCAGGGAGCGGCGCACGTCGCTGTCGTTGGTGACGTTGGCGCCAGGGTTCAGCTGGGCCAGCAGGCGGCGCTGCACCTTCTCTCGGATGATCAGGTAGGCGTCGTTCTGGCGATTGCCGTTCCCGGCCTGGCCGCCCCGGCCCACCGTGGCTCCTGTCCGGTTATTGCGGAAATTCAACATGCTTGGTCCTCTCGTTCGCTGCTGCGCGGCGCTTCTTCCAACTTCCAACCCCCAACTTCCAGCTTCCAGCTCCTGAGCCTCTCACCGCACCCAGATTGGATCGTACTCGTCCCAGGGCACGTTGCTGATGTTGCGGACGTTGCGCCCATCCGCGTCCATGACGTAGATCTGCATGGCGCCCTCCCGGTTGGACCAGAAGACGATCCGGCTGCTGTCCGGGGACCAGGAGGGGTGTTTGTCCCACTCCCAGGTGTTCGGGGTCAGGGCCCGGGCGTTGGAGCCGTCCACGGAGATGACCCAGATGTCGTCGCTGCCCAGCTCCTGGCTCACAAAGGCGATGCGGGAGCCGTCCGGCGACCAGACCGGGTCGTAGCTCATGCCGGTCAGGGCGGTGAGCTCCTTGGGCGGCAGGGGCCCGTACTCCGGATGGGGCGGCCGGTCGATGTAGATCTGGGGGATCTTGCCCTCCGCGGTCTCCCGCTCCTTGACGAAGGCCCGGTAGCGGCCATCCGGCGAGAACTGGGCCTGGACCACCAGCTCCTCGTACTGCCGACGCAGGTCCCGGCTGTCTCCCAGGTACTGGCGATTGCTGCCGTCCGGGTCCATGACCCAGAAGCCTGGCTGCTCCTCGTTGTTGGAGCGGAAGATGATCCGGTTGTAGTAGGCGGCCAGAGGCCGAGGCGTGGGCGTGGGCGTGGGCGGCACCGGGATGGGCGTAGGCGTGATCGTAGGCGTGACCGTGGGTGTGGGCGTGGGCGTCAGGGACGGCAAGATCTGGGCGATGCGCCCCTGGGCCAGGGCCGTGTCGCTCACCGGCAGGGCCGCGGCCTTGCGGTACTGCTCGTAGGCAAAGTAGACGTCCCCGGACTCCCGGTGCTGGTCCCCGCTGCGCACATAGGCGTCGTAGAGGAGCTCGGCCAGGGTGCCGCCCAGGTAGTCGGGCCGCTGATCGTAGACCCCCCGCAGACGCAGGACCGCGTCGTCCCAGCGGCCGGCGTCGTACCACTCCTTGCCGTCCAGGTAGAGGGTGGCCAGGCGATGCTCCAGGATGGCCTGGTCGTTGGCCGGATCCAGGCTCAGGGCCTTCTGGAAATAGTCCAGGGCCATGGGCATCTGCTCCGGCGCCGGCGGCTCCTGCTGGATGATCTGGCGGCCCAGCTTCAGGTAGAGCTCGAAGAGGCGCTCCTGAATGGTGTCGCTCTTGTAGTGGACGCTGATCTCCTGGATCTGCTGGTAGGCGTCCAGGGCCTTGGCATCCAGGTTGAGCTTGCGGTAGGTCTCCGCCAGGGCGAAGATCTCGTCCAACTGCTGCCGGTTCTGGATGGCCACGATGCGGTCGCTCACGTCCCGGTATCCTGGGGCCTGGAGCAGGATGTCGTTGAAGGCCTCCAGGGCGGCCTGGTACTCCTCCGCCTCCTCCAGGGCCACCGCCTTCCGGTAGGCGGCCAGGAGGGCCCGCTGCTCCGCCACCTGGTTCAGCCCGGCCAGGGCCTCCCCTTCCTCTGGCTTGACGGAGAGCACCTGGCGGAAGTTGGCCTCGGCCTGGTCCAGGTTCCCCGCCTCCAGGAAGGTGTAGCCCTGGGCCAGGATCTGCTTCAGTTGCTTCTCCTGCCGGGCCTCCGCGATGACGGGCATGACGTAGCGGCTGGCCAGGACAAAGCCTTGGAAGAGGAGCACCGCCACCACGACCACCACCGCGCTGCGGAAGAGGATGGGCTGCCAGGGGTAGGCCCAGCGCTTGGCCTTGATCTCTGTCTGGGCCTCCAGGCCGGCCTTGAAGAGGGCCATTTCCAGGGCGTCCTCCACCGTGGGGTTGCCCGGATGTTGGCGGGCCAGCTCCTGGAAGCAGCGGATGGCCTCCTGCCATTCCCCAGCCTGCAGGTGGGCCATGCCTTCGGTGTAGAGAGGTGTCCCGGTGATGGGGATCAGATTGCTGGACATGAAACGTTCCTCCAGAGGCGCTGTGGGCAAGGGCCGGCGCCACGTTGTTGGGTCAAGGTCGGGTCAGGCCCGGCTCGAAAGGGCCTGTCAGGGCTGTTGGGCCTCTCTCAGTTGCCGGTCAACCGGTCCAGCCAGAAAAGGAAGGTGGGAATGGACGGACCCAGGATGACGATGAACAGGGCCGGAAAGATCAGGAAGACCAGCGGGAAGACCATCTTGACGCTGGCCTGCCGGGCCTGCTCCTCCGCCATCTGACGACGCTTGGTGCGCATCTCCGCGGCCTGGGAGTGGAGCACCTGGGCGATGCTCACGCCTAGCTGGCTGGACTGGATGAGCACGCTGACGAAGGTGCGCAGCTCCTCCACGCCGGAGCGCTCGGCCATGCGCAGCAGGGCCACGTCCCGGGGGGCGCCCACCCGCATCTCCGCGGCCACCCGGCGGAAGGCCTCGGTGAGGGGGTTCTGCCACTTCTGCCCCACCTGGGCCAGTGCGGACTCGAAGGCCAGGCCGGCCTCCACGCTGATGGTCAGCATGTCCAGGGCGTCGGGCAGGGCCCGGAGGATGGCCTGGCGACGACGTTTGGCCTTGCTCCGCAGCCAGAAGAGGGGCAGGAAGAAGCCCACCCCAGCGAAGAGCAGCCCGTTGCGCAGGGCCATCTGGAAGGCCAGGCTGCGGCCGAAGTAGAGCACCCCGCCCACCCCCAGGATCAGGGCGGTGAGCAGGCGCAGGCCGAAGAAGTCCAGCACGGTCAGGCCCAGGGGCTCCCCGGCCTGGAGCAGCATCTCCTGGATCTTCTCCAGGTTGCGCTTGGGGGCGAAGCCGCCCAGGATGCCCAGCAGGCGCCGGAACAGGGGCCACAGCACCCGCACGGCAAAGGGGCGGCTGATCTCCACCGTCTCGAAATAGTCCTGCCGGTCCAGGTAGCTGTCCAGGCGGGATTGGACCTGGCGCATGGGCCGGGCCGGGGCGAAGGCCATCCAGATCAAGGCCACGGCCAGGAAAGTCAAGGCGGCGGCGGTGGTCGGGGACTGGAAGATCTCGTAGCTTGTGAGAAGGGTGACCAGATCCATCTTCGGTGTGCTCCTTTGCAGGGCGGAAAGGCCAGGGCGCTCGGGCCGGCGGCGAAACGGTGGAGGGCCTCAGACCTGGATGTCCACGATGCGGCGGATAACCAGGAAGCCGGCCGTCTGCATCAACAGGGCGGCCACAGGCAGCAGCCGGATCCAGCCCGGCTCGAAAAGACGGACCATGTAGTCCGGGTTGATGGTGAAGAGCAGGGCCACCAGGCCCAGGGGCAGGGCGGCCAGGATGTAGCCGGTGATGCGCTGCTGGGCCGTCAACACCCGGATCTCCCGCTGGATGCGCAGCCGATCCCGGACCGTCTCGCCGATGATGTCCAGGGTCTGGGCCAGGTTGCCGCCCGTCTCGTACTGGACGTTGATGGCCGTCACCACCATGTCCGCCTCGTCCGTGCCGATGCGCTCCGCCATCTGGCGCAGGGCCTGGTGGATGGGGAAGCCCAGGTCCACCGTGCGCATGACCCGCTCCAGCTCCTTGGAGGCCGGATCCCCCACCTGGTCGATGACCAGCTCGATGGACTGGGTCAGGCCGTAGCCGGAGCGCAGGGCGCCCACCAGCAAGGTCAGCATCTGGGGCACCTGTTCGGTGAAGGCTTTCTGGCGCTGCTTGCGCCGATAGCGAGCGTAGAAGATGGGCAGATAGGCGGCGAAGGCCCCCAGGGCCAGCCCCACAGCCAGGTGAAAGCGGAAGGCCCCGAAGAGGAAGCCCAGCGCGCCGGCCCCCACTACGATCATGGTGAATTCGGCCGCGGTCAATGGGAGATCCGCCTGGCTCAGCAGATCGGCCTGGCTGGGGCCCAGTCCCAGGCCGGACAGCAGCCGATTGAGGCGCCGCCGGGCCGAAGGCTCGGGCTCCAGTTCGGAGAGCTGGGCGAAGGCGCTCGTCCGGCCGTACTGGTCCAGGCGCTGCTCCACCTCGTCCTTCTTGTTGACGAAGTGCCAGATGGCGCCGAAGCCCAGGATGACGCCCAGAGCGACGAGGATTCCGAAGAGTAGTGGTCCAACCATGATGCACCTACCTGGTTTCTGTGCCGGCTTCTACGTGGCTGGGCTAGACGCTGGCCATGCGCAGGCGGCCGAAGAGGTTCTTGACCAGCTCCGCCGGGGAGCGCTCCTGCCTGGGAGCGGCCATGGCGTAGTCCAGATGGGGGGTGTCCTCGCTGAGCAGATGGGCGAAGGAGCGGAAGGCCTTGCTCACCGCGCTGCGGGGGTGGCTCATCACCGCGGGGACGCCCCGGTTGACGCTGTAGGTGGCCAGGGGCTGGTCGTCGGGGATGCGGAACTTGATCCGCACCCGCAGCCGCCGCTCGATGTCCCGCACCGGCACGCCGCCCCGCATGGTGGCCCGGTTCAGCACCAGCCAGACCTTGTCCTCCGGGTAGCCTCGGCTCAGGAGCTGATCCAGCATGAGCCGGGTGTTGCGCAGCCCCACCATCTCGGGCAGAACGCTCATGACGATGCGGTCGGCTCCGTCCAGGAAGGCGAAGGCCGTCTCGTCCATGGGCAGGCCCAGGTCCACGATGACCCAGGGGAACATGCGCTTCAGCTTGGCCAGCACCTGCTGCACGTGGGGCAGGGAGATGGGGCTGGTCAGGTCCGCGGGAGGCGGAGCCAGGAGCACCCGCAGCCCCGAGACGTGGGTGGCCAGGACGCCGGAGATGAGCTCCTCGTCCAGGTGGGTGAGCCGGGGCAGGAGGTCCGCGATGTTGGCCGAACCGGGCAGGTTCAGGGCCACATCCAGGGCGGGGGCGGCGTAGTCCGCGTCCACCAGGACCACAGGCTGGTGGGTGTGGCGGCGCAGGCTCAGGGCCGTGTTGATGGCCAGGGTGGTGCGGCCGGTGCCTCCCTTGGGCGCACAGAAGACCACGATGCGTCCCTCCACCGTCTGGGGGCTCTGGGTCAGCGCGGGGCGCACCGGGCGCAGGGAGAGGGCCTGCTGCACGGTGGAGGCCAGGCGCTCCGGTTGCACCGGTTTGGTGACGAAGCCCCGGGCCCCGGCCAGGACCACCTGGCTGGCCTCGGCGATGGCGTTCCCCTTGACCAGGGCCAGGAGCACGGCCTCGGGCACCCGCCGGGCCAGCTGGGTGATGAGGAGGACGGAGCTGGCGCCGCCCAGTTCGTCGTCCACCAGGATCAGGTGGGGCACCAGATCCCGGGCCCGGGTGACCGCCAGCTCTGGCTGGGAAACCCAGGAGAAACGGTAGTCGCCGATGTGGTCTTCCAGGGTGCGCTCCACCGTCTTGGGCAGCTCTGTGTCGGCCGAGACGAGGAGCACGCGCAGGGTTTCGCCGGGTGTGTAGTTGGTCATTTCAGCCTCCGTTCGTTGGGCTGGATAGGGCTAGCGACCCACCTCGACGGGGATCTGGTAGCGGTTGATCATGTAGTCCACGTCCACCGGGGCGGTGTCGAAGGGCTGGTCCGCGCCCGGGGCCCGGAGGACGATATCCGGGATGGCCTGGGAGTCCAGGGCAAACTTCAGCACCAGGGCGTCCTGGGGGCTGACGGTCAGGAGGATGGCCTCGGCCCGGCTCTTGTCCGAGCCGCCGGTGGGGGTCTTGCCCGCCACCACGGCGGCCACGGTCACGTTCTGCAGGGCGTTGAAGGTGGCCAGCTCCTCCTCGTTCATGGTGCCGCCGGCGCCGGTCTCACCGCCCCCGGCCAGCTGGGCCACCCGGCCTGTGGGCACCTCCAGGCTGAAGAGCAGGTCCACCTGGTCGCCGGGCTTGAGGATGCCCACCTGGCTCATGAGATCCTTGGCGGGGAAGGCCATGAGGACCTCGTCCTCGGCCACCACCAGGGCCATGCGGCCATCCTCGGACGTGACGTTGGGGTCCACCAGGCGCTGGGCCAGGATGATCTCCCCGGGGTAGAGATCCACCAGGGTGATCATGCCCACCGCGTCGTCGATCTGGCGGATGGCGCCTTCCGGGACGGTCTCCACCGGGAGGTTGCGCACCTCCAGGTCCTCAGTGGTCAGGGGGCTGCGGACGTCGATGGCCCGGGTGGCCACCACCACAGAGACCTCTGGCCCGGTGAGGACGGATCCGCTCCCCTGGGCTTGGGTGGCATTGGACAGGGTGGTGAAGGCGACGAAACCGGCCATAACGGCCACCACCAGGCCGGTGAACAGCCATAGAAATCCTCGTAAACGGCCCATGATGTTTCCTCCAAGATGATGCGGTGCTCGGGTCAGCGTTCGGCGTGACAGAGCGGGATGCGAGCGTGACGGTTGGCGTGTTGGGCGCCGGGCTGCGGCGGGGTTGTCCGGCGGCTACTCGATGAGCCGCAGGCGAATCTGGTCGAAAATGCTCTGGTAGATGGCGTCCAGGTCCGCGGAAGTGGGGGCGTAGTAGGAGATGCCGCCGGTGATGTCCGCGATGTCCTGCATGAGCCCCTGGTCCGCCTTGTCCCCCAGGGCGATGGTGTAGATGACGATGTGCTCCTGTGCGGCCAGGGTGGCCTGGTTGCGGGCTGCGTCCTTGGCCACCGGGCAGTAGTCCGGGCAGCCGCCGCAGGAGTCCGCAGAGGTGAGCCCCTTGTTGGGCAGGCCGTCGGTCAGGAAGACAATGATGGGAATGGCGTCGGGCCGGCGCCGGGGCCCGGTCAGCTCCTCTCGGCCTCGCAGGAGGCCGCCGGCGGCGTTGGTGCAGCCTGACGCGTTCAGGGCGTCGATGGCGGATTTGACCTGGTTGAAATTGTCCGTCAGCCCCTGGTCCAGGGTGTAGGTGTGGGAGTAGGAGGCCAGGGCCAGGCGGGCCAGGTTGGGGTTGTTCAGGTCCACAAAGGTTTTGGCCGCGTTCTTGGCATCGGTGATGGGCTGAGGAGGCAGGTACCAGGCGCCGCCACAGGACTCGCAGGTGCCCTGGGTGACGTAGCCGGCGCAGGGCTCCAGATTGGGGCCCAGGCTGCAGGAGTCGTCGTCCATGCTGCCCGAGCGGTCCATGACCAGCACAATGTCCACTGGGGAGAAGCCGCCTCCGGCCTCGCCGCTGGCGCTCATGGTGTCCACCCCCACCAGGCCGGCGATGAACGTGGGCACCGTGACCCGGGCCGTCACCCGCACGCCGATGGAGTCTGCAGGCACGAAGCCCCCACCCACCGGCTGTTCCGAGGGGAGGTAGACGGCGTCGAAGGAGTCGGCCTCGTTCTGGCCCACGGTGTATTCCTGGATGGCGCTGAGCACCTCGGCGTCTGTGCCCCCGTCGATGAGGACCCAGGCCCCGGCCAGGGCGCCGGCGTCGGCCGCGTTCTGCATCTTGCGCCGCTCGGAGTAGGCCATGCCCACGTCCACGGAGAGGGCCACCAGGGCCAGCAGGGCGATCAGGGTGACGGCCGTGGTGATGAGGGCGTCTCCGCGTTCGCTCCTGATGCGGTTGATGAGGGTGCGTGGCAGTTCGGTGATGGTTTTCATGGTTGGCTCGTTTCGCATCCTGCTGCCTCCTGGAGCTGGCTCAGGTTGCCTGGCTGGCTCACTCGATGCGCATGGTGGTGTTGGCCCGGAGTTGGATGTTCGGGTTGCCGCCCAGGGCCTGGATCACCGGCCCTGTGAGCAGGGTCTCCCGGTAGGTCACCTCCACCTGGAGGGTGTTGCCGCCAGGGTAGGTGACGGAGACGCTCAGGGAGGCCGGGTCCAGCCCGGTGGTGAGCTCCCGGGTGCGGGCCTCGATGCCGGCCACGTCCGTGGGGTGGATGACCCCGTAGCGGGCGCCTTCCCGGGCGGCGTTGCCGATGGTGTCGTAGGAGAAGATCACGATGGCGAAGTCTGCGATGCCCAGGATAAGCAGCAAGAGCACGGGCAAAACCAGCGCGTACTCGACGAGATCCTGTCCTTTTTCCCTGCGTAGTTGCCGCAGCATCTTGTCTTCTCCTGTCAGCAGGCGTGCTCTCAACGGACCCGGGTCAGCAGACTCGGGTCAACGGACTCGGCTCAGCGAACTCGGAATGTGGCCGAGACCTGCAAGGGGATGTTGTTGAATCCGATGATGCCCCCTAAAATAGTGGGGAAATTCATCTGGACGGTCACCGTTACAGGGTTGCCAGGCCCCTGGTTGTCCACGTTGATCACGGCGGCGGACAGGTCCACGTTGCTGCTTTGGGCTTCCTGGCGCACAATGTTGGCGATGGTGCTCACGTCATCTGGCTGATCCACGGCGTAACGGGCGCCTTCCCGGGCGGCGTTGATCATGGTGATGTAGGTGTGGTAGGCCCTGCCGAAGTCCACAACGCCGATGAGGAGCGAAAACAGGAGGGGAATGAGCAAGGCCACCTCGATGAGGTTGGAGCCTCTCTCTTCACGGATTCTGGCTTTCATGGCCGTCTCTCCTCGAAACCCGTTTCGCTCTGTTTCACAGATGCGTTCGGTCGTGTGCGGTGCACAGGCATGGTGCGTAGAAGAGGGCAGTGGCGGCCAGCAGGTCACCGGTCACCGCCACCGCCCTTGAAGCGTCTTGGCGACTTAGCCGCCCAGCTGGGTGGTGATGTCGGTGAAGACGGTGCTGATGGCGGAGCCCACGCCGGGCAGGACCGCGGCCACGACCAGGACGATGAGGACGATGAGCAGGGCGTACTCGATCAGGTCCTGGCCCTCTTCGTTGCGGGACAGCCAGTTGAGCAGGTGGGTGAGTGTGAACATGATGTTGCTCCTCCTTGGAATGAAACTGGGAACGAAAATGGTCTGCGATGCGTTGTTGGTGTGACGGTGTTGATGTGACGGTTTGCTAGGGTGTACAGGTCAAACAAGCACGGGTGCGTCAGGAAGGGCGGTGACGGCGGCCAGGCTCACCACCGCCCTTGAAGCGTCTTGGCGACTTAGCCGCCCAGCTGGGTGGTGATGTCGGTGAAGACGGTGCTGATGGCGGAGCCCACGCCGGGCAGGACCGCGGCCACGACCAGGACGATGAGGACGATGAGCAGGGCGTACTCGATCAGGTCCTGGCCCTCTTCGTTGCGGGACAGCCAGTTGAGCAGGTGGGTGAGTGTGAACATGATGTTGCTCCTCCTTGGAATGAAACTGGGAACGAAAATGGTCTGCGATGCGTTGTTGGTGTGACGGTGTTGATGTGACGGTTTGCTAGGGTGTACAGGTCAAACAAGCACGGGTCTTCGGAATAATGGATTACGTATAGAGACGTAGTACTTAGGGTTGAACGCGGACACCGTTCGGATATCCTAGGGACATGGGGGCTGCCATCCCACTGGAACGATTGTCACGCTACATCTTTCAGGCAGGGCGCCTCCTTGACAGTACAACTTGGGCGGTACAGCTTGGCTTCTGCTTGAAACGATTTCTCAGATCGAACGACGCCAGCAGGCGCCGTCTCTCACAGGCAAGGAGCATGACCACTTGTGGGTTCCTGGCCTACGAGACAGCAACAAGCAAGCTTCCTTAACTCGCCGGGGGTAAGCAAGTCGAACACGATATGTGGTTTTTGTTCTTCAGGTTGTCAGCTGGGAATAGTGAACCAGGTGAGGAAAGGCAACCTGTGACAATGATGTCCCGACGATGTTTGCCTCGAGTAGAGGAGTACTTTCTGCTTGCTTCGGTGCCAGTGTAGCATCGGCCAGCAGCTCTGTCAACGGGTTTACCGGGCGCAAAAGTTACAACAAGGTTACAAACTGGTTCCCTGGACCGAATGGCACAAAGAGGCTATATCGAAAGGCGGCAGAGGCCGATAATGTAAGGCCGGGGCTGACGAAAACGTATTTGGCCGGTCAGGTTGCTCCTCCAACTCCAGGCAGCCAATGAAATTTGTAGGAGAAATTTGCAGGAAACGTAGTCGCATCTGCATAGACGGGTTGACAATATAGACGGGTTGGCAATTTCAGACAGGCTCGGACGGACGAGGTCCCCCCATCCCCTCATCACACCGAATCGTTTACAGTGTCGCCTACAATGTCGCCAAGGGATTCACAGCGTAGCTAAGGGAGATGTGCGATGGACTGGTCGGCAAGCATGGCGGTTTCTCCAATCGGATTTCTGACAGCTCTCCTGCTGGTGACCATCTGGCACGAAGCCGGTCACCTGCTGGTGGCCCGCTTGGTGGGCATCCCGGTCAAGCTGATCGCTCTGGGGCTGGGGCCTGCTGTCTGGAAGCGCTCCGGGGACGATGGCGTAAATCTGGTGTTGCGAGCCCTGCCCACAGGCATGTCCATCGGCGTGCCTGGCCGCCGGGACGCGGACGGTCGCCTGCGTCGGCCCATCCGCCACGATATCCTCATGGCGGCAGGAGGGCCTGTGGCCAGCTTCCTCCTCTCCCTGGGCCTGGTGGGGCTGGCAGCTCTCATCGGACCCGCCGCAGGGATCTACCCCTGGCTTCTGGCCACGGCTGCCCTTTCCACCTTGATGGCGCTGCTGAACCTGCTGCCCCTGCCCGGCCTGGATGGCGGCCATCTGTTGGTCCTGGGGATCGCCACCCTGGGCTTCCAGCTCTCGCCCCAGCGGGAGGTGGCGCTGCATCGTTACGGCCTGCGCTTGCTGGCCCTGGTCGTGGCCGTCATCGCGGTGGTGCGCATGGCCGGCATCTTCTAGCACTGCTCAGGCGGCTCTGTTCAAGGGATTTTCCTGCCCGCACTTATGCCTCCCCTTATCCCATCCCATACCCCATGAGCGAAGGGACCGGCGTGAAAGCGCCGGTCCCTTCGCGTCTGTCTTGTCTGTGGATCTCTGTGCGTGGTAGGTCGGGTGGGATTCGAACCCACACGGGGTTTCCCCCAGCGGATTTTAAGTCCGCCGCGTCTGCCATTCCGCCACCGACCCGCTCCCCGGATCCTTCTTCCGCATTGTAGCCAGCCCGGATAGGGCTGTCAATCTGCGTCTCGTTCGCTTTCCCAGGAGGCCCTCCCAGGTCTGGAGCGACCCTGGAAGGGCCAGGCCGAAGCCTCGCTACCCAGCTTCAGCGGCCCAGATAGCGGGCCACGTTCTCCTGGTGCTCCTGGAAGGTGCGGGCGAAGACGTGGGCCCCGCTGCCGTCCGGCGTGGCCACGAAGTAGAGGAAGTCGTGCGTCTCCGGGTAGAGGACGGCTCGGATGCTCTCCAATCCCGGGCTGGCGATGGGCCCGGGCGGCAATCCGGGGTAGAGATAGGTGTTGTAGGGGCTATCCACCTGGCTGTACTCGGCCAAGGAGACCGGCGTCTTCCACCACTGGCCGCTCTCGGCCTGGTAGCCCATGGCGTACTGGACCGTGGGATCCGCCTCCAGGCGCATGCCCGCGGCCAGTCGGTTCAGGTAGACCCCGGCAATGCGGGCCCGCTCTTCCGGCAGCACCGCCTCCCGCTCCACGATGCTGGCCAGGGTCAGGGCCGCGTGGAGGTCCAGGGTCGTGGCGCCTTCCGCCACCGCCTGCCGGTGGAGCGGCGCCACCTTGACCCCGAAGTTGTCCAGCTGGCGGCCCAGGAGGTCCAGGGCCGTGGTCCCCTCCGCGGGGAGCTGGTAGGTGTCCGGGAAGAGGTAGCCCTCCAGGCTGGCCCCGGCCGGTCGAGCCGAGAGAAAGCCGTACTCGCTCACATCCAGGCCGGTCAGATCCCCCAGCTGGGCCCGGCGTCGGTACTCTTCCCCGTCCAGCACATCCGCCTGGCTCAGGAAATCGGCCGTCTGCTCCAGCCGCCAGCCCTCGGGGATGGTCACCGTGATGCTGGCGGCCTGGGCGTTCTGCAGGGCCTCCACGATCGCCACCAGGGACATGCTGGGGCTAAGGATGAAGGTGCCGGCCTCCAGGCGATTGGCCACCCCTTGCGCCCGCACGTAGGCTTCGAAGAGAGTGGCGTCTCGGATCAGCCCTTTGGCCTGGAGCTCCTGGGCGATGGCTCGGGCGGGGGCGCCTGGCTCCACCACGAAGCGCACCGGCCGTTGATCCATGCTGGCTGGGCGCTGGAGCTCGTCCCGGTGGCTCTCCAGGTAGCTGGCCAGCATCTCGCTTCGGCTGCACCCGGCCAGGGCGCCGGCCAGGATCCCCAGGAGCAGGGCCAGGGCCATGGCGCGCAGGGCCAGGATGGGCAGTCTGGGCTGCGGCGCGGGTTCACTGATTGGGCGCATCGGTGGCTGGCTGGGTGGACAGGGGATCTCGAGACGAAGGTCTGCCGCTGTCGCGGAAGAGGGGGTCCTCCTTGAGGAGACGGCGCAGCCCCTGCTCCAGGGTCACCCGAGGGTGGTAGCCCAGCAGCTGCTCCGCCTTGCGGATGTCCGCCACCAGCTGGTGGATGCCGCCGCTCTTCTCCCGGTTGTGGAGCAGATTGGGGCGGCGGCCCACGGTGGCGCCGATGAGCTCGACCAGCTGGTTGATGGAGGTGCTCCGGCCAGAGCCCACGTTGATGATGGTCTGGTCCACCTGGCTGGCCGTGGCCGCGGCCACCAGGGCGTCCACCACATCATCGATGTAGACGAAATCCCGGGACTGGCGACCGTCGCCGAAGACGATGACCGAGCCCCCCTGGACGATCTGGCGCATGGCGTAGGGGATGATGGGCGCATGGCTGGGGGGCAGCGGCTGGCCCGGCCCGTAGGCGTTGAAGATGCGCAAGGCCACCGTCTCGAAGCCGCTCAGCCGGCCCATGGTGAAGAGGTACTGCTCCGCGGCCAGCTTGCTCACCGCGTAGGGGACGCCCGGCCGGCATCGGGCCTCTTCGTCCACAGGCTGCCGCTGCTGGTCCCCATAGACCGTGGCGCTGCTGGCCAGGATCACCCGGCCCACCCCCACATCTCGGCAGGCCTCCAGCAGGGCCACGGTGCCCCCCACGTTCACGTCGTTGTACTCGCGAGGGTAAAGGATAGAGGCGGGGACGCTCACCTTGGCGGCCAGGTGATAGACCACATCCACATCGTGGAGGAGGGCCCAGAGGTTGGGCACGTCCCGCACATCCCCCCGGCGGAAGAAAATGTCCGAGGGCAGGCGGGATGGGTCCCCGCTGCTCAGGTCGTCCACCACCCGCACGTGGTGCCCCTGGCGGTGCAGGCGATTGGCCAGATGGGCGCCGATGAAGCCCGCGCCTCCGGTGATCAGTATGTTCATGGCTTTCTTTCCCGGTCGGATCTTGTCCGCAAGCGTTCGCCACATGGTCATGGTTATCCGGTCTCGGTTATCCGGTCACAGTTATCCGGTCGCATTGCCACCTGGTCGCATTGTCATCCGGTCACGGAAGGAGATGGACCCTGGCGGTGGGTGTCGCCCGCGCAGTATAGCACTGGCCGATAGCCGGAGCAAATGGATCGGTCAGAAAGCTCAGGCCGACAGTTTACCCATGAAAAAGGCTTTCTGCTATACTGAACGGACTGTTGGACCTTTTTTGCACGGCCACCGGACTCCGTCGAAGCGCCGGGAGTCGGTCCTCTCCCGGGGCCTCGTGGCGGTGGCGTCACCGACCCAGGCATCACAGACAGGAGCGAGACGTGCGGGTGCTGGTCACGGGGATCGCCGGGTTCGCCGGCAGCCATCTGGCCGACTTTCTGCTGGACGAGACGGACGCGGAGGTCCATGGCATCCTCCACCGACACCAGTGGCGCATCCGCCATCGCCTGGAACAGCTCCACCTCCACCGAGGGGACCTGCGCAATCCCCTCTGGGTGAGCCAGGTGGTCCAGGAAGTGCAGCCGGACCGCACCTTCCACCTGGCGGCCTGGAGCGATGTGGGCGGGAGCTGGCGCCAGCCGTGGAACGCCTACGAGCTGAACATCCTGGCCCAGCTCAACCTGCTGGAGGCCCTGCAGCGAACCGCACCGGAGCAGCCGGTGCTGGTGGTGACCTCCAACGAGGTCTACGGCCTGGTTCGGCCGGAGGATCTGCCCGTGGACGAGGAGACGCCCTTTCGGCCCAACAGCCCCTACGGGGTGAGCAAGATCGCCCAGGACATGATGGGGCTCCAGTACTGGAACAGCCACCGCCTGCCCACGGTCCGGGCCCGGAGTTTCAACCACATCGGCCCCCGCCAGTCGGACGATTTCGTGGCCAGCGCCTTCGCCCGGCAGATCGCGGCCATCGAGGCTGGTCTCCAGCCGCCGGTGCTCCGGGTGGGGAACCTGGACGCGGTGCGGGATTTCACCGACGTGCGGGACGTGGTGCGGGCCTACTGGCTGCTCCTGGAGCGCGGTGAGGCGGGCCAGGCCTACAACGTGGGCAGCGGCCAGGGGCGGCCCATCCGCTGGCTGCTGGACACCCTGCTGGAGATGACCCCCATGGCCATCCACGTGGAGCTGGACCCGGAGCGCCTGCGGCCCAGCGACGTGCCGGTGAGCATCTGCGACAATCGCCGTCTGGTGGCGGCCACCGGCTGGCAGCCCCGCTACGATCTGCGCCGCACCCTCCAGGATCTGTTGGACTACTGGCGCCGAGAGATCGCCCTGGAGGGCCGCTGACGAGATGAGGAGGCCGGGAGCGGCTCGCAGGATGGCGGGGTGAGCTGGTGCCAGGCCCCGCCTCCCTTTCCCCCAACCCAAGTTCAACCGAGGAAGGAGTAGACCATGCCCACAGCATTGATCACCGGTGTCACAGGACAGGACGGCAGCTATCTGGCCGATTTCCTCCTGGAGAAGGGCTACCACGTGGTGGGGATGGTGCGCCGGACCAGCACCATCAACTTCGACCGCATCAAGCACATCCAGGGGCGGATCGAGATCGTCCAGGGGGATCTGCTGGACCAGATGAGCCTGATCAGCATCCTCCAGGAATACCGCCCCCAGGAGGTCTACAACCTGGCGGCCCAGAGCTTTGTGCCCACCAGCTTCACCCAGCCCGTCCTCACTGGGGAGTTCACCGCCCTGGGCGTCACCCGCATCCTGGACGCCATCCGCATCGTGGATCCCTCCATCCGCTTCTACCAGGCCTCCAGCAGCGAGATGTTCGGTAAGGTGCGGGAGGTGCCCCAGAGCGAGACGACCCCCTTCCACCCCCGCAGCCCCTACGGCGTGGCCAAGGTCTACGGCCACTGGATCACCGTCAACTACCGGGAGAGCTACGACATCTTCGCCTGCTCGGGGATCCTCTTCAACCACGAGAGCCCCCGCCGGGGCCTGGAGTTCGTCACCCACAAGATCACCCACGCGGTGGCCAGCATCAAGCTGGGCCTGGCCAAGGAACTGCGCCTGGGCAACCTGGACGCCCGCCGGGACTGGGGCTACGCGCCGGACTACGTCCGGGCCATGTGGCTCATGCTCCAGCAGGACGAGCCCGAGGACTACGTCATCGCCACCGGCGAGACCCACAGCGTCCGGGAGTTCGTGGAGGAGGCCTTCAGCTATGTGGGGCTGGACTGGCAGGAGTTCGTGGTCCAGGATCCGCGCTTCTACCGCCCCGCGGAGGTGGACCTGCTGGTGGGGGATCCCTCCAAGGCCGGGGAGAAACTGGGCTGGGAGCCGGCCGTGGACTTCCGTCAGCTGGTGCGCATCATGGTGGACGCGGACCTGGAGGCCCTGCGCCGGGAGCAGAAGGCCCTGAAGGCCCAGCAGTCCTGAATCTCCAGAGCGAAAGCACCGACGCCCTGCACGGGACCCTCCCCGTGTCCACCCCCTCGATTCCAGCGAGGAGCGAAAGCCATGCCCACCGTTGACCTGCACGGCGAAACCATCTTCTACGGCTTCTCCCACACCCCAGGGGACGGCCCTCCGCACCCACCGCTGCTCCTGGTCCACGGCTCTGGCGGCAACCACCTCCACTGGCCGCCCCAGCTGCGTCGCCTGCCTGGCGGCCCGGTCTACGCCCTGGACATGCCCGGCCACGGTCGCTCCAGCGGTCGCCCTCGGCCCTCCATCGCCGAATACCGGGAGGTGGTCCGGGCCTTCGCCCAGGCCCTGGATCTGCCCCCTTTCGTCCTGGCCGGCCACTCCATGGGCGGGGCCATCGCCCTGGACTTCGCCCTGAACTATCCGGAACGGCTCCGGGGCATGGGCCTGGTGGGGACCGGAGCCCGGCTGCGGGTGGCTCCGGCCATCCTGGAGGGGCTGCTCAGGGACTTCCAGGCCACCACGGAGCTCATCACCGACTGGGCCCTGGCCCCCTCTGTGGACCCCAAGATGCGGGCCACAGTGCTGGCCCGCATGCGAGAGACGCCGGCCCCGGTGATCCACAACGACTTCGCCGCCTGTGACGCCTTCGACGTCATGGGGAAGCTGGAGCAGATCCACACCCCCGCACTCATCGTCTGCGGAGCGGAGGACCGGCTCACGCCGCCCAAGTACAGCCACTATCTCCACCAGCACCTGCCGGACAGCCGCCTGGTCCTGGCGCCCGATGCCGGCCACATGGTCATGCTGGAGCAGCCCCAGGCGGTGACCCAGGCCTTCCAGCGTTTCCTGGACGAGCTGGCGGCCCAGCCCAGGGGATAGGCGACTCGAAGCGCTTCGGCCGCTGGTCCGCCATGCCGGTTGAGCGGCAGAGCCAGTTGAGCGGCAGTGCTGGTTGTGTCGACGGAGGAACAGCCATGCCCGAGACCCTGCGCCTCTTCGTCAGCGCCACCGCGGACCTGGAGCCGGAGCGGGCGGTCATCGGCCGCACCCTGGCGGAGCTGCCCGTCCAGATCCGGGCCCAGATCCAACGCAGCCCGCTGAGCGGCATCGCCTACGCGGATCTCTTCGAGCGGGTGGCCCGCTGCGACCGTTTCTACTTCCTCTTGGGCCAGGACATCACCGCGCCGGCCGGCGCGGAGTGGGAGCTGGCCTGGCGTCTGGAGCGTTCGGTCCTTCCCCTGCGCAAGGTGGGGCCCCGCACCCCAGCCGCCCAGGCCTTCCTGAGCTGGGCCCCGGTCCAGTGGATCCCCTTCCGCAGCCAGGCCGAGCTGGCCCGGATCGTCCAGCTGGACCTCATCGACCTGCTCCTGCACCCGGCCAACCGCTACGGCCTCAGCCTCCCGGAGCTGGAGCTGTTGGCCTTGCGGCGCAGGCAGATCCAGGAAGCCCAGGCAGAAGCCGGGGACGAACCTGGCGGCGCGGAAGGGGGCGGCGTCCTCCTGGACCAGGGCCGGCAGGAGCCCCTGGAAGGGGTGGAGGTGGGGAACGTTCAGGGGTGAAGCGCGAGGGTGTTGCTACCCTGATGCTGAATCGGTAAGATCACATGTCACAGAAAGGACCTTCCCATGGGCGTGCTGGATCCTATCAAGAAAATAGCCGCGGATTTCATCCTGGAGCGCCCCGTCCGGGGCAAGAGCTTCGCCCAGCTGGCCGACAAGCTGGCCCTCTCCGGGCAGATCCTGGAGGACCGCATCCGCCGGGCCCGGGACACAGAGCGCAACCGCCAGATCCTCAGCCACATCATCGGCATTGAGCGCTGGGGGCAATCCCGGCTGCGAGTCTTCCTGGGGGAACCCCTCGCCCTGGACGAGTACGACGGCTACCGGCCGCCCCAGGACGCCGGCTGGGACGAGCTGGGCCAGGCTTTCCAGGCCACCCGGAGGCAGACCCTGGCCCTGATCCAGGAGCTGGCCAGCCGAGATCCAGGAGCCACCACTCGCGTGCCCCACAACCAGTTTGGCCCCCTCACCGCCCGGGGCTGGATCCGCTACCTGGACTTCCACGCCAACGCCGAGTCCAAGAAATTCCGCTAGGGTGGGAGGCGAGCGGCCGTGGATCATCGCTGCCCTCCGCGGATCTCCGGAACGCCTCCCAGGTCCTAACCCACAACCACCCAATTGACCAGTCGACCAACCTCCTAGGCCTGCCGCCTTTTCCCCCTTTCCTCCCTCCCGCGCTATAATTCAGCCCATGAACACCATCGACACCCGGCCTTCCAGCCGCCTGGGGCTGTGGACCTTGCTCCTCCTGGGCGTCTTCGCCTGGGCCCCCACCACCTACCCCGGCTACTGGCAGGCCCTGGAGGGCTTCGTCCCCGTCCTCAACGCTGCCAACCCCGGCCCTCTGGCCGACATCGCCACCGAGCCAGACCTCTGGCGGGGGGTCGGCGGCGCGGCTTTCCTCATCGCCCGCCCCCTCATCCTCTTCCTGGGCCTGGCCCCGGTGACCGCCGTGCGCCTCACCTTCGCCCTGGCCTTCATCCTGGCCAGCCTGGGGACCTACGTCTGGCTCTACCCCCGGCTGGGGGACCGGGGCGCGGCTCTGGCCGGTCTCCTCTACGCCCTCTTTCCCCCTTTCCTGGCCACGGTCTACGTTCGGGGCAGCCTGGGCGACGCCCTGATCCTGGCCCTGCTGCCCGTGGCCCTGGCCGGCTTCACCCTCTACGCCGGGACTCGCTTCCCTGGCGCGGCCGGCGTGGCCGTCATCGCCACCCTCTGGATGTGGCGCACCCAGGCCGGTCTGGCCCTCCTGGCCACCCTCATCCTTCTGGCCTACGTCCTCTGGGTGGAGCGGGACCGCCTGGGCGGGCTGGTGGTCCTGGTCACAGGCCTGGCCGGTTTCCTGGCCCTCCTGCCCCTCTGGGATCAGCGGGCCCCGGCCCCGGTCCCCTTCCAGGAACACTTCCTCCACGTCTTCCAGCTCCTGGGCAACGGCTGGCAGGTGGCGCCCAGCCAGCCCGGCTGGCAGGATGGCTACCCCTTCCAGCTTGGCTTCCCCGCCATCGCCTTCGCCCTGATCCTGGCCTGGATCCTCTGGCAGAACGGGCGGGACCCAGACTGGTCCGGGCCGCTTCCCCCCGGTGGGGACCCAGCCCTCGTCAGGCTGTTGGGGTTCGGAGGTCTCGTGGTGGCCCTGAGCGTTCTCCTCAGCCTGGCGATCAGTGAGCCCATCTGGCGCCTGACCCGGGGCCAACGCCTTCTCACCTACCCCTGGCAGGTGCTGATCTTCACCGCGCCTTTCCTGGCCCTCATGGCTGGCAGCCTGCCTCGGCTTCGGCCCCGCCTGCGCTGCGCCGGCTATTGGAGCGGCCTGCTCCTGCTGGTCCTCCTGAGCAGCTACACCTACCTGGCCCCGAACTTCGTCAACTACCGGCCCCCCGCGCGCCCTGCCGCCATCCTGGGCCCGCACAACGACATCCTGCTCCTGGAGGCGAAGCTGACCGAGGAGTCCCAGCCGCCCCAGGCCCGGCTGGATGTGGTCTGGCAGCCTCTGCGCCCCATCGGCTTCGACTACAACGTCTTCTTCCAGGCCCTCCAGCCGGATCCCCAGAGCGGCCAGCTCCAGGTGGTGGCCCAGCTGGACATCCAGCCCCTGCCAGATCGCCCCGCCACCACCTGGCAGGTGGGCCAGGTGATCACCGCCACCTATCGGCTGGAGCTGCCCGCAGACCCGGCCCAGGCAGACCTCCGCTACTACTTCGGCCTCTACGACTGGCGGGACGGCAGCCGCCTGCCCGTGGACGGCGGCGCGGACGACAAGGTGGTGCTCTATGGCCGCTAAGCCCGTCCCCGAACGCGTCCAGACCACCCGGCTCGGCCTGCCCCTCTGGCGGGATGGTCTCTTCTGGCTGGCCCTGGCGTTGACCCTCTTCGCGGTGGCTCCTTTCCTCCTGCCCGGCTATTTCTGGGGGGCCAACGACGCTCGCCACCACGTCTACTTCCTCTTCGAGTTCGACCGGGTGGTCCAGGATGGCATCTGGTGGCCTCGCTGGAGCCCGGACTTCGCCTTCGGCTACGGCTACCCCTTCTTCAACATCTACGGCCCCTTCAGCCACTTCATCGCGGAGGGGCTGCTGCGCTTCCTGGGCTTCAGCTACACCGGCGCCATCGAGGCGGTCTTCGTCCTGAGCATCCTGGGCAGCGCCGGGGCCATGTACGCCTTCGTCCGCTCCTGGGCCGGGCGCCAAGCCGGGCTCCTCTCGGCCCTGGTCTACACCTACGCCCCCTACCATCTGCTAGACCTCTACGTGCGGGCCAACCTGGCCGAGAGCATGGCCTTTGTCTGGCTCCCCCTTTGCCTGTGGACCTTCCGGGAGGCGGTGCGTCGACCACGCCTGCCCTGGATCCTGGCGGCAGGGGCGAGCTACGCCGGGCTCATGCTCACCAGCAACCTGGTCATCGTCCTCTTCACGCCCCTGCTGGGCCTCTACGTCCTGGCCCTGGTCTGGGTCCATGCCTCGGAGCAGGCTTCCCGGAGCGCCTCCTGGACCGGCCGCTTGCGGCGCTGGCTGGGCGTCGCCCTGGGGCCCCTGGCCGGCGGCCTTTTCGGCCTGGGCCTGAGTGCGATCTTCTGGCTGCCCATGCTCCTGGAGCGCCGCTACGTCCGGGTGGACCAATGGTTCGGCGGCCGCTACGACTTCCGAGACGACTTCCTCTACTTCTTCCAGCTCTTCAGCCCCCGCTGGGGCTTCGGCGTGAGCCAGCCCGGCCCAGACGATCCCATCGGCTTTCAGCTGGGACCGGTGGCCCTGGTCCTGGCTGGGGTGGGCCTGCTCTGGGCCTGGCGGGCCCGTCCTCGCTGGCGGACGGAGCTGGCCGTCCTCCTCCTGGCCGGGACGGCCACCACCCTGTTGACCCTGAACGCCCTGGCCCCCCTCTGGGAGTGGCCCATCCTGGGGACCCTCCTCCAGTTCGCCCAGTTCCCCTGGCGCTGGCTCACGGTGACCACCCTGGTCCTGGGGGTGCTGGGCGGCCTGGTTCTGGCCCGGGGGCACGAGTGTCAGCTGCCCGAGGAAGCCCAGGACCCGGGTCTGAGCCTGCCCCTGCTGGCCCTGGCCGCTCTGGTCATCCTGGGCAGCTACCCCCTGCTGCGGGTGCAGATCCGGGAGCCGGCGGAAGGGCCGGTGAGCCTGGCCGGGCTCATGCGTTTCCAGCGGGACGCGGACGAGATGACCGGCAGCACCGCCTGGGTCAAGGAGATCCCCACCTGGAGCGACATAGCCGAGTACTACATCAACCTGGACGAGGCCGGCCAGCCCGTCACCCCGGTGACCACCAACGTGGACTACGGCGCGATCGATCCGGAGAAGCTGGTGGTGGGCTCCGTGGCCCACAACACCGTCATGGAGGAGGTCTTCTTCTGCACGAACCCGGACCGGAAGGCCGGCGCCTGCAGCCCTCGGGACGATCAGCGCATCGTCTTCAACCGCTTCTACTACCCAGGCTGGCGGGCCTGGCTTCTGGACGGGATGCACGGCCAGCCGGTGGAAGAGCTGCCCATCATCCCCGAGGAAGAAGGGACCCTGGGCCGGATCACCGTGCCGGTGCCGGCCACTGGCCAGGGCTACATCCTCCTCCGCTACGGGGATAC
>CAYQEB010000009.1:0-6785 GCA_964416395.1 uncultured Caldilineaceae bacterium | reverse complement strand
TCCGCTCCCACCGCTGGCGCGCGGAGCCGGATCGTCGCGGGGAGGTGGTCTTCGCCATCCGCCAACCCAACGGCCGCATCCTCCTCCACACCAAGCGCAGCTACCGCCAGCCCATCTATCGCCTGCCCACCGGCGGCATCCGCCCGGACGAGGCGGTGGAGGCCGCGCTCTACCGGGAGGTGGATGAGGAGACGGGCCAGGAGGTGGTGGTGGAGCGCTTCCTGGGCATCCTGGATTGCTGTTTCCACTACAACGGATCCCAGGTCCGCTTTCCCAGCTACGTCTTCTACCTGCGCAGCCTGACCAGCCAGCTGGAGAGCCGGGACGGCGAGGTGCTCCACTTCCGCACCGTCTCCCTGCCTCGCCTGCGCTGGGTGGCCGCTGGCCTGCGCAGCCTGAACGGGGACCGGCGCTCCTGGGGCCAGTGGCGGGCCCTGGCCCACGACCTGGTCTACCAGCTCCTGCGCCCCCGGATCCCACCCTCGAAAACCCCAGGACGAAACGGGTGAATCCCCCCAGACTGTGATAAAATAGCCGAAGCCTGGGCCCGGACTGCGCGGCCTGGCCGGCCCGCGTGGCCGAACATCGAAACCACCCTTTCGTCATCGATTTCTGGAGAAGAAACCATGCTGGTGCCTGTTTCCTGGCTGAAAGAGTACGTCGACATCACCCTCTCCACCCCGGAGCTGGCCGAGCGCCTCACCCTGGCCGGGCTGGAGGTGGCCAGCATCCAGCGGGTGGGGGATTGGTGGGACCCAGACAAGATCCGGGTGGGCCAGATCCTGGCCGTGCGCCCCCACCCCAACGCGGATCGGCTCGTCCTGGTGGACGTGGACTACGGCGGCGAGACCCCGGAGACGGTGGTCACCGGCGCGCCCAACCTCTTCCAGTACCGGGATCAGGCTCAGCTGCCGGTGCTCAAGGTGGCCTTTGCCCGGGCTGGCGCGGTCCTGGTGGATGCCTACAGCGACCAACGACCCCGGCCCAGGAAGAAGCTGAAGCCCTCCAAGATCCGGGGCGTGCGCTCCGCGGGGATGGTCTGCTCCGAGCGGGAGCTGGGCCTGAGCGAGGAGCACGAGGGCATCCTCCTCCTGCCCGAGGATGCGCCGGTGGGCATGCCCCTGCGGGACTACCTGGGCGACGAGGTCCTGGAGCTGGAGCTGACCCCGGACATGGCCCGCTGCCTGAGCATGGCCGGCGTGGCCCGAGAGGTGGCGGCCCTCACTGACGCCTCTCTGCACCTGCCCCCGGACCGGTGGCAACCGGAAGGGGAGGACCAGGCGGAGGAGTACGTGGCCGTGGAGATCCAGGCCCCGGAGCTCTGCAACCGCTACGTGGGCGCGGTGATCCGGGACGTGACCGTGGGCCCTTCGCCCCGCTGGATGCAGGAGCGGCTGATCAAGGCCGGCATGCGCCCCATCAATAACATCGTGGACATCACCAACTACACCATGCTGGAGCTAGGGCAGCCCCTCCACGCCTTCGACTACGACCTGCTCCTGGAGCGGGCCCGGCGCAGCGGCGCGGCCAAGCCCACCATCATCGTGCGCACCGCCCGGCCCGGCGAGAAGATCACCACCCTGGACGGGGTGGAGCGGGAGCTGGACGAGTCCATGCTCCTCATCGCCGACACGGCGGGGCCCATCGCCATCGCCGGGGTCATGGGCGGGGCGGAGACGGAGGTCCACGAAGGGACCCGGAACATCCTGCTGGAGTCAGCCACCTTCCACGGCATCAACAACCGGCGCACGGCCCAGAAGCTGAAGCTGCACAGCGAGGCCAGCCACCGCTTCACCCGGGGCGTGCCGGCCACGTTGAACCCCATCGCGGCCCGGCGGGCCAGCGAGCTCATGCGCCAGCACGCCCAGGCCCGCATCGTCCCCGGCCTGGTGGACGCCTACCCCGCACCCCAGCCAGAGGTCCAGGTCTTCACCACCGAGAGCGAGGTGCGCCGACAGCTGGGCATGGCGCTGCCCCTGCCCCGCATCGCCAACGTGCTCCAGAAGCTGGAGTTCCAGACGGAGGAGCGACCCAGCCTGCCCGCGGACGCCCCCGGGGAGGCGGTCTTTGGCCTGCACGTGGCCAAGGGCGAGCCGGTCCTGGCCTGCCGGGTCCCCTGGCATCGGCTGGACGTCCACGTCCCCGCGGACCTGACCGAGGAGGTGGCCCGCATGGTGGGCTACGAGCGGGTGGAGACCACCCTGATGGACGATGCCCTGCCCCCCCAGCGCCGCAACCCGGTCCTGGAGGCGGAGGAGCGCATCCGGGACATCCTGGTGGCCTGTGGGCTGCAGGAGACCATCAACTACAGCCTGACCACGCCGGAGAACCATGACCGGCTCCACCCTGGCGGCCCTTCGTCCCAGGAGGCCGGCGTCCCCTACGTGACCCTGGCCAATCCCCTGACCCCGGAGCGCCGGGTCATGCGCCGGTCCCTGCTGGTGAGCGCCCTGGAGAACCTGGCCTACAACCGTCGCTTCACCGAGCGGCTGGCCGTCTTCGAGGTGGGCCGGGTCTACCTGCCGGAGCTGAGCGAGGACGTGCGCCCCTACGAGGAGCGGCGGCTGAGCCTGCTCCTCACCGGCCCCCGACGGGTGACCAACATCCACCCGGACCCGGCTGGCCAGGAGGAGTTCGACTTCTTCGACCTGAAAGGGGTGGTGGAGACGCTGCTGGAGCGCCTGGGCTTCAAGGAGGACGAGGTGACCTTCGAGGCCCGGCCGGACACCGGCGCCTTTGGCCCTCGCTGTGCGGAGGTCTTCGTCCAGGAGCAGAGCCTGGGGCTGATGGGCGAGCTGCATCCCCGAGTGCGGGCGGCCTGGAACCTGCCCGAGGGCCGGATCTGCCTGGCGGAGCTGCGCCTGATGCCCCTGGTGCGGCCGGCCTGGCAGCTGGAGAGCATGCCTCCCATCAGCGTCTACCCGCCGGTCATCGAGGACCTGGCCTTCGTGGTGGCGGAGGATGTGACCGTGCGCCAGGTGGTGGACGCCATTCGCCGGGCCGGGGGGAAGCTGCTGGTGGGCGTGGAGCTCTTCGACATCTACCGGGGGGATCCCATCCCCGCCGGGCAGAAGTCCCTGGCCTTCCGGGTGACCTACCAGGCGGTGGATCACAGCCTGAGCGAGAAGGAGGTGGCCCGCCTGCGTCAGCGCATCATCAAGACGGTGGAGCGGGAGACAGGCGGCAAGCTGCGGGGCTAGAGAGGCGGAGATGGCAAGGGAGGAGCGGCCAACCTGGGCTCAGGCCCGGCGCTTGGCCAGCTCCACCGGCTTGCCCTTGCGCACCCGGAAGAGGTCCAGGTCGTTGGCCACCATGGTCTGGGGGAAGATGGGCTGGGCCTCGGCCAGGATCTCGTGCACCCGGTAGCGGCGGCTGATGTGGTGGAGGACCAGCTGCTTGACCCCCGCGTTCCGGGCCAGGCGGGCGGCGGCCGCCGCGGTGATGTGACCGAACTTTTTGGCCAGCTCCTTGTCTGGCTCCAGATAGGTGGCCTCGATGGCCAGGAGATCGGCCCCTTCCACGATCTTGTGGAGGGGGCCGGTTCGCGCCACATCCCCCACGAAGCAGAGCTTGGCCCCAGGCGCCGGCTCCCCCAGCACGTCGTCCGGCTGGATCACCCGGCCGTCGGGCAGGGTCACAGACTGGCCCTGCACCAGCTCCCGGCGCAAGGGCCCGGGCGGGATGCCCAGGGCCTCGGCCTTCTCGGGCAGGAAGGGACGGCGGGTCTTCTCCTGGAAGGTGAAGCCGAAGCAGTCGCCGCCCCGGTGGATCACCGGGAAGACGGTGACGGTGAACTGCTTGCCCTGGAAGAAGGGGCCCGGCTCCAGCTGGTGCAGGTGCACGCCGGAGCGCTCCACGTTGCCCGGGCCGAAGACCACCTCCATGAGCAGGTGCACCCGCTTCAGGGTGGTCTCCCCGCCGTAGATGTTCAGCTCGTCCAGGGCTTCCCAGCGGCCCAGGGTGCTGGCCAGGCCCCCCAGGCCCAGGATGTGGTCCAGGTGGCCGTGGGTGAGGAGGATCTTGTCCAGGCGGCGGAAGCCCAGGCCGCTGCGCAGGACCTGGCGCTGGGTGCCCTCGCCGCAGTCGATCATGAAGCGGTGTTCGCCGCAGAGGACCATGGCCGAGGAGAGCCCTCGGTGGGCGGAGGGGGCGGACGCGGACGTGCCCAGGAAGATCAGTTCGAACACAGAGACCTCGTCAAGGAAGATGGGGACGGCAGTTGGAATTGGGTTTGAGCCTGCAAAAGTCCTCCCATTCTAGCCGGGCCCGGCGGGGAATGCAAAGGCGGGCCTCAAGCAATCAACAGCGAACAGGCAACCGCAGACGGCCAGCTGCAAACGACCAGCCGCAGACGCTCGATGAGCGCCCTCCCGAGCTCGCGTCCGGTCACCCGACCGTTCTCCCATCCCTTTACGCCTGCGCCTTTCGTCGCCTCACGTCTCCAGGGGCTGCAGCTTGTAGACGTGCTGGTCGCAGTCGTAGAGGCCCCAACTGGGCGCGCCGAAACGCCCCATCACCTCCCCAGGATTGACCAGGAAGCACTCCCCGATCTGCTCCCAGTTCTGCAGGTGGTTGTGGCCGTAGCAGACCAGGTCGAACTGGCCGGACTGAGCGATGCGCCGGGCCGGCTCCGGGTAGTGGATCATGGCCACCTGTCGCCCGCCGATGCTCAGCTCCGCGTAGGGGCCGTGCAAGGTCACGTGGGGGAACTTGGAGGCCACCTGGAGCTGGAGGCGGCCATCGCCGTCGTTGTTCCCCTCGATGATGTGGATGGGGCCGGCGAAGGCCTCCGCCAGCTGGGCCACGATGAAGGGGGCCACCAGGTCGCCCAGGTGCAGGAGCACGTCCGCGCCCTGGGCGTTCACCTGGGCCAGGGCTTTCTCCAGGTTCCAGATGTTGTCGTGGCTGTCGGAGAGGATGGCGATCTTGGTCATGGCTGGACTCCTTGTGTCTCTGGATGGTTTGGACACTGGATGGTTCGGGCGCCGGATGGTCCGAGGCCTTGGGCCGGCTGGGTGCGGCTCACTGGCCTGGGGGCGTCAGGGCCTGCTTGACCACCTGCCCGTCCTTCATCACCAGGGCGATGTTGTCCACTTGCTCCAGGCTGCGGATGTCGGCCAGGGGATCCGTGCGGGTGACGATCACATCGGCCAGCTTGCCCGGCTCCAGGGTGCCCACCCGGTCCTGCCAGCCCAGGCACTCGGCCGCGGTCTTGGTGCTGGCCACGATGGCCTCCATGGGGCTCATACCCACGTCGCACATGAGGCCCAGCTCCCGCAGGTTGGTGCCGTGGGGCATGACCCCTGCGTCCGTGCCCATGGCGATCTTCACCCCAGCCTTGTAGGCCCGGGCAATGCTCTCCCGATGGATCGCCACCGTCTCCCGGGCCTTGCGCAGGCCGTACTCGGGCATGCCGCTGTTGGGCCGCTCCCCGGCTTCCAGGACGGCCAGAGGGGCCAGCAGGGTGGGCACCAGGAAGGCGCCGTGCTCCAGCATCAGGTCGATGGCCTCGTCGTCCAGGAAGATGCCATGCTCGATGGAGTGGATCCCGGCTCGGAGCGCGTTCTTGATTCCCTCCGCGCCCTGGGCGTGGGCCATGACCTTGACGCCCCGGCGGAAGCGGCCCTCCTGGACCATGACCCGCAGCTCCTCCTCGGTGAACTGGGTGAACTCCGGGTGGTCCGTGGGGCTGAGGACGCCGCCGGTGGCGCAGACCTTGATCACCTCCGCGCCGGCCCGCAGGACCTCTCGCACCTTTTTGCGCACCTCCTCCACGCCGTCACAGAGGCCGCCAGGGTTGCCCGGGTAGGGCGGGAAGAGGTCCAGGGTGTTGCCGGAGAGCATCCAGCCGTCCCCGTGGCCGCCGGTGGTGGTGAGGACGGAGATGCTGATCTGCATGCGGGGGCCCAGGACCAGGCCCTGCTCCACGGCCTGCTTCACACCCACGTCCGCGCCCCCGGCGTCCCGCACGCTGGTGATGCCGGCCTCCACCGTGCGGCGCATGTGGTGGATGGCCTTGTAGAAGTTGAAGGAGAAAGGGGTGGTGAGCAGCTGGGGGATGTTGACCCCTTCCAGCATGAGGTGCACGTGGGTGTCGATGAAGCCGGGCAGGATGGTTCCGCCCTGGGCATCGATCTGGGTCACAGGGCCGTCGGGTTGGGGCATCTGGCTGCGGTGGCCGGCGGCCAGGATGCGGTTTTCCTGGACGAGCACCGCGCCGTCCTGGATGGGTGGGTTGCCGGCGCCGTCGATGAGGACGCCGTTGTGGATCAGAATGGTGCTCATGGATTGGCTCCTGGTGTGGGCGGTGGAAATAGGTGGGGAAATGGGGGCAGGGATAGTATAGCGAATTGGTGGGGAACTTCAAAGGCGCGGGGTTCGTTGTCTGTCCGTAGGATAACGACAAAATGACGTCCTGAAAGGGTTATGGACCCTCGGGGTTTGGATCCAAGCCCGGAATAGGAGAGAAAACGGGAGAAAACCTGGAAAAGATCCAGGGAAAAGCTATGAGATCCTCAGGCAGAGATCGCCTCGATTGCGCTGTCGATGGTGTGAAAACTCCTCGAAACTAAACATAATCGGCCTCCTTGTCAGCGTCTTGTAACAAACCATAGGCAATTTTGCGGCTATAATGGTACTGCAGGCCAGTAGCCTCCGCATTTGTCCGGAGTTTTCGGCAGGCAAAAAGCGGAGGGCTCCGTTTCCTGGCTCCGCCACTGTTCACTGTTTGCTGTTCATTGCACCTTCGCAGTCTCCTTCATCGCTCCCCTCAACGGAGAGGGCTT
>CAYQEB010000008.1:69238-73177 GCA_964416395.1 uncultured Caldilineaceae bacterium | reverse complement strand
ACTGAGGGTTGACACAACTTTGTGTGCATGATACACTTAGCCCAGAAAGTGTATTTTCAACACGAAGCCAAGGAGCATCCGGCATGGAGAGCCGCTTCCCGATCCTGCTCATCCTGTTGAGCCTGGCCCTGATCCTCCTGCTGATCCAGTTCATCCGCCTGCGCCTGGAGCTGTGGGCCAACCGCCGGATCATCGCCGCCCTGGAGCAGCAGGGGAACCGGCCCGCCAAGCCCTCCGGCTCCCGGACGCCGGAGCTCCTGGCCTGGACCCTGCTCCTGCTCATCCTCGGCCAGCTGCTCGGCTCCCTGCTCCTGGGCTGAGGTCTGCCCCGCTCGTTTTTCCTGGATTGACATCTCCCTCCTCCTGTGACAAAATCCCATCCACCTGATGCACCTGGACGGCCCAGGCCACACCCGGCCGTTCCCTCCCCAGACCAACTACAGACGGAGAGCCTCCGCCCATGACGCTGCACACACCGGAGTGGGTCAAACACGCGGTCTTCTACCAGATCTTCCCGGACCGATTCGCCCGCAGCCCCCGAGCCAAACTGCCCCGAGGCATCCACTTCAAGCCCTGGGGCTCCCCCCCGGAGGAGCAGGGCTTCCAGGGGGGCAACCTGCCCGGCATCACCGACAAGCTGGACTACCTCCAGGCCCTGGGCGTGAACGCCCTCTACCTCAACCCCATCTTCGCCTCCGCCTCCAACCACCGCTACCACACCTACGACTACATGCGGGTGGATCCCCTCCTGGGCGGCGACCAAGCCCTGCGGGAGCTCCTGGACCAGGCCCACGCCCGGGGCATCCGCATCATCCTGGACGGGGTCTTCAACCACGCCAGCCGAGGATTCTGGGCCTTCCACCACATCGCGGAGTGCGGCCACAACTCCCCCTACGTGGACTGGTTCATCGTCCACAACTGGCCGCTGAACCCCTACCCCCGGGCCAACGAACGACCCAACTACGCGGCCTGGTGGGATCTGCCGGCCCTGCCCAAGTTCAACATCAAGAACCCCGGGGTTCGGGATCACCTCCTGGAGGTGGCCCGGCACTGGATCGAGTTCGGCGCGGACGGCTGGCGGCTGGATGTGCCCGAGGAGATCCACGACGTGGCCTTCTGGCAGGAGTTCCGCCGGGTGGTGAAGGAGGCCAACCCCGACGCCTACATCACCGGCGAGATCTGGCACACCGCCCCCGAATGGCTCCAGGGAGATCGCTTCGACGCGGTGATGAACTACGCTCTCAGCCGGGCCGTCCTGGGCTTCGTTGGCCGAGAGACCCTGCGCACGGACTACCGCCCAGGCGGCTACGAGCTCCATCCTCTGGACGCGGCCCAGTTCATGGCCCAGCTCACCCAGATGCTGGGCGCCTACCCCTGGGAAGCCAATCTGGCCCAGCTCAACCTGTTGGACAGCCACGACACGGCCCGGGTCCTCTGGATGGTCCAGGGAGACGAGTCCGCGCTGCGCCTGGCCGTCCTCTGCCTGATGACCATGCCCGGCGCTCCCTGCATCTACTACGGGGACGAGATCGGCATGACCGGCGCCAGCGATCCCTACTGCCGGGCCGCCTTCCCCTGGGGCCACGAGAACGAGTGGAACCACCAGCTCCTGGACTTCTACCGGCGGGCCACGGCCCTGCGCCACGCCCACCCCGTCCTGCGCACCGGCGGCTTCCACAACCTCTACGCCGAGGGGGAGCTCTGCGTCTACGGCCGGGCCCTGGACGGGGAGAAGGCCGTGGTGGCCCTCAATGCCGGCAGGAAGCCAGCCCACTTGGACGTCTCCGTGGCCGGGCTGGCGCCGGACGGAATGGCCTTCACCGGCGTCTGGAACCAGGGCGAACACCAGGTCCAGGGAGAGATGCTGCGGGGGCTCCAGGTCCCCGCCCGGGACGCCCTGGTGCTGATCTCCCGCTGACCGCCCCCTTCATCAACCCACCACCCGCCCGCAAGGACAGGTCCATGCCCACTGCCAAAGTGATCCTGAACCCCTACGCCGGCCGCGGAAAAGGAGCCAAGATCGCCCCCAAGGTGCGCCAGCTCCTCCAGGAAGCCGGGATGGAAGTGGACTGGTCGGAGACCAGCGGCCCGGGCCACGCCATCCAACTGGCCCGGGAGGCCAAGGCCGCCAGCCACGACCTGATCCTCGCCGCGGGGGGTGACGGCACCGTAAGCGAGGTGGTGAACGGCATGGCCCAGGCCACCCCGGACGGAGAGACGGTGGGCGTCCTGGGCGTCCTCCCCATCGGCTCGGGGAACGACTTCGCAGACATGGCCGGTTGCCCCCGGGATCTGGAGGCGGCCGTGGCGGCCTTTCGAGCCCGGACCACCCGCCGGGTGGACCTCTGCCGCAGCACCATCGAGACGAGGGAGGGCGTCCTGCGCCGCTACTTCGACAACAACCTGGGCATGGGCTTCGAGGCCCAGGTGACGGTGGAGAGCTACAAGATCACCTGGCTGCGGGGCGTGGCCATCTACGTCCTGGCGGTGCTCCGGGCCCTGCGCCGCTACGACCAGCCCTTCTTCCACATCCGCTGGGTGGACGAGGAAGGGCGGGAGCAGCACGTGGCCCAACGCTCCCTCATGGTCAGCCTGGGCAACAGCCGTCGCACCGGCGGCGGCTTCTACGTGACCCCCGACGCGGTCATGGATGACGGCCTGCTGGACATGGGCATCGCCGCGGCCCTGAGCACCCCGCGCATCCTGTTTCTCCTGCCCCAAGTGATGATGGGCCTCCACCGCAACAGCTCGGCCATCCGCCTGGTGCGCTGCCGGGAGGTGCAGGTCATCGCATCCCAGCCGGCGCCTGTCCACGCGGACGGGGAGGTGGTCACAGAGGCGGCCAGTCGGCTGGAGGTCCTGGTGGAGCCTCGGCGTCTGGAAGTCATCGTCCAAGCGTAGCCCGCCGGTCCGAGGGCACAGCCAGCCCGCCAGCCTGTGTCCATCCTGGATCCTGCACGCCCCTGGTCCACGCCCACCCGCCTCGCCTCCCAGCGCCTCTGGCAAAGGCCCTTCTCCCGGGAAAACCACCCCTCTCTCCTCCCCTCGACAATCTCATCCGGGCGATTCCCCCGGTTATTTTTTCCCGCCTGATTTGTCTGGTATAATTTGTCAGGGTCTCTGGCCCTGTGCAGGGCTTTTCCTGCCTGGATTTTTCTCGCTTGGGACAGGTTCGAAATGGGCAGCCGCAGGGGAACAGGCCGGATCAGGATGGAGACGAGTCGAGCCGTCGAGGGGAAGGGTTGAGCGTGGTCGGTGAACGCCCCTCTGTCGCCCCTGTCCAGGAAGCGCGGCACGCCCAACGGATCACCTCTGCACCCCACCAGGCCACCGGGATGGCCCACCCCAGCTCCCATGCCACCAGCCCGCCTCGCTCTGTTGTCCGCTACAGCTCCCTGTTCATCGCCCGGATCTGGTTCGAGGAGAGCCCCTGGCGCCTGAGCGGGTTCTGGTCGGTTCTGGCGGCTGGCCTGGCTGCAGGCCTGCTGGGTCGGCTGAACCAGGTGGATTGGCCTTCCCTGCTGCTCCTCCTGCTGCTGACGGATCTGCTCTGGGGGAGCATCTGGGGCATGTTGGCGGACACCACGCCCACGGGCCCCACCCTGCAGGCCACCGCGCCGGTGCGGATCTGGCTGCCCTACCTGCACCCCGGCTCGCCGGCGGCCCGACTCTTCGGCATGGACGCGCCGGGGCTCCTGCCAAGCCTGCTGCGCAGCGTCCTCCCCAGCATCCTGCTGGCCAGCCTGGCCGCCGCGGCTCTGGGCGCTACGGCGCTCTGGATGACCGGGGCCGTGGTGCTTCTGAGCTTCTTCGCCGGCCTGCACCGCCAAGTGGACCTGATCCCGGTGGGCCTGCTCCACAGCCTGACCGGGGTGACCTTGCCCTGGCTCCTGGCGCTGAACCAGTTCGGCCTCACCAGCGAGCACCCGGCCTGGAACA
>CAYQEB010000008.1:58935-69138 GCA_964416395.1 uncultured Caldilineaceae bacterium | reverse complement strand
AGCTGCGAGCTGGCCAACATCGCCGGCTACCTGCACGACATCGGCAACCTGGTGCACCGGGACCACCACGCCCAGACCAGCAGCCTCATGGCCTGGCCCATCCTGCGCCGCCTGGGCATGCCCCCGGACGAGTGCGCGCTGGTCATGGGGGCCATCGGCAACCACGAGGAGGAGCGAGGGGACGCCACCACGCCCATCGCGGCCGCGGTGATCATCGCGGACAAGGCGGACGTGCACCGCAGCCGGGTCCAGAACCCGGACATGGCCACCTTTGACATCCACGACCGGGTGAACTACGCGGCCACCCGCAGCTTCGTCCGAGTGGACGCCAAGGCCGGCGTCATCGCCCTGGAGCTGGAGATCGACACCCAGTTCGCCCAGGTGATCGAGTACTTCGAGATCTTCCTGAGCCGCATGGTCATGGTGCGCCAGGCGGTGAAGTTCCTGGGTTGTGAGTTCCACCTGATCATCAACGACACCCGGTTTGCGTAGATTTGCACAGATTGTTGTGCAGAATGAGGAGCAAGAAATCGGAAGTTGGGGTGGGGAACAGGCGAAGCCCTCGGGCCGGATCTCCAGCCTCCAGTGCACAAGCTTGCCAGTCGTTCATCCAGTGACCTGAGTGCCAAACCACCCAATCACCAGCTACAGGAAGTGGCCATGCGCATCGTACGTTTCCTGCCGGACAAGGAGAGCAACCAATCCAAACCCACCTGGGGCCTGATCGTGGAGAAGCTGGTCTATCCCTTGCGAAGAGCGCCCTACGAGAGCCCCCGGCAGCGGCTGGAGTTCGTCCCGGAGATCGCCGGGGAGCCCAGTTTCCTGGAGGACGTGCACCTGCTGCCCCCGGTGATGCCCCGGAAGATCCTCTGCGTGGGGCGCAACTACGCGGAGCACGCGACGGAGCTGGGCAGCGAGATCCCCACGGAGCCAGTGGTCTTCCTGAAGTCGCCCAGCACCCTCATCGGCCCCCAGGAGGCGGTGGTGCTGCCCTCCATCAGCAAGCGGGTGGACCACGAGGCGGAGCTGGCACTGGTCATCGGCAAGCGCTGCCGCTACCTGAACCCCCAGGACGCGGACAACATCGTCTTCGGCTACACCCTGGCCAACGACGTCACCGCCCGGGACCTGCAGGAGCAGGACGTGCAGTGGACCCGAGGCAAAAATTTCGACACCTTTGGGCCGGTGGGGCCCTGGATCGACACGGAATTCTCCCCCACCGACCGGGAAATTCGATGCTACGTGAACGACGAGTTGAGGCAGCGGGGGCACACCTCGTCCATGCTCTACTCCGTCGGGCACATCCTGGCCTACATCTCCCAGTTCATGACCCTGGAGCCGGGAGATCTGATCCTGACGGGCACCCCCTCCGGGGTGGGCCCGCTGAAGCCAGGAGACGTGGTGCGGGTGGAGATGGACGGGCTGGGCTCCCTGAGCAACCCGGTGATCGCCGGCGTCTAGGCCGGCGCGTCCAGACTCGCCAGACTCGACCACAAAACCGAACCACGCATCGAATTTCAGGAGAATCCCATGACAGTTCCTGCGCTTGAACACTTCACGGACATCGACAGCCTCTCCAGCCAGCAGGTCTGGGGGCTGTTGCGCCTGGCCAAACAGCTCAAGAACGAGCTGCGGGAAATGGGCCAGAACCCGCCCATCCTGGCCGGCAAATCCCTGGCCCTCCTCTTCCAGAAACCCAGCCTGCGCACCCGGGTCAGCTTCGAGATGGGCATGGTGCACCTGGGCGGCTACGCCTTCTACCTGAGCCCCCAGGAGGTGGGCCTGGGAACCCGGGAGAGCCCCGCAGACGTGGCCCGGGTCCTTAGCGGCTACGCGGACGGCATCATGGCCCGGGTCTTCGACCACGAGCACATCCTGGAGATGGCCGAGTGGGGGAGCGTGCCCATCATCAACGGGCTGAGCGACTTCAGCCACCCCTGCCAGGCCCTGACCGACGTTTTCACCATCTGGGAGGCCTTCGGCCGCCTGGAGGGGGTGCTCCTGGTCTACGTGGGGGATGGGGCCAACAACGTGGCCACCAGCCTGATCCAGATCGCGGGGAAGGTGGGGCTGAAAATGCGGGTGGTGGCCCCTCCCGGCTACCAGCCGGACCCCCAGCTCATCCAGCGCAGCGGCGCGGAGGTGGAGGTCACCGATGAGCTGGACGGGGTGAAAGGCGCGGACGTCCTCTACACGGATGTGTGGACCAGCATGGGCCAGGAGGAGGAACGGGCCAAGCGCCTGGCCATCTTCCCGCCCTACCAGGTCAACCAGGCCTTGGTGGAGCGGACGGGCAACCCCAACGTCAAGGTGATGCACTGCCTGCCGGCCCACCGGGGGGAGGAGATCAGCGACGAGGTGGCGGATGGGCCCCACAGCCTGCTCTTCCCCCAGGCCCACAACCGTCTGCACGCCCAGAAGGGCATCCTGGCCCATCTGCTGGGGGGCGTCGCCTTACCAGAAGCATGAGCGCACTCCTGTCGCTTGCCGCCACAGGTCAGCTTTCTGGGACGCCCCCTTGTCACGCACATGGGGGCGTCCAAATGTGAAGGCCATGCGCCCTCGGCGTCCTGGCTTCTCGCCTGGCTTTCGCCCTGGCTTCCTGTCGTTTTCTCCCGAACCTTACTCACGTCCTGGCCGTAACGCATGTCCGACATCCTGGCACTTCTCAGTCGCCTCAGCGACTGGCGCAACCTACTTGACCTGGGCCTGGTCACCCTCTTCTTCTTCATGCTCCTGCGTCTCTTTCGGGGGACCCAGGCCATGCAGCTCTTTCGGGGCATCCTGATCATCGGCCTGATCATCGCCGTGGTCACCCGCACGGTGGAGCTGACCGCGTTCAGCTGGCTGCTGCGCAACAGCTCCCTGGTGGTGCTGGTGGCCATCCCGGTGATCTTCCAGCCGGAGCTGCGCCGGGCCCTGGAACGGGTGGGGCGCACCGCCTTCTTCAATCGGCGCATGGAGGGGGCCCTGACCCAGCAGATCATCAACGAGATCGTCAAGGCGGTGGAGCAGATGGCCAACGTGCGCCACGGCGCGCTCATCGTCCTGGAGGGGGCCACCGGCCTGGGGGAGTACATCGACCGGGGCGTGCCCATCCACGGGGACATCACCTCGGAGCTGCTGCGCACCATCTTCTTCCCCAACACCCCCCTCCACGATGGCGCGGTGATCATCCGCTACGGCAAGATCGCCGCCGCCTCCTGCGTCCTGCCCTTGACCCACCGCCGCTTCCCGGACATGCACCTGGGCACCCGCCACCGGGCCGCCATCGGCATCACCGAGGAGTCGGACGCCCTCTCCATCGTGGTCTCCGAGGAGACGGGGACCATCTCCGTGGCCCGCAACGGCCGCATTGTCCGCCGGCTGGACAGCAACCGGCTGCGGCGCATCCTGAGCGAGTTCTACGACATCCAGATCCGCCAGCGAGAGGAAGGGGAAGGGGACGGCGACGACGGGGAGGATCAGGCTGGCGAAACCGCCCCGGAGGCGCCTCCCCAGGACGGCCGCCAGGGCGAGGAGGAGCCCAGCCCGGCCCCGGACGGACAGGAGGAACAGGAGGCCATGCTCCAGGAGGAGGCGGACACCCATGGGGCTTAACCTGTTCGCCATCCAGTGGAACGACCTGCGGGACATCTTCAACACCCTGCTCATGTCCTTCCTCCTGGCCCTCATCGTCTGGATCATCGCAGTGGACCAGGAGAACCCCCTGGAACGCCACCAGGTGGGGCCCATCCCCATCCAGGTGCGGGGGCTGGCCGAGGGCTACCAGACCTCCCAGGACCTGTCGGACAAGACGGTCATCCTGGAGGTGCGGGCCCCCCGGCGCACCTGGGAGGTCCTCTCGGAGAAAGACTTCGTGGCCTACATCGACCTCTCGGGCCTGGGCGCAGGGACCCACGACGTGACTGTGCAGGTGGAGAAGGACAACCCGGAGGCGGAGATCCTGGACGTGCAGCCCCGGCAGCTGCGGGTCACCATCGAGCCGGTGGTGAGCAAGCGAGTGCCGGTCCAGGTGGACATCCTGGACTCGCCGGCCATCGGCTACGAGGTGCAGACCCCCATCGTGGAGCCGGAGGAGGTGACGGTCACCGGCCCGGCCAGCCTCATCGACCAGGTGGTGGAGGCCACGGCCGAGGTCTATCTCCGAGGAGCCAAGACCCAGGTGGAGCGGATCCAGGCCCTGAGCCCCCGCAACGCCCAGGGCCAGCCGGTGGAGCGGGTCACGGTGGAGCCTCCCACCGCCCGCCTGGTCATCCCCATCACCCAGCGGGAGGGGCGCAAGGAAGTGGCGGTCCTGGTGCAGCTGGAGGGGCAGCCAGCGCCGGGCTACCGGATCAGCAAGGTGGAGGTGGAGCCAGCCACCGTGGTGCTCCTGGGGGATCCAGAGGTGCTGGACGCGGTGCCGGGCTACGTGGAGACCACCCGGCTCTCCATCGAGAACGCCACAGGCGAAGTGCGGGAGGAGCTGCCCCTGCTCCTGCCCGAGAACGTCTCCGTGCTCAACAACAGCACCGTGGAGGTGACGGTGACCATCGCGCCCATCGAGGGGAGCATCACCGTGACCCGGCAGCCGGTGGTGGTGCGCCTGCCGCCCAACACCAAGGCCACCGTCTCTCTGGAAAAGGTGAACGTCATCCTCAGCGGCTCCTTGCCCGCGCTGGAGCAGCTGAAGCCCGAGGATGTGCGGGTGGAGCTGGACGTGAACGACCTGCCCCCGGGCAGCTACGTGATCCAGCCCGATGTGATCGTGCCCGAGGGGATCAAAGTGGAGGGAGTCCTGCCCGAGGCCATCGAGGTGATCATCGAGTCCACCGCCACGCCCACACCCACGGCCACCCCCACGCCCAGCGTCACCCCCACCCACGCGCCCACGGCCCCTCCCCTCACGCCAGAGAGCGGGCTCACGCCCACGCCCGGGGCCACGGAGAGCGCGGAGCCCCTGAACAGCACCATCCCGCCCACCCCATGACCCGGCCCTTTGGAGCCCGGGTCACGGAATCAACCCGCCCGCTTGCGCGACACTAGTTTCCTGGAACGGGCCTGCCAAGCCGCAGGCCAACCCCAGGTGGAAATCGACTTCACACCATGAAAAAACGAAGGAAACCCGTGGTCGCCCTGGTGGGGCGGCCCAACGTGGGCAAATCCACCCTCTTCAACCGGCTGGTGGGCGCTCGCACCGCCATTGTAGAGGATCTGCCCGGCACCACCCGAGACCGGATCTACGGCGAAAGCGAGTGGAACGGCGTCAGCTTCATCGTCATCGACACCGGCGGGCTGGAGGCGGAGTCCACCGCGGAGAGCCGCCTGCCCCGCAGGCGCAAGCGCCACCAGACGCCCCTGGCCCAGGACTCGGCCCGTTTCATCACCGAGATCCGCAACCAGGTGGAGGTGGCCATCCAGGAGGCGGACGTCATCATCTTCGTGGTGGACGTCAAGGACGGCCTGACCGCGGCGGACGAGGAGCTGGCCCAGCTCCTGCGCCAGGCCAAGAAGCCGGTCATCCTGGCTGCGAACAAGGCGGAGAGCAAGGAGCGCCAGCTCAACGCGGCGGAGTTCTGGGCCCTGGGCCTGGGAGAGCCCATCCCCATCAGCGCCTACCATGGCACCGGTGTAGGGGATCTGCTGGACGAGGTGGTGAAGCTTCTGCCCCCTTCCCCGCCGGAGGAAGAGGAAGAGGAGGTGGTGGGCATCGCCATCGTGGGGCGACCCAACGTGGGCAAGAGCAGCCTGCTCAACGCCCTCATCGGCCAGGACCGCTCCATCGTCAGCGAGATCCCCGGGACCACCCGGGACACGGTGGACACGGAGCTGGTCTACGACGGACAGAAGATCGTCCTCATCGACACCGCGGGCATCCGGCGCCGGGGGCGGGTGGAGCCAGGCATCGAGAAGTACAGCGTCCTGCGCAGCATGCGGGCCATCGACCGGGCGGACGTGGTGCTCCTGGTCATCGACGCCACGGAGGGGGTCACCGCCCAGGACACCCACATCGCCGGCTACATCCTGGAGCGATACAAGGGCGTGGTGGTGGTGGTGAACAAGTGGGACGCCATCGAAAAGGACTCCCACACCATGGTGGAGTACACCCGGAAGGTGCGGGAGGAGCTGAAGTTCATGGACTACGTGCCGGTGCTCTTCGTCAGCGCCAAGACCCGGCAGCGGGTGGACAAGATCCTGCCCACCGTGCTGGCTGTGGCGGAAGAACGCCGCTACCGGCTCAGCACCAGCGAGCTGAACCAGCTCATCCGGGAGGCCTACGACGCCACCCGCCCGCCCAGCAAAGGGGGGCGGGTCCTGCGCCTCTACTACGCCACCCAGGTGGACATCGAGCCCCCCACCTTCGTCATCTTCGTGAACGACCCCAAGCTGGTCCACTTCAGCTACCAGCGCTACATCGAGAACCAGATCCGAAAACACCACCCTTTCCTGGGCACGCCCATTCGCATCCTCTTCCGGGGCCGGGAGAAGGAGCGAAAAGGCCGGCGCTGATGGGCGGATCGCCGGCGGAGGGAGCCCAGACGGCCCTGGTCTGGAGAGCGGGGATGGGCAGGAGGAGGTCATGGAACCTGTTCGCAAATACAGCGTCGAGTTGATCCTGCTGGCCGCCCTGGCCGCTTCCGTGGGCTTCTTCGGCTACCTGGGCTACGGCCTGGTGCAGGCCCCCACGGTGGAGCCGGCCTTCTCCGGGGAGATGGCCCTGGCCGACGCGGAGGCCCAGATGGCCTTTGGGCCTCGGGTCACCGGCAGCGAGGCCCACCGCCAGATGGGCGACTGGCTGGTGGAGACCCTGCAGGCCGCCGGCTGGGAGATCTTCATCCAGCCCTTCCCGGTGGCCGATGGCATCGAGGCCCGGAACATCATCGCGGTGCGGGGGGAAGGGCCGGTGGCCATCCTGGGGGCCCACTACGACAGCCGCCTGGTCGCGGACCGGGATCCGGACCCCAAGCAGCGTTCCCGGCCCGTCCCCGGAGCCAACGACGGGGCCTCGGGGGTGGCCGTCCTGACGGAGCTGGCCCGCACCCTCAACGTCCAGGCCAGCGGCCACACGGTCTGCCTGGTCTTCTTCGATGCGGAGGACAACGGCCGCATCCCCGGCTGGGATTGGATCCTGGGGAGCCGCTACTTCGTGGCCAACCTGGACAAGTTCCCCCGCTGCGGCGAACCTCGTTTCGCGGTGATCGTGGACATGATCGGCGACGCGGACCAGCAGGTCTACCTGGAGTCCAACAGCAGCGACGTGCTCAGCGACGCCATCTGGGAGACGGCAGGGGAGCTGGGCTACGGCGACTGGATCATCCCCGAGTACCGGTATCGCATCACCGACGACCACATCCCCTTCCTGGAAGCGGGGCGCCTGGCCGCGGACATGATCGACTTCGACTACCCCTACTGGCACACCACCCAGGACACCCTGGACAAACTGAGCGCGGAGAGCCTGGAGCGCATCGGCCGCACCCTGGAGGTCTGGCTGGAGGCCGGCGCGCCGTTCCAGGAGCCAGCGGGGAACTGAGCGGGGTAAACTGAATGGGGCAAACTGAACGGCGCGAATTGAACGGCAAATAAACGTCACTGCTTTCCCTTGAAATACCTGGGCCTAAACGCCTACTGCCGGAAGCGATCTCTGCCTGTTATGCTTATTGCGTACCAGAGAGATCGCTTTTTCGATTCACCCAACCATCCCGGACAGGTAGGCTATGACAAACCAGGATCCTTTCCGCTTCCAAGAGAACCTGCCCCAGCGAAACGGGGATCGGGAGCCGCCCCGCATCCTGATCGTGGACGACGAAGATCATCTGGGGCGCTTCGTCAGCATCGGGCTCATGCGCAGCGGCTACGCCACGGTGGTCTGCTCCTCCGCGGAGGACGCCCGGCACTGGCTGCGCACCGGCGCCTGGTCCCTGGTCATCACGGATGTGGTCATGCCCAAAGAGACCGGCTTCGACCTGATCCGCTGGCTGCAGGAGAACCATCCGCAACTGCCCGTGGTGGTGATGACCGCCCACTCCCTCCACCTGGTCCAGGCGCAAGCGGACAGCCTGGGCATCGTGGAGATCCTGGGCAAGCCCTTCACCCTCCAGCAGCTACGGGAGACGGTGCAACGCCTGGTGGGGCAACCTGTGAACTGAGCCAATACCCCCTCCCTCCTGTGAGTCCGAAGCAACGAGAAGGCAGGTCACCTGAGTGGCCTGCCTTCTCGCGTCCACGCTTCGCTCGCCCTGGATAAAGCTTGGCGTTTTCTCTGGATCGGTCTATACTGTTCGCAAGATATCCACCAGAGACCGTGACAACACAAACAACCGCTAGGAGCAACGCATGAACCCGGTGATCATCCAGATCGGCCCCTTCGCCCTCCACTGGTACGGGGTCTTCATCGTGGGCGGCGCGGTGATCGCAGCTTGGCTCTCCGCTCGACTGGCCGAGGAGGCAGGCGAGAACCCGGACCACATCTGGAACCTGCTGGCCTGGACCCTGGTGCTGGGTATCATCGGCGCCCGCCTCTACCACGTCTTCAGCTCCCCCGCGGACGGCCTGGGCTGGGAATACTACCGCACCCACCCCTGGGACATCTTCAACTTCTGGAACGGGGGCTTCCGAGGGCTGGGGATCTACGGTGGGCTGGCCGGGGGCATCGTCGCGGTGCTTCTCTACGTCAAGATCTACAAGCTGGACCTGCTGAAGTATCTGGACTTCATCGCCCCCAACGTGCTCCTGGCCCAGGCCATCGGACGCCTGGGGAACTTCGTCAACCAGGAGCTCTACGGCCCGCCCACGAACCTGCCCTGGGCCTTCCACATCAACCCCAAGTACCCCTGCCAGCTTCCCCCGGACTGGAACCCCAGCATCCCTGTCTGCGGCAGCCCGGAGGCGCTGCGCCCCGAGGCCCTGGAGTGGTACGCCAGCCACGGCTACCACCCCACCTTCTTCTACGAGGCCAGCTGGAACCTGCTCATGTTCGGCCTCATGTACCTCATCATCCGCCGCTACGGACACCGCCTGCGCCGGGGCGACCTGGCCCTCATGTACTTCATCGCCTACCCGGCCGGCCGCTTCTGGGTGGAGATGTTCCGCCCGGACGCCTGGGTGATGGGCACCCTGCCCACGGCCCAGTGGATCGCGCTGGGCAGCATCCTGGTCAGCGCCACCCTCCTCTACCTGCGCCACCGCAACTGGCGGCCCGAAGAGCATCCGGAAGAGACCTGGGCCATCTTCAGCAGGCACGCCCCGCCCGAATTCAAGGCCAAAACCACCGCCAGCGGAGCTGACTGAGCGCTCCAGGCTCCCCGGTCCCCGGCCTGACCTCTCAATCCAGAATTTCGATGAAATAGTCCACCAGCTCCGCGTCCATGCGCCAGCTCTCCACGCGCTTGGCCACGTTCTGGAGCTGTCGGTGGGCCAGAGCCCGGTTCTGACTCACGCAGGCCACCTCCAGCACCGCCCGGCTCAGAGAATCCTGGGCCTCCGCCTCGCAGACGGAGACGTTGTAGTCCCGGCGAATGCGAGCAATGAGGGGCTTCAGGATGCTGCGCTTGCCTTTCAGGCTGCTGTTCACCGGCAGGTAGAGTTCGAGGGTGAGCAGTCCAACGGCCATGGGAATGGGAAAGGGGGGTTGTGCGTAAGGAGTTAGGAGTCAGGAATTAGGAGTAAAGTTGTTCCGTAAAGGCGCATATAGGTGAAACACAGGAGTGAGCCACAAGAGTGAGACACAGGAGTGAAAGGCAGAGGCGTGGAGCGCCGAACAGGACATCCACCAGCTCCTGACAGCCTGCACCGGACCCCTTCACTGGTTCGCCACCTCGCCCATCTCCCTTTCTAGCGGCTCTCCGTCCACTCCGGATTGGCGAACTTCTCCCGGATCAGCTCCCCGGCCCGACGCAGCTCCCCCGGCGTCAGGGCGCCAGGGATCAGCTCCAGGTTCAACGCCTCCGCGAACCCTTCCGCCAGGACCTGGGCCACGTGCTGGAACGACACCAGAGGCGACTCCTCGTCCACCTCCAGGGCCTGGGAGAGGGTGCAGGCCCGCTGTGCCAGTTGCTCCGCCAGCCGCGCCTTGACCGCCTGGGGCAAGGCCAGCACCGTGACCAGCCGGGTGATGTCCCCCACCAGGGGCAGGCTGCCGTGTTGCAGCACGTGGCCTCGGCGACGGCTCTGGGCGCTGCCCATGAGCTTGCGCCCGCCCACGGTGATCTCGTAGGCGCTGGG
>CAYQEB010000008.1:50777-58835 GCA_964416395.1 uncultured Caldilineaceae bacterium | reverse complement strand
CATCCCCGGCAGCGCAGGCCAGGGCGATGGCCTCGTCCACGGCCATGTTGGCCGGGCCGGAACGGGGCTCCGCCTCCAGGATCAGCCGCCAGCGGCATCGGGGGAAGCTCTCCAGGGATTCTCGGCTCACAGCAGGCTCCAGGGGCATGGGCATCGGGCTCGCGAAACTCGGGTCAATCCACGAAGGGCAGGGCCGTCACGGTGACCGGCTGCCCCTGGGCTTCCAGGACCGTGCCGGGCTGGTTGTGGGGCCGCTTGACGATGCCCAGGGCCAGGGGGCGTTCCAGGGCCGGGCTGTAGGCGCTGCTGGTGACCCGGCCCACCTCCCGGCCCGCCGCGGTGACCGGGGACCCCACGGGCAGGAGGGCCTCCGAGGACAGCCCCACCAGGGTCTTGGTGATCTTGTCGTAGGTGACCTGCCGGGCGATGATCTCCTGGCCGGTGTAGCAGCCCTTGTTCTCCGCGCAGGCCCAGGCCAGCCCCGCCTCCAGGGGGTTGTACTCCCCGGTGAGCTCGCGCCCGGGCCAGGGGCGGCCCAGCTCCACCCGGCGGATGGTCACGGCCTGGTCGTCGTCCAGAAGCCCAGCCCCCGCCTCCTGCAGCCGCTGGGTCCAGGCTTCCAGGGCTGGGGGCGGGGCCAGGATCTCCACGCCGGGCACGCCGAAACCCTCTTGCTTGACAAAGAACGCCCCCTCCCGCTCCAGGAAACGCCCCTCGGCAGCCTCTGCCAGGGCCACGCCCAGCCCGGCCAGGAGCGCCCAGGTCTGGGGCCCCATGAGCCGAGCTCGGGCCATTTCCTGGCTGCGATCCGCCACCGTCACCTGGTCCATGAAGAAGATCTTGCCCTGGAGGTTGCGGGCCAGGGCCTGGGCCTCCCCCGGGCCAGGCAGGAGCCAGAGCTCCTCCGGCTGGCAGAGGACGGTGAAGACATGCTCGATGCGGGCCACCGGGCTGGTCAGCACCGTCACCACGGACTCCCCAGGCCGGAGCGCGGCCATGTCGTTGGTGGTCATGCGCTGGAGAAAGTCCACCCGATCCGGCCCGGCCAGGCTGAGCAGACCGGCATCCGGCGCGGCCCAGAGCCCTGCTCCCTGGCGCAGGTGACGGTGCTCCTCGGCCACCCGGGCAGGGATCTGGGATCGGTTGAAGGGTTGGCTGGTCGGTTGGTGCACTTGGATTGGCCTCCTGACCGGTTTCAGCGCCTGCCGTAGCGCAGCGCGAACTCCACCACTCGGTAGAACATGGTCTCCCCGGCGGAGGTCATGTTCTCCCCCACCTGCAGGTAGTGGCTCACGTCCTGGTAATAGAATACCTCCACTGGCACCCCCGCTTTCCGCAGCGCCGCTTCCAGTTCATAGGCCTGATCGATGGGGATGATGCGGTCCGCGTCTGTGTGGACGATCAGGGTGGGGGGCAGCTCCCCTGGGGTGTAGACCGGCGAGTAGCGCAGGAAGGGCAGGGGATAGAGGTTGGCCGGTCCCAGGGCGGGAATGAGCAGGGCGTACTTCTCGGGGATCTCCAGCCGCCCGGCGTAGAAGTCCGCCGCCCCCTTGAAGGCGTTGCTGATCCCCCCCACGGTGACCCAGGCCGCGAAATCCTCCCGCTCGTCCCGCAGCAGCCGGTGCAGGATGGCGCTGCTGAAGCTCCCTCCCAGGGCCACCGCGGGCCGCGAGCCCACCGCCGCGCCCAGGTGGCCGCCCCGGGCCAGGGCCAGGGCCACCCGAGCGTCCAGGGTGTGGGCGTCGATGTCCACGCCCCGGGCCCCCGCGGGCGAGATGGCCACCAGGACGAAGCCCTGGGAGGCGAAGGCCACGCTCACGGGCTCCCAGCCGTCGATGACGCCGGGATAGACCGCAAAGAGCAGAGGCAGGTCGCTGGCCACGGTGTCGGTGATGGGCCGGTAGAGGCGCAGGGAGTCCACCAGCGCGCCGGCCCGACGGAACTGAAACCGCTGCACCAGGGCCCTGGCCCCAGCCGGGAAGGGCGCGGTGGCCGTGTAGACCTCCCCGGCCTCCAGTTCCACGGCCTCGGGCAAGGGCTGGGGGAGAGGCGGGGCCACGTGGCGGCGCATGGGGATGGGCGGGGCCTGGGTGGTGCGGCCCGGCTCCACCGTCACCAGCCAGGGCACGCCGAAGGCCCCGGTCAGGGCCACCTCGTCGAATCCGGGGGCCACCGCCGCGGGGACGTACTGGCCTGGCGGCACGCCCTGGATGGTGTAGCGCCCCTGGGCGTCGCTCACGGCGGCGTGGGGCGTGCCGGTGCGCTCGGCCACCAGGACCGTGGCCCCGGCCAGAGGCTGCCCCTGGAAGAGCACCTGCCCGGTCACCTGGCCCGGCTCCGCAGCAGGGGCCGAGATCAGCCCGCCGGTCCGCTGCGCCAGCAGATAGCCCAGGACATTGGCGGCAGGGCTGGGCGCGCACCCGGCCAGCGCGATAGCCACCATGATCCACCCCAGGGGGGCCCAACGAAGGCGTGCATGTGCTCTCTTCACGGCGGGATTATAGCACGGCGCGGGAACGGGGGTCAACGGAGTGGGGCGTGGGAAAAGTGCGGCGAACAAGGGATTGGCGAACAGCGATCGGAGATGGGAGAGCAGCCCAAGTGGGTGCGCTCCCATCTCCGGTCGCTCCGCTCAAGCCCGGATCTCCTGGCGCTGGAAGAGGATGTAGCCCAGGGCAAAGAGCAAGAGGGTGGCCGCGATGAGGCCGGTGAGCTGGGGCCAGATGAGCAGCAGGCTCTGGCCCAGGGGCAGGGGCGTCCCCAGGATGGCCCCCTGGAGCTGGGAGGGGAGCACCAGGCCAAAGGAGCGCACGCTGGGGTTGAGCAGGCCGATGGTGGCCTCGGTGTAGAGGGTGTTGGGCGAAAGCCGGGTCAGGGTCAAGGCGGTCTCGATCTGGGCGATGCGCTCCTCGGGCAGGCCGAAGCGCACCGGGCTCAACACCGGCACCAGGACGCCTACGATCATGTCCCAGAAGACGGTGAAGAAGAGCCAGACCGCGATGGAGGCCAGGGCCGCGGTGGCCGGCTGGCGGAAGATCACCGAGAAGAGCATGGCCAGGGCCAGCCAGATCCCCCCGTAGAAGAGGGCCACCACCAGGAACCAGAGGCTACGGGCCACCTCCTCGCCGCTGGGGGGCAGGCCCAGGCCGATGATCCCCAGGCCCATGATCAGGAGCCAGATGGCGGCCAGCACCAGGGCCAGGGTGAAGAAGCCGGCCAGGAACTTGCCCATGAGCAGCGCGTCCCGGTAGATGGGCTGGGCCAGGACCCGGGAGAGGGTGCGCTGGTTGAACTCGCCGTTGACGGCGTCGAAGGCCAGGGCGATGGCCACCAGGGGGATGAGAAAACCCAGGAAGCCGATGAAGGCGGGCAGGGGATCCCGGCTGGTGGTGAAGAGCCGCAGGAAGAGGAAGCGATCCTGGCCGGCGCCCTGGCGCAGGTTCTGCAGGGCGGCATAGACCGTGCCCCCCGCGGTGAGGATGATGAGCAGCTCCAGGATGCGCATGCGCACGCTGGTCAGGTGATCCGCCATCTCCTTGGCCACCACCGCCCACAGGCCGGTCCAGGGCGATCCTTCCCGGGCCCGGGGCTCGCGCACAGTTCCACCTTGCGCCAGTTCAAGCTGGGACATGCTCCACCTCCTGGAAGTAGTGTGCGTAGATCTCGTCCAGACTGGGCGCGTCCACATCCAGGGCCAGGAGCTTGCCCCCAGCCTCCACCACGGCCCGAGCCACCTCGGCCCGGCGATCCTCCCGGGCCTCCAGCTCGTAGCGCCCATCTCCCAGATGGGTCACTCCCTGGATGTCCGGCGCCTGGCCCATGGCCTCCTCCGCGGCGGGGGAGGGCTCGGCCAGCTCCACCCGGATGCGGTAGGCGCTGCCCAGGACCTGGTGGGCCAGTTCCTGGACGGTGCCTTCCAGCACCATGCGCCCCCGGTGGAAGAGCCCCACGTGGTCGCAGACCTCCTGCACCTGGTGGAGCAGGTGGGAGGAGAGGAGCACGGTGATGCCCTCATCCCGCAAGCGGCGGATGATCTCCAGGAACTCCCGGGCAGCCTCGGGATCCAGGCCCTGGGTGGGCTCGTCCATGATGATGAGCTGGGGCTGCTTCAGGAGCACCTCGGCCACGCCCAGCCGCTGGCGCATGCCCCGGGAGAAGGTGCCCACCGGGTGATCCGCCACGTCCGCCAGGCCCATGCGGCCCAGGGCTTCGTCCACCCGACGACGGGCCTCGTCCCGGCGCAGGCCGTTGAGTTTGGCGATGTAGATCAGGTTCTCCCGGGCGGTCAGGTCGTCGTAGAAGCCCACCTGGTCCGGCAGATAGCCCACCCGGGACTTCACGCTCAGGGGTTGGCGCTCCGGGTCGAAGCCCAGCACCCGGACCTGGCCCTCCGTGGGCTCGGTCAGCCCCAGGAGCATGAGGATGGTGGTGGTTTTGCCCGAGCCGTTGGGCCCCAGGAGGCCGAAGACGTGCCCGGGCATCACCGACAGGTCCAGGGAATCCACCGCCACGAAGTCGCCGTAGCGTTTGGTCAGCCCCTGGGTTTCGATGACAGGAGCGGTCATGGTGGCCTCCTTTCCGGCTAGCGGCGGCCGAAGCGCACCACGGCCAGGGCCACCACGCCCACAGCCACGGCGATGAGGCCCACGCCCACCATGCCCCACAGGGTGGAGGTGAGCACGGTGATGCGGAACTCCGCGCTCTCGGTGGAGCCCTCCTCGGGCCGGGCCCGGATGGTGAGCATGTAGTCGCCGGCCACGGCCTTCTCCGCCGGCTTGATCTTGGCCGTCACCTCCACCTGCTGGCCGGCCTGGATCTCCGGGATCTTCTTGGGCTCGAAGGTCACGGTCCAGCCATTGGGCTCGGTGGAGCTCATCTCCACGCCCAGGGCCGACGCGGTGCCCGTGTTCTGGATGAGCAGCTTCAGGGGGCTCTCCTGGCCGGCGGTGGCCTGGCCGGAGAGGCGGCCGTCCGGGGTGGTGATGCGCAGGTCCGGCTGGCCGGTCACCTCCGCGGTCAGATCCAGGGTGGCCTGGGCCTCCTCACCCTGGGCCACCACCCGGATGGGGTAGGTTCCCGCGGCGATCTCGGCAAAGGGCTTCACCTCGATGCTCAGCCGCTTGGAGCTGTCCGCCTCCATGGGGAAGCTGGTCACCTCCTGGCCGCTGGACTTGAAGACCACCAGGAAGCCCGGGGGCGCGTCGGCCAGCAGGTTCACGGTCAGGTCGCTATCCCCGTCATTGCGCAGGGTGGCGCTGAAGCGGAAGGTGGTGTTGGGGGAGCCCTTCAGGGTGGGCAGATCGATGTCAAAGCTGAGGCTGGGGGGCAGTTTATCCCGGATGGTGAGCTCGATGGGCAGGCGCACCGTGGTCGTCTCCCCTTTGGCCACCACGGTGAACTGGTAGGCGCCGGATTCCACATTCTCCGGCTGCTCCAGCTTCAGATCCACCCGGGAGTCCTCCGAGGGCTCCACGTAGACGGCCTGGATGATCTTGCCGCCGCCTCGGAAGGTGGCCTGCCACCCTTCCGGCAGATCCTGGACCGTGAGGCGCACCGTCTGGGGGGTGTTGGCCGTGCGCAGGATCAAGGGGAAGGTGACCGTCTGACCGATCTCCGCTTCCTGGGCCGGGTAGCGGGTAAAGAGGATAAGTTCGGGGGCGTTGGGGGCGCCAGGAGGCTCCTCCTGGGCCCAGAGAGAGGCTCCCGGCCATAGGAGCAGCGTGAGCAGGGAGATCAACAGAGCAACAGCAACCGTTCGACGCATGTTTCACCTCCACAAACGTGTCATTGATGAACGTGTCATTGATGAACGAGTCTCTGATGCAAGCGTCTCTGATGAACGTGTGTGATAGATGCGAAAAGCGCTAGTTGACTGCGCTGGGCGATGGTTCAGGGCGATACTTCAGAGCGATATTCAGTTGTGAAGGTTGAGGTGTGATGGTTGATCTGTGATGGTTGGTGGCGTTCCAGGCAGGGACAGAAGCCCTCCGCTCCATGATAGGATCGGTTTGTCTGGCCTTTGGCAGCACAACATTAGCGTTGTGTTAGAAACTGCCCTTGAAGGGGCGCTTTTTGCCTCCCCTCCAGCAGAACGTTATACTACCACCGATGGGTTTTTGCAAAATGGAGCCGTTTTTTGAAATCGATTCCACCGGGGATGGCTGTCACGCCCCTGGGACCGATCGAAAACAGGCACTTCCCGATGAAACCCGATAAAGAAACCCGATGAAGAAACCCGATGCAAGCCACTGAAGCAAAACCGTTGAAGCAAAACTCTCGAACCGAAACGTTCGAATCAACAACTTTGGAAACCGTGATCTGACCTTCATCCCATTCCGTTCGAATTCCCGCGCGAGCAAGGAACCACTATGACATCAGCCAGCACGCCTGCTACGACGCCTGCTACAACGCCTGCCACCCCAGGCGCTGCCGCATCGGGCTACTACCGTTTCCCCACCATCCAGGACGACATCATCGTCTTCGTCTCCGAGGACGATCTCTGGCGCGTCCCCGCCTCCGGGGGCGTGGCCCGGCGCCTGACCAGCAACCTGGGCGAGGCCACCTATCCCATGCTCTCCCCGGACGGCTCCCAGCTGGCCTTCGTGGGCCGAGAGGAGGGCATGCCCGAGGTCTACGTCATGCCCGGGGACGGGGGGCCCTTCCGGCGGCTCACCTACATGGGCAGCGACTGCCGGGTCCTGGGCTGGGACGCGGCGGGCCAGCACATCTACTTCACCAGCGCCTACGGCGGGGCCAACCGGGGGGAGTACCTCCTCTACCGCATCGCCGTGGAGACGCCCAACGGCCAGGCGGAGCTCCTGCCCTACGGCCCGGCCCGCACCATCGCCTTCGGCCCCAACGGCCAGGTGGTCCTGGGACGCAACACCGGGGACCCGGCCCGCTGGAAGCGCTACCGGGGCGGCACGGCCGGCCAGCTCTGGATCGACCGCCAGGGTGACGGCAACTTCCAGCGCATCCTGGAGGAGCTGAAGGGGGACATCGCCTCGCCCATGTGGATCACCCAGGGGCTGGACGAGCCGGACGGGCGCATCTTCTTCGTCAGCGACCACGAGGGCATCGGCAACCTCTACAGCATCCGGCCGGATGGCTCGGACCTGCGCCGACACACGGACCACGAGGACTACTACGTCCGCAACCCCAGCAGCGACGGTCGGCGCATCGTCTACCATGCCGGCGCGGACCTCTACGTCTACGACGTGGCCACGGACCAGGAACAGTTGGTGGAGGTGATCTACCGCAGCCCGCGGGTCCAGCGCAACCGCAAGTTCGTCAGCGCCGGCCGCTTCCTGGACAGCGCCAGCCTCAACCCCAAGGGCAGCGCCCTGGCCATCACCACCCGGGGCAAGGCCTTCAGTTTCTTCAACCACGAGGGGCCCGTGCTCCAGCATGGCCGCCGGGACGGGGTGCGCTACCGGCTCATCGACTGGCTCAACGACGGCAAGCGGCTGGTCATGGTCAGCGACGAGCCCGGGGAGGAGATCCTGGAGATCCATAGCCGGGAGCCAGGGGTGGAGCCGGTGAAGCTGGAGGTGGAGTTCGGCCGAGCGGTGGACCTGAAGGTCTCCCCCACGGAGGACAAGGTGGCCCTGAGCAACCACCGGCACGAACTTCTGGTCATCGACCTGTCCAGCGGAGAGGTGACCCGGGTGGAGCGCAGCCCCTACCGGCGCATCGCCGGCTTCGACTGGTCCCCGGATGGCCGCTGGCTGGTCTACGGCTTCAGCGCCAGCCACCAGACCACGGAGCTGCGCCTCTTCCGCCTGCCCCAGCCCGAGGCGGAGGACGAAGCCCTGCGCCAAGGGAGCATCCACACCATCACCAGGCCGGTGCTCCACGACGTCTGGCCCGTCTTCGACCCGACGGGCAAGTTCATCTACTTCATCAGCTACCGGGAGTTCAACCCGGTCTACGACAGCCTTCACTTCGACCTGGGCTTTCCCCGGGGCTCCCGGCCCTACCTGGTGACCCTCCAGGCCGACGAGCCCAACCCCTTCATACCCCGAGGAGAGGACGAGGAGAAGCCCAGAGAGAAGAAGG
>CAYQEB010000008.1:48799-50677 GCA_964416395.1 uncultured Caldilineaceae bacterium | reverse complement strand
TACGAAGAGCAGCCCGAGGACACGCCCGAGGACACGGGCGAAGAGGACGAAGACGCCCCGGAGGGCTCCCAGGATCCCCGACAGCGAGCCCAGGAGGAGACCGCTCCCGCCACGCCCAGCCCGGAGCAGGCCAAGGGCAACGGCTCCCAGGAGGCCGCCAAGGAGAAGCAGGTCAAGCCGGTGCGCATTGACCTGGAAGGCATCCAGCAGCGCATCCTCCCCTTCCCCGTCTCCGAGGGGCGCTACGGCGCCATCGGCGCGACGCCGGGCAAGGCCATCTTCCTCCAGTTCCCCATCCGGGGCAGCCTGACCGACGACTGGGCCGAGGAGGAGCCCGGCGGTCTCCTGCGCATGTACAACTTCAAGGAGTTCCGCAACGAGACCCTGGCCGAGGACGTCAACTGGTTCGAGCTCTCCCGCAACCGCAAGAAGCTCCTCTACGGCAGCGGCCACAGCCTGCGGGTGATCGCCGCAGGGGAGAAGCCTCCCACCAGCGGGCCACCCCGCCGGGTGGGCTGGATTCAGCTGAGCCGGGTCAAGGTCTCTGTGGACCCTCAGAGCGAGTGGGAGCAGATGTTCCGGGAGGCCTGGCGGCTGCAGCGGGACCAGTTCTGGACCGAGGACATGTCGGAAGTGGACTGGCAGGAGGTCTACCGGCGCTACTTCCCCCTGATCCAGCGGGTGAGCAGCCGCAGCGAGTTCAGCGACCTCATGTGGGAGATGCAGGGGGAGCTGGGCACCAGCCACGCCTACGAGTTCGGCGGCGACTACCGGCCCCGGCCCAGCTACCGGCAGGGCTTCCTGGGCGCGGCCATCCGCTGGGACGAGGCGGCGGGGGGCTACCGGGTGGAGGAGCTGATCCTGGGGGACCCCTGGGACGCCAAGGCCCACTCCCCCCTGGCCGCGCCGGGGGTGAACGTCCAGCCCGGGGACGCGATCCTGGCGGTGAACGGCCAGCCGGTGAGCCGGGAGGTCAGCCCAGGTCAGCTGCTGGTGAACCTGGCGGACGAGGAGGTGCTCCTGACCATCCGCCCGGCCCAGGAGCAGGAGGCCGAACCGGAGGGAGAAGGGGCTGAGAACGAGGAGCAGAACGCCCTGCGCACCGTCACTGTCCGCACCCTGGCCACGGAGACCCAGGCCCGCTACCGGGCCTGGGTGGAGGGCAACCGGCGGCACGTCCACCAGGCCACGGAGGGGCGAGTGGGCTATGTCCACATCCCGGACATGGGGCCCCGAGGCTACGCGGAGTTCCACCGGGGCTACCTGGCCGAGGTGGAGCGAGACGCCCTGATCGTAGACGTGCGCTACAACGGGGGCGGCCACGTGAGCGCTCTCATCCTGGAGAAGTTGGCCCGGCGGCGTCTGGGCTACGACGTGACCCGTTGGGGCGGGGCCAGCCCCTACCCCACCGAGTCCGTGGGCGGGCCGCTGGTGGCCATCACCAACGAGTACGCGGGAAGCGATGGGGACATCTTCAGCCACAGCTTCAAGCTCATGAAGCTGGGTCCCCTCATCGGCAAGCGCACCTGGGGCGGGGTCATCGGCATCTGGCCCCGGCACGCCCTGGTGGACGGCACCATCACCACCCAGCCGGAGTTCAGCTTCTGGTTCGAGGACGTGGGCTGGAACGTGGAGAACTACGGCACGGAGCCGGACATCGAGGTGGACATCACACCCCAGGACTACCGGGCGGGACGGGATCCCCAGCTGGAGCGGGCCATCCAGGAGATCCTGCGCCTGCTGGAGGAGAAGCCGCCCCTGCCCATCCCGGACGTGAGCCAGCGCCCCAGCCGACGGTTGCCCAAGCTGCCGCCCCGGAATCGGGGGTGATCGGCAACGCGGCGACTGGGCTGCGGGGCGTCCAGGGATGCCAGAGAG
>CAYQEB010000008.1:35177-48699 GCA_964416395.1 uncultured Caldilineaceae bacterium | reverse complement strand
CTACCCCGTTCTATCCCATTTTACTGCCCCAGGGCCTGTTGGACGATGGCCGCCAGCTGCTCGTAGCTGGGCGGGGCCGGCAGCAGCTGGCCGTTGACCACAAAGCTGGGCGCTCCCCGCAGGCGCAGACGCCGCGCCTCCTGCAGGTTGGCGTCCACCTTGCGTTTCATGACCCCATTGTCCAGGCACTCGTCGAAGGCCGCTCGATCCAGGCCCACCGCGGTGGCGTACTGCTTGAGCTGACCCACATCCAGCCCGGCGAAGTGCTCGTAGACGTAGTCGTGGTACTCCCAGAACTTCCCCTGGGCCCCGGCGCACTGGGCCGCCTCCGCCGCCTTGGGGGATTCCGCGGTGATCACCGGGAAATCCTTCCAGATGAACTGGACCTGGTCCCCGAACTGGGCCACGATCTGGGCCTGGATGCCGGCGTTGTGCCAGGCCCGGCAGGAGGGGCAGCCGAAGTCCGAGAACTCCTCGATCTTCACCGCCGCGGTGTCCGGCCCCACCACCGGATCCGGGACCTGCGCGGCGGAGAGGCTGGGGCTGCCGGCCGTCTGCTGCCAGACCACGTAGACCAGGGTCAGGGCGAAGAGGGCCCCCACCAGGCTCAGGATGGTGCGTTGACGCCGTTGGGCCCGTTGACGCTGGGCTTGGCGCTCTTTGCGGCTCAGTTTGGCCTTCGTCTTGCTGCTCATGATGGCTGGTTCACTCCTCACGATGAGACGGTTGATTGATGAGAGCTGCTCCGGGATCGACAGCCGGACAGGCGGGACAGGCGCCCATGCGTACACTCTTTCGATGCGAAAAACAGCCCGTTGGTGACACCTGAGGACACCCTACGTCAGGTCTGCCAGCCCCACTGTGAAGGCCCCTACACAAAGCGCCCCAACGCAAAGGCGGGAACCGAAGTCACGATTCCCGCCTTGCCTGTTCGATGTTCCTGTTTCGCCCGCTTTCTCACCCGGTCCGGTTGCCCTCATCCCGGGTGTGGGCCGGATGGGGAAGCGGAGTCCGCTACTGGCACTGGGCCTGACGCTCCCGGAACTGGACATCCACCACGGCCAGGATGGCCACGTTGATGATGTCCCGCACGTCCGCTCCGGTCTCCAGGACGTGGATCGGCTTGCACATCCCCACCAGGATGGGGCCGATGGCGTCCGCGTGGCTCAAGCGGTTGAGCAGCTTGTAGGCCGTGTTGGCCGCGCCCAGATCCGGGAAGACCAGCACGTTGGCGTTGGAGACCTGGCTGAAGGGGTAGTGGCGCTGCATCAGCTCCGGCACCACGGCCACGTCCGCCTGCATCTCCCCGTCCACCTGGAGCTGGGGATCCCGGGCCTTGACCAGCTCCGTGGCCTGGCGCACCTTCTCGGACAGCGGATGCCGGGTGCTGCCGAAGTTGGAGAAGCTGAGCATGGCCACCCGAGGCTCCACCTCGAACTGCCGGGCCACATCCGCCGCGTTGAGGGCGATGGCCGCCAGGGTGTCCGCATCCGGATCGATGTTCACCGTGGCGTCGGAGAAGAAGTACATGTGGTCTTCCACGATGATGAGGAAGACGCCGCTCACCACCCGCCGCTCCGGGTTGGGGCCCACCGCCTGCAGGGCTGGGCGCAGCACCTCCGGGTAGTTGTAGGTGAGGCCGGAGATGAAGGCGTCCGCGTCCCCCTGGTCCACCATCATGGGGCCCAGGTAGTTGGGCTGACGCATGAGCTCCCGGGCCCGGGAGCGGGTCACCCCTTTGCGCTGGCGACGCAGGTAGAAGATCTCCGCGTACTCCCGCCGTTTCTCGAAGTCGTAGGGGTTGATGATGGTGGGCGAGTACTCCACCCCCAGCTCCTGGATCTGGGCCTGGATCAGCTCCGGCCGCCCCAGAAGGATGGGCTTGGCGATGCCCTGGGCCTCCAGCGCGTGGGCCGCCCGGATGATCTTGGGCTCCTCCCCTTCCGCGAAGACGAGGCGTTTGGGATCCTGCTTGGCCTTCTGCTCCATGAAGCGCATGACCTGCACACTCTTGCCCAGGCGGCCGGCCAGCTCGTTCATGTAGGCGTCCAGGTCCAGATGACGCCGGGCCACTCCTGTCTCCATGGCCGCCTTGGCCACGGCCGGGGCCACCCACATGAGCACCCGGGGATCCAGGGGTTTGGGGATGATGTACTCAGGGCCGAAGTGCAGGCTGGTCAGTCCGTAGGCCCGCAGCACGCTGTCCGGCACGTCCTCCTTGGCCAGGGCGGCCAGGGCCTTGGCCGCGGCCATCTTCATCTCCATGTTGATGGCCCGGGCCCGCACGTCCAGGGCTCCCCGGAAGATGAAGGGGAAGCCCAGCACATTGTTGACCTGGTTGGGGTAGTCGCTGCGGCCCGTCCCCATGATCACCATGTCATCCCGGGCCGCGACCGCGTCCTCGTAGGGGATCTCGGGATCCGGGTTGGCCATGGCGAAGATGATGGGGTTGGGCGCCATGCTGCGCACCATCTCCGGGGTGACCACGTTGGGCACCGAGAGGCCGATGAAGACATCCGCGCCCTTCAGGGCGTCCTCCAGGGTGCGGGCGTCCGTCTCCGCCGCGTACTTCTCCTTGTAGGGGTTCATCCCCTCCTGGCGCCCCTTGTAGATGACCCCCCGGGAGTCCAGCATGAGGATGTTCTCCTTGCGGACGCCCAGGGCCACGTAGAAGTCGGCCACCGCGATGCCCGCCGCGCCGGCCCCGCTGACCACCACCTTGATCTTGGAGATGTCCTTGCCCGTGATCTCCAAGGCGTTCAGCAGGCCCGCGCCGGAGATGATGGCCGTGCCGTGCTGGTCGTCGTGGAAGACGGGGATGTCCACCCGCTTCTGCAGCTCCTGCTCGATGTAGAAACACTCTGGGGCCTTGATGTCCTCCAGGTTGATCCCCCCAAAGGTGGGAGCGATCATCTGGCCAAACTGGACCATGGCCTCGGGATCCAGGCTGTCCACCTCGATATCGAACACGTCTACATCGGCAAAGCGCTTGAAGAGCACCGCTTTGCCCTCCATCACCGGTTTCGCGGCCAGGGGACCCCGGTTGCCCAGTCCCAAAATGGCCGTGCCGTTGCTGATGACGCCCACCAGGTTTCCCTTGGCCGTGTAGTCGAAGACCTTGCTGGGGTCCTCGGCGATCTCCAGAACCGGGATGGCCACACCCGGCGAATAGGCCAGGGAGAGATCGCGTTGGGTGGCCATGGGCTTGGTGGGCACCACGGTCAACTTGCCAGGCCGCCCCTTGGAATGGTACTCCAGTGCATCTTTCTTGGTGAAAGCCATGATCTCCTCTCTTTCTCGGGTCTGCCTCAGGCCCTTTTCGGAAGGTATTGGGAACGCTGAGCACCGTGCTCCGCGCCGTCGCCGATGTCGTTGTAGCCGATGTTGTAGCAGCCGATGTTGTAGCAGCCGATGTCGTGCATCTGTCCCCAACTTGGAGGGCAGCATCAGGCATCGCTCTGTATTTTATAGCAAAAGCCAGAATAGTTGTAATCCTTTTCAATGCCCACCTCTGGCCGATCCCCAGGCAGAAGGCCGGGCGACGATGCCTGCAGGCCTTTTCGTGGCTACGCGAAAAGGCCGCCCAGGAAATCCCAGGCGGCCGGGTATGGACCGTGGTTGCTTTCGGTTGGTGCGGCTCCTTCAGCCGCTCACTGGATCACCCCTCCTGCGGGGTCCACTCGATGAGGGCGGTGGCCACCCAGGTGGGCGGGGGCTGTTTGTAGAGCTCTGTGGCGTCGCTGTAGGTCAGGTCCAGGATGCGGCCGGTCATGGGCCCCCGGACATAGCGGAAGACCTGCCCCGCGTCCCGGGCGTCGCTCTTGCCCACCACGCAGTGCTGGTTCCAGCCCCAGTAATCCCCCTGGCCCAGGGTTCGGAGGCCGTGTTCGATGCTACGCCGGGCCATCTCCAGCCCGCCTTCGTGGGGGTGCCGGGCAATGGCCGGAGAGTCTCCGTAGCCGATGCCGTGGTGGAAGGGATCCTCGGTGGAGACCACCACCGCGTCCTCGCAGAGGCGGGCCAGTTCCTGGATGCCGGGCAGCCGCTCGGGGTGGCCGCCGGCCAGCCAGGGATAGCGCTCGATGACCTGGGGCCCTTTGATGCCCCGGCGCTTGGTCTCCGCTTCCCAGAAGTGGCGCCAGCTGATCAGCGCGTGGTCGTGGCGCCAGGTGTCGGGTCCGTCGATGCCCGGCCCCTGGATGCCCCACTGGGCCTCCTGGGCCGGATCCCCGCCTCGGCTCACCCGGATGCGGGCGTTCTCCATCTCCTGGGTGAAGGCGTGGAGCACGCTGATCACCACCACCCGGTCCGCGCCGCTGTCCAGGCAGGCGTGGACCGCGGCCGCGATCTGGTGGCCGCAGTCCGCCACCCCCGCGTGGGGGAAGACGATCACCCCGCCTGCGGCCAGGACGCCGGAAAGATCCCACTGCCGGGCCTGGTCCAGCAGACGCAACGTGCCCTCCTCGCCCAGGGCCGCGTGCTCCCGGGCATAGAGGGCGTGGATCTCCTCGCGCAGCTGCATGTACTTGTCCATGGGGTCTCCAGAAACTTGACGCTGGCGGGCCCGGCAGTGGGCAGCGGCGAATGCTCCCACCGTCTGCCGTCGAACCGTTTACTGTCTATCGTCCTCCAGCCCGCTCACAGCTCTTCCAGGATGGCCAGCTTCACCTCGCCGATGGCCTTGGTCACGTCGATGTCCCGGGGGCAGGCCTGGACGCAGTTGAAGACCGTGCGGCAGCGCCAGACCCCGTCCCGGTCGTCCAGGATCTGGAGCCGTTCCAGCGCGCCTCGGTCCCGGTCATCGAAGATGAAGCGATGGGCCTGGACGATGGCCGCGGGGCCGATATAGTCCTGGTTGGCCCAGTAGCTTGGGCAGCTGGTGGTGCAGGCCGCGCAGAGGATGCACTTGGTGGTGTCGTCGAAGCGCTCCCGGGCCTCTGGGCTCTGGAGCCGCTCCTTCTCCGGGGGCTCTTCCTCGTTGATCAGGTAGGGGAGGACAGCCCGGTACTTGGCGAAGAAGGGCTCCATGTCCACCACCAGGTCCTTGACGATGCGCATGCTGCGCAGGGGCTCCACCTGGCAGACCTCTCCCACGTCCCGCATGAGCACCTTGCAGGCCAGGGCGTTGCGGCCGTTGATCACCATGGCGTCGCTGCCGCAGATGCCGTGGGCGCAGGATCGGCGCAGGGTCAAGGTGCCGTCCTGGTACCATTTGATCTGGTGCAGGGCGTCCAGCACCCGGTCCGTGGGCTCCACGTCCACCGTGTACTCGCCCCACCAGGGTTTCTTGTCCTTTTCCGGGTTGAACCGGCGGATTCGCATGGTCACTTTCATGGCTATTCGTCCTCGAAAGAAGGGGGGGTGGGAGTCAGTAAGTGCGTTCTTTGGGCTGGTATTTGGTGATGACCACGGGCCGGTAGTCCAGCTCGATCTTGCCGTCCTTGCGGGTGGCGAAGGTGTGCTTGAGCCAGTTGACGTCGTCCCGCTCCTTGAAATCCTCCCGGCTGTGGGCGCCCCGGCTCTCCTGCCGGGCCAGGGCGCTGACCGCGGTCACCTCGGCCAGGTCCAGGAGACAGCTCAGCTCCATGGCCTCCAGCAGCTCTGTGTTGAAGCGCTTGCCCTTGTCCATCACCGTGATGTCGGTCATGCGCTCCTGGAGCTCCCGCACCTTGTCCAGGGCCTGCTGGATGCCTTCCGCTGTGCGGAAGACGCCCACGTGCTCCATCATCACGCTCTGCATCTCGCTGCGGATGTCCGCCACGTGCTTGGAGCCGGTCTGGGCCAGGAGCCGGTCGATCTGCGCCTGGACCGGCTCCCAGGTCTCCTGGGGCAGCTCGGGCCAGTCCGTCTCGCCGCAGTAGGCTGCGGCGGCTTTGCCCGCCCGTTTGCCGAAGACCACCAGGTCCACCAAGCTGTTGGTGCCCAGCCGATTGGCGCCGTGGACGCTGACGCAGGCCGTCTCCCCTGCGGCGTAGAAGCCTGGGACGATCCCTCCGTGGGCGTCAGCCCGGACCTGGCCGTGGACGTCCGTGGGGATGCCGCCCATGGCGTAGTGGGCGGTGGGCTGCACGGGGATGGGCTGGGTGGCCGGGTCGATGCCCAGGTAGGTGCGGCAGAAGTCCGCGATGTCCGGCAATTTCTTCTCGATGGCCTCCCGGCCCAGGTGAGTGGCGTCCAGGTAGACGTACTTCTGGCCGTTGATGCCTCGGCCGGCCTTGATCTCCAGGTAGATGGCCCGGCTGACCACGTCCCGGCTGGCCAGGTCCTTCAGGTTGGGCGCGTACTTCTCCATGAAGCGCTCGCCCAGGTCGTTGCGCAGGACGCCCCCTTCGCCCCGGACCGCCTCGGTGATGAGGATGCCCATCTTGTAGATGCCCGTGGGGTGGAACTGGAAGAACTCCATGTCCTCCAGGGGCAGCCCCTTGCGCAGGACGATGGCCGGGCCATCCCCGGTGAGGCTGTGGGCGTTGCTGGTGATCTCCCAGATGCGGCCGAAGCCGCCGGTGGCGAAGATGACCGCCTTGGCGTGGAAGACGTGCAGGTCGCCGGTGTCGATCTCGTAGGCCACCACACCGGCCACCCGGCCGTCCGGGCTCATGAGCAGATCCAGCACGTGGAACTCGTCGTAGAAGCGGACGTTGCGCTTGATGCACTGCTGGTAGAGGGTCTGGAGGATCATGTGGCCCGTGCGGTCTGCGGCGTAGCAGGCCCGGCGCACAGGCTTTTCGCCGAAGTTGCTGGTGTGGCCGCCGAAGGGGCGCTGGGCGATGCGGCCGTCCGGGGTGCGGTTGAAGGGCAGGCCCATGTGCTCCAGCTCGTAGACCACGCCAGGAGCCTCGTAGCACATGACCTCCACCGCGTCCTGGTCCGAGAGGTAGTCTCCCCCCTTCACCGTGTCGAAGGCGTGCCACTCGGGGCGATCCTCCTCCAGGTTGCCCAGGGCCGCGCCGATGCCCCCCTGGGCCGTGCCTGTGTGGCTGCGGGTGGGGTAGAGCTTGCTCAGGACCGCGGTCTGGCTGCCCTGGCTGGCGTAGAGGGCCGCCATGAGCCCGGCCCCGCCGGCCCCCACAACGATGGTTTCGTATCTGTGGTGATGAACCATGAGTCCGTCTCTTCCTGGGAGAGTGGTTGGATGAGTCGAGTCTAGATGAACTGGGTTTGGATGGTCGGGCGGAAGGGCCGACCAGAGGGGCCCTCGTCCAGGCTGGGCTAGCGCAGATTGCCCGGCCCGCTGATGAGCACCATGAGCCCGGCGGTGATGAAGATCCCGCCCAGGATGTAGAGCAGTATGCGCAGGGCCAGGTTCCAGCCCTTGTGGTGGACGTAGTCGTTGATGCTCCAGCGCACGCCGTTGTAGCCGTGGAGCAGGCCCAGAAGCAGCAGGGAGAGGTCGAAGGCCTTCCAGAGCAGGCCGTAGGGGCCGTTCCAGCGCTCCACGATGTTCTCGAAGGTGATGTTCTCCACCCGCACCACCATGTGCATGTAGAGCAGGTGGAAGGTGACGGACAGGAACATGATCAGGCCGCTGATGCGCATGAAGAACCAGCTGTAGCGCTCAAAGTTGCGAGCGCCGTACTTGCGTTTCACGTTGGGGCTTGTGACCACACCCATGATCGCTTTCCTCCTCGCCGCCCGGTGCATCGGGCGAGCGTACGCTAGTGGGATGGATGAAAACAGGAGAGCCGCAGGAAAAAAACCGAGAGATCGGGCCCTGACAGGGCGACTAGAAGAGACTGGCCAGGGTGATGATGGCCGCCGGGATGAAGACCAGAATGACGATGACCAGCTCGACGCGCACGATGAGCCGCTGGTACTTGCCCAGGGCCGGGAAGAAGTCGATGATGATGATGCGCATGCCGTTGGCCGCATGGTAGAGCACCCCGAAGATGAGGAAGACCTCCAGGACCTTGGCCGGGGGCGAGACGTAGAGGGTGGCGTGGACCCATCCGTAGGCTTTGGGTCCGATCCCCACCAGGAAGATGCTGACGATGTGCAGGGAGAGGAAGAGGGCGATCCCCAGGCCGCTGACCCGATGCAGGATCCAGGCCCAATGCCCCTCGTTCCCCCGATAGGTGATGCCCCGATACAGGGACTCCAGAATCGCTGTCATGGGCGGGAACCTCCTTTCGTAGGCAAGATGGCACAGAACGTTTTGGTCGCTGGTCGCCATGCAGGAACAGCGCTCCACGATGATAGGCCAGACCTACCTCCACCTGGGTTCGGCGTCGTGGACACTGTGTGGAGACCGCGTTGTACGAGGTGAGATCCGCTTCCCCTCAGGAGGAGCAGGGAAGCCGAGGAATAGGGGCGTTCATCGACGCCGGTGCCCCATTGTACGGCCCATCATCTTGCGTGTCAACAAAGCTGGGGAAACGAGCGAAACCGACACACATCTCTGGGATGAAGGGACGCGACCGGGGCGGCTAGAAACAGGAGCTGGCAGGCCTGTCGACCTGCCAGCTCTGGGACGTCAGTCCATGTTGGCGATGAGGGCCTGGCCAAACTCGCTGCACTTGACCTTCGTGGCCCCTTCCATGAGCCGGGCGAAGTCGTAGGTGACGATCTTCTGGCTGATGGTCTTCTCCATGGCCCGGATGATCAGATCCCCGGCCTCGTGCCAGCCCAGGTGACGGAACATCATCTCGCCGCTCAGGATGACCGAGGAGGGGTTGACCTTGTCCTGGCCCGCGTACTTGGGCGCGGTGCCGTGGGTGGCCTCGAAGATGGCCAGGCCGGTCACGTAGTTGATGTTGGCCCCCGGCGCGATGCCGATGCCCCCCACCTGGGCCGCCAGCGCGTCGCTGATGTAGTCGCCGTTCAGGTTCAGGGTGGCGATGACGTCGTACTCCGCCGGCCGGGTGAGGATCTGCTGCAGGAAGGCGTCGGCGATCACGTCCTTGATGACGATGCCGTTGGGGAGCTGATGCCAGGGCCCACCGTCCAGAGGCGTGGCGCCGAAGTTCTCCCGGGCCTCTTTGTACCCCCAGTTGCGGAAGGCCCCCTCGGTGAACTTCATGATGTTGCCCTTGTGCACCAGGGTCACGCTCTTGCGGTCGTTGTCCATGGCGTACTGGATGGCCGCCCGGACCAGGCGCCGGGTCCCCTCTTCGCTCACCGGCTTGATGCCGATGCCGCTGCTCTCCGGGAAGCGGATCTGGGTCACGCCCATCTCGTTGATCAGGAAGTCGATGACCTTGCGCGCCCCCTCGGAGTAGGCCTCCCACTCGATCCCGGCGTAGATGTCCTCGGTGTTCTCTCGGAAGATGACCATGTTGATGAGATCCGGCCGCTTCACCGGGCTGGGCACCCCCTTGAAGTAGCGCACCGGCCGCACACAGGCGTAGAGGTCCAGCCGCTGGCGCAGGGCCACGTTGATGCTGCGGATGCCACCGCCCACCGGCGTGGTCAGGGGGCCCTTGATGGCCACCAGATACTCCCGAATGGCCTCCAGGGTCTCCTCGGGCAGCCAGATGGGTTCTCCGTAGACCTCGTTGGCCTTCTCGCCGGCGTAGACCTCCATCCAGACGATCTTGCGCTTGCCGCCGTAGGCCTTCTCCACCGCGGCGTCCAGGACAGGCTGACTGGCTCGCCAGATGTCCGGCCCGGTGCCGTCTCCCTCGATGAAGGCGATGATGGGCTTGTCCGGCACCTGGAGCACCCCATCCTTGATGGTGATCTTCTCACCCTCCTGTGGTACGACGATCTTCTGAAATGCCATGCCAAATGCTCCTTGCGAGTGGTTCCTCGGCCCACAGGGCGAGGAATGATTCCGGTAGAATATCCGCTGAATGTCCGCGCAAATCTAGGCGATGGCCTTCTCCACCTGGGCCCGCCAGGCTGCGTCTCGGGCAGAGAAGATCACGCCGTTGTAGCCCTGTCCCCAGGGCCCCACCATCCAGAAAAGCAGCCGAGCCACCTCGTCGGGGGTGAACATGCCCTGACGAGTGCGGTAAACTTCGTGGTAGCGAGAGAAGTCCAGGCGAGTGCCGGTGGTGTCCACGCTGCGGATGTCCGCCTGCATCTCCGTGTCCACAATGCCGGGGCGCAGGGCGTTGGAGGTGACGCCTGTTCCCTCCAGCTCCTGGGCAGTGACCCGGGTGAACATCTCCAGCCCGGCCTTGGCTGCGCAGTAGGCGCTCCAGCCCGGGACCGGGTTCTCCGCCGCGCCGCTGCTCATGTTGACAATGCGCCCGTACTGCTGATCCAGCATCACCGGCAGCACGTTCCGGACCATGTTGAAGGCCCCCACCAGGTTGACGTGGATGTTGTACGCCCACTCGTCCGGGTCCGCCTCTGCAGTCTCGTCGATGGGCCAGAGGATCCCCGCGTTGTTGACCAGGATGTCCACCCGGTCGAACTGGGTCAGGGCCGCCTCCACCACCTCCTCCACCTGGTCAAAGTCGCTCACATCCCCAGGGACAGGGATGGCCCGACCGCCATCCTGCTGGATCGCCTGGGCCACCCGCTCCAACTGGTCCCGGCTGCGGGCCGTCAACACCACCGCCGCGCCGGCCTGGGCAAAGAGCCTAGCCGTAGCCGCGCCGATGCCCCTCCCTGCGCCTGTGACGATGGCCACCTGCCCTTGCAGCTTCTTGCGCACCATGGATACGCCCCGCAGAGGGCCACACCCTGGAAAACGCGGCTCCAAGATACGGCCGTCAGAAAATTACAGTGAATTACAGTCGCCAAATCGAACGGAAAATACCGGCGCTGAAAGCGACGCCAGAACCGCCCCCAGCAACTGGAAAGTGTACCAGAGGGGTGGAAAAAGGTCCATTTTTTCGGCCCCCCAGGGTGCAACCAAGCCTGGAAGCCAGCGCGCCTCCCCAGGCCGGGAGCCGCCCGAACGCCTCTCACCGGTGTGGCTGGCTTTCGCCTGCCGCTCGGATTTGACAGGCCCTTCCCTCTCGGCTACAATGGCCTTCAATTAGTCAACTTTGACTATTCGGGACTGAGCAACAAACTCAACAGCGGACGCCGAAAGAGAAAAGCTGAAAAATCGAGCAGAAAAGAGGCCACCATGGAGATGGACAAACAGACACGCAACCGGCTCATGACCGTCCTCTTCCTGGGCGTGCTCATGGGCGCGCTGGACATCGCCATTGTGGGGCCGGCCCTGCCGGCCATCCGCAGAGGCTTCGGGGTGGACGAACGGGCCACGGCCTGGATCTTCACCATCTACGTGCTCTTCAACCTGGTGGGCGCGCCCCTCATGGCCAAGCTCAGCGACCGCTACGGCCGCCGCCCTCTCTATCTCCTGGACATCGGTCTCTTCGCCCTGGGCTCCCTGATCGTGGCCCTGGCTCCCCTCTTTCCGGTGCTGCTCCTGGGGCGAGCCATCCAGGGGCTGAGCGCAGGAGGCATCTTCCCCGTGGCCAGCGCGGTCATCGGGGATAGCTGGCCAGAGGAGAAGCGGGGCAGCGCCCTGGGGCTGATCGGCATGGTGTTCGGTCTGGCCTTCATCATCGGCCCCATCCTGGGAGGCATCCTCCTGCGCTGGAGCTGGCAGTGGCTTTTCCTCATCAACCTGCCTGTGGCCCTGGCCGTCATCCTCCTGGGGATGCGGGTCCTGCCGGCCACCCATCCGCCCCGGCCCAAGCCCTTCGACTTCGCTGGGCTGGGGGTGCTGGCCATTGGCCTGGCCGGCCTCACCTTGGGGATCAGCCAGCTGGACACCACCCACTGGCTGGCCAGCCTGGCCTCCACGGCGGTCTGGCCCTTCCTGCTGACCGCAGCGGTGAGCGCTCCCCTCTTCGTCTGGGTGGAGCGCCGGGCCGCCGACCCCATCGTGCACCTGGGCCTGCTCTCCAACCGGCAGCTCGCCCTGGCCTACGCCCTCTCCAGCGGCGCCGGCACCGGGGAAGCCTCCATCGTCTTCCTGCCGGCCCTGGCCGTGGCCGCCTTTGCCGTCAGCGAGAGCACCGCCAGCTTCCTGATCCTGCCGGTGGTCCTGGCCCTGGCCGTGGGCGCCCCCACCGTGGGCCGTCTCCTGGACCGGGTGGGCCCCAAGCCGGTGGTCCTGGCCGGGACCAGCATCCTGGCTGCCGGCATGTTCCTGCTGGGGAGCCTGGGGCAGACCTACTGGGCCTTCCTGGCCGGCGGGGCCATCGTGGGGCTGGGGCTCTCCAGTCTCCTGGGCGCCCCCATCCGCTACATCGTCCTGCGAGAGGCGCCGATCACAGAGCGGGCCGCGGCCCAGGGGATGATCACCCTGGCCACGGGCGTGGGCCAGCTGGTGAGCGGGGCCCTGGTGGGCGCGGTGGCGGCCAGCCAAGGCGGCGGGGTGGGCGGTTACCGCTTCGCCTACCTGGTGGTGGGCACGGTGACCCTGGTCCTGGTTCTCCTGGCCTTGGGGGTGAAGAACCGGCCGGAGAACCCAGCCCTTGCCCCCCAGGCCGCCCCGGGTGGATCGCTCAACCACGGGGGAAGGGGATAGACCATGGACCTGCAGAACCGACAGCTCCTGCTCCTGGGCTTGTTGCGCATCCAGACCATGCACGGCTATCAGCTCAACCAGTTCCTGGAGGAGCACCTGGACTTCATGACCAGCCTGAAGCCCTCCACCGCCTACTACACCCTGGAGCGCATGGCCGCGGAGGGGCTGGTGGAGGCCCATTCGGAGCAGGCGGGCAACCGACCCACCCGCCAGATCTACGCCATCACCCCTGCGGGGGAGGCCCGCTACCTGGAGCTCCTGCGCCGCAACCTGGCCAGCTACGATCCCTGCGAAAGCGCGGACGACATCGGCATCGCCTTCCTGGCCGACCTGCCCCCAGAGGAGGCCCGGCGGCTCCTGGCCGAGAAGCGGGCCCACATCCAGGATCGCCTGGACAAGATCCTGGGCGCGGAGGAGCGCGTGGATGCGGAGAGCGCCACCCACCTCTCCCTGGAGCGGGTGAAGCGGCAGCATCAGCTGGACCTGGAATGGCTATCCGAAGTGGAGGCCTGGCTGGAACGGGCGGCGGAGCGAGCCGAGAAGGAGCCCTAGCCCAAACTGGAGCCGTCCGCTCCCTCTGGAACCGATCTTTCTGGGCCGCAGAGCCTGCCAGGCGACACGCCAGGAGGTGGCGAGAATGGGAAAAGTGGAAACCGTGGCTGTGGTGGCCATCAACCTGGCCCTGCTCTGCTACACCGTGGGCGTCTGGGGGGAGCACCTGGCCCGGCGTCTGCAAGGCTGGCATCTGCTCTTCTTCTGGACGGGGTTCGGCCTGGACACCCTGGGAACGAGCTTCATGGGCCGCCTGGCTGGGGGCTTCCAGCTCAACATCCACGCGGTCACCGGGGTTGGGGCCATCGGGCTCATGCTGATCCACGCGCTGTGGGCCACCAAGGTCCTCTGGCAGCGGGACGAACACGCCATCCGCAACTTCCACAAGTTCAGCACCGTGGTCTGGGGGATCTGGCTCATCCCCTTCCTGACCGGCATGTATCTGGCCATGAGCGGCGGCATGTGACCTAGCATGTGTCCTAGCATGTGACTTAGCGAGCCCAGTTCAATCCTGTACAGATCAACCCTGTGCAA
>CAYQEB010000008.1:29327-35077 GCA_964416395.1 uncultured Caldilineaceae bacterium | reverse complement strand
TCAGTGCCAAATCAACTCAGTGCAAACCGATTCCCACAAGGAGGTAAGATGAGTTCCCTTTTCACACCCCTGTTGCAGGCCCACTCGGGCTGGCGCTACATCGTCCTGCTGCTCCTGATCCTGGCCGTGGTGAAGTACATCCTGGGCCTGGTCCAGAAGAGCAGCTGGACACCGATGGACCAACGCCTCGGCCTCTTCACCACCATCGCCCTGGACATCCAGGTGCTGCTGGGGCTGATCCTGCTGGCCGTGGCCGCGCCCCTGGGCCACCTGGGCCCGACCGAGAAGTTCGAGCACCCCACCACCATGATCCTGGCCCTGATCGTCATGCACATCGGCTGGAGCCGGGTGAAGAAGGCCCCAGACGAGGCCAGCAAGTTCCGCACCGCCGCGGCCACCTTCGTCCTCACCGGGCTGCTGGTGGCCCTGGGCGTCTGGCGCATCACCGCGGCTGTGGCGGCTGTGGGGTGAACCCGCCTGCCTTTGGTGTGGGGAAGGATGGACCAGCCCTCTGGAGATCCCTTCTCTGAAGAGCCCCCTGAGGGTCCAAGAAGCTCCACTCTGCTCCACTCTATCGATCCACAGAACCAAAAAGCCGGGCGGGGAGATCCCCGCCCGGCTTCCTGTTGCCGTCTTGTTGCCGCCTTGCAGCTCTCGCCTCGGCGCCCGGGAGCCTACTCCTCCACCTTGCCGAAGGCCACCACCACGTTCTGGCCGCCGAAGCCGAAAGCGTTGACCAGCACATGCCGGATCTCGCCCCGGTAGGGCTCGTTCCCCACCACGGTGATGGGCAGGGACGGGTCCGGCGTGTAGTTGATGGTGGGGGGCACGATGCCTGTCTGCAGGCTGCGCACCGCCGCCAGCGCGGACTGGGCCCCGGCCGCGCCCAGGGCATGCCCTACCATGCTCTTGATGCTGGTCACCTTCACCTGGTCCGTGTGGTCGCCGAAGACCCGGCGGATGGCCTTGGACTCCACCTCGTCGTTGAGGACCGTGCCCGTGCCGTGGGCGATGATGGCGTCGATCTCCTCCGGCTGGAGGCCAGCGTTCTGGATGGCCCCGGCGATGGCCCGGGCCGCCCCGTCGCCGCTGGGGTCCGGCGCGGTGATGTGGTACGCGTCCCCGGTGAGCCGCCCGCCCAGCACCTCCGCGTAGATGGGGGCTCCCCGTCGCCGGGCGTGCTCCTCCGTCTCCAGGATCAGGGCCACCGCGCCCTCGCCGCTCACAAAGCCGTCCCGGTCGATGGAGAAGGGCCGGGAGGCCCGCGGGGGGTCGTCGGTGCGGCTGGAGAGAGGCCCCATGCGCCCGAAGGCGGCAAAGGTCAGCAAGGAGACCGCGGACTCGCTTCCCCCGGCGATGATCACGTCCGCTTCCCCTCGCTGCAGGAAGTGGTAGCCCTCCAGGATGGAGTAGTGGCCGCTGGCGCAGGCCGCGGTGCTGGTCATCACCGGGCCTCGGGCCCCTGTCTCGATGGAGACCAGGCAGCTCACCGCGTTGGCCATGGCGCTGGGCACCACGAAGGGACCCACGGAGCGCCATCCCTTGACCATCATCACCTGGGTGGCCCGCTCGATCTCGGTGATGCCGCCGCCGCCTGTGGCCATCATCACGCCCACATTGTGCCAGTTGCTCTCGTCGATGGTCAGTCGGGCGTCCTCCAGGGCCTGCTTGCTGGCCGCGATGGCGAACTGAGTGACCCGGTGAGTGCGCCGGGTGAGCTTGCGATCCATGTAGTCCGTGGCCTTGAAGTCCTTGACCTCGCAGGCCATGTTGTAGGGCATGTCCCCCGGGTCGAACTGGGTGATCCGTCCCGCGCCCGAGACGCCCGCCACCAGGTTCTGCCAGAAGGTCTCCGGGTCGTTGCCGATGGGGGTGATGGCGCCCAGGCCGGTCACGAAAACTCGAGTCATCCCAATCTCTCCTCGGTGCTGGTTGAGCTGAGTGCATTGTCCCGCGTCGATGCTGCAAACTTGCAGGCATTATAGGGGAGCCCACCAGGGACGTCAAACAGATGGGCCTGGTTTCTCCGCAAAAAGCACCAGGCGTTCCCTTCGGCATGAACGTTGCCCGGCCCTGGACCGCGTGCTATAATGGACCTATCCAACCGAACCCTTCTCCTCAAGTTCCACCTTCGAGTCGCACCTGGCCCCACCTGGCAACCTGCACCCGAACCCCATGACCCAAGTCCAGCCTGCCTCCCATCCGCTGCTCGACCAATTCAACTTGGCCCTGACCCAGGCCGTGGCCCTGCCCCCGGAGCTGCGGGATCAGCTGCTGGACTACCTGGCCCTCTGGGGATCCCCGGAGGAGACCCTGGCTCTGCTGGACGAGCTGTGGCAGGTGCACGGGCCGCTGCTTGCCTTCATGGACCGGCAGGCAGGGGCCCTCTTCGCGCTGGGACGCCACCGCGAGGCCCTGGAGGTGCTGGAGCGACGTCAACGGCGCAGCACCACCATCGCCAGCCAGGCCCTGGAAGCCCGGATCCTCCTGGCCGCGGGGCGCCAGCAGCACGCCCAGGCCGTGGCCGACGACATCAGCCAGGCCTACCCCCTGAACCTGACCGCCCTCACCGCCGCCGCGGAGGTCTACACCGGGCTGGGGCGCTTCGCCCAGGCCCAAGCGCTGCTGGAGCGCTACCTGGAGCGCCGTCCTGGGACCCTCACCGCCCTGGTGACCCTGGCCTGGCTGGCTCTGAAGGCCCAGGAGGAAGCCCTGGCCCGGGAGTACGCGCAGCGGCTGGGCGCGGGCATCCCCAGCGGGCTGGAGGTGGGGGAGCTGCGGATCCTGGAGGAGGTGCACCAGGCCCTGGGCCATCAGGAGAGCCAGGCCGCGGCCGCCCTGGAGCTGGAGCGCCGTCACCAGCAGATGCGCCAGGCCCTGGAGGAGGCCCTGACCCCCTTCGTGGAGGCCGTGGAGCGGGGCGGGGACTGGAGCGCGGTCTACCACGCCCTGAACGGCCCCGATTCGGTCCAGGTCCCGGCCAAGGAGCGGCGGCGCATCCAGCTAGAGGCCATCCGCCACTTCGGCTTCACCCAGCTGCGCCCAGGCCAGACGGAGATCATGGCCACGGTCCTCCAGGACGAGTCGGTGCTGGCCGTCATGCCCACCGGCGCGGGCAAGTCCCTCTGCTACCAGCTGCCCGCGGTGCTGAAGCCCCAGGCCACCCTGGTCATCAGCCCCCTCATCGCCCTGATGAAGGACCAGGTGGAAGGGCTGCCCAGCGCGGTGCGCCAGAAGGCCACCTTCATCAACAGCAGCCTGAGCGACGAGGAGGTCCAGGCCCGGCTGGAGGGGGTGGCCCAGGGCCGGTACAAGCTGGTCTACGCCGCCCCGGAACGCCTGCGCCAGCGCCCCTTCCTCCGGGCCCTGCGGGACGCGGGCCTGAGCCTCTTCGTGGTGGACGAGGCCCACTGCGTGAGCCTGTGGGGCCACGACTTCCGCCCGGACTACCTCTTCATCCAGGAGGCCCGGACCGAGCTGGGGAACCCCACGGCCCTGGCCATGACCGCCACAGCCCCTCCCCGGGTCCGGGACGAGATCCTGGACAACCTGAGCCAGGTCAACGGGAACGGCCCAGGGCCGGCCGAAGATCACCTGAGCCTGCCCGGCCAGGTCCTCCGGCGCCCCCGGGTCGTCGCCCTGGACATCTTCCGCCCCAACCTGCACCTCTCCGCCCTGGAGTTCCAGAACGATGACCGCAAGCTGGCCGCGCTGATCAAGTTCGTCACCGAGACGCCGGGCAGCGGCATCGTCTACGCCAACAGCCGGCGCAAGTGCGAGGCCCTGGCCCTGCAGCTCCGAGAACAGGGAGTGGAGGCCGAGGCCTACCACGCCGGCCTGCCGGATCGGGGCGCCATCCAGGACCGGTTCATGGCCGGGAAGACCCGGGTCATCGTGGCCACCGTGGCCTTCGGCATGGGCATCGACAAGGCGGACATCCGCTTCATCGTCCACTTCCATCCGCCCCGCAGCCTGGCCTCCTACTACCAGGAGGCAGGACGCGCTGGACGGGACGGGCAGCCGGCCCAGTGCGTCCTCTTCTACAGCCGCAACGACTGGGCCAATCTGCGGCGCTGGGCCAAGGCGGACGAGTACAGCCTGGAGTTCCTGGAGCAGGCCTACGCGGCCATCGCGGCCCAGCTCAACGTCCCCAGCCAGGGCCAAGAGGGCTCGGGCTCTGGGACCCAGGAGGGGGAAGCCAGGCCAGCGCCCCCCCGGGAGACAGTGGTGGGACCGGTGAATCCCCGGCGGCTGGAGCAGGTGTTGAACGTCTCGGACACAGAGGTGCGGGTGGCGGTGAGCCTGCTGGAGCGGGCCGGGCTCCTGGGCCGCAGCTTTGACTTCCCCCGCCAGGTGGCCATCCGCCTGACCCGCCAGGGGAAGAGCGCGCCATCCCAGGAGGACCAGGAGTTCCAACATTTCCTGCGCAGAACCCGCCTCACCCCTCGGAAGGAATCCACCTTCCGCAGCGACGCCATCGCCCGGGGCATGGGATGGCCCCTGGATCAGGTGGAGCAGCGCCTGCTGGCCTGGCAGTCCCAGGGTTGGCTCCAGGTCAAGGGGAGCAAGCGGGAGATGCTCGTCACCCTGCCGCCCCGGCCCGACGATTTGGTCCCCCGGCTGGAGCGGCTGCTGAGCCACTCCCGGGCCATCGCCCAGCGGCGCATCGACGAGATCATCGGCTACGCCACCACCGAGCACTGCCGTCACGGCTACATCAGCGCCCACTTCGGCAGCCCGCCCCGCACCCGCTGCGACGTCTGCGACAACTGCACCGGCGTTCGCCCGGAGCTACCCCAGGGCGAGCTGGCCACCGCCCCCCTCCCGAATGTGGAGGACATCGAGCCCATGATCCTGGACTGCCTCATCAGCCTGCCCAAGCAGGTGGGGCGCAGCGGCCTGGCCCGGATCCTCACCGGAAGCCTGCGCGCGCCCGTCCCTGGGGACCAGTGCCGGCACCACGGGCGGTTGGCCGGGCTGAGCGAAGGGGAGGTGATGGAGTACATCGACGACCTCATCGAGCGGAAGCTCCTGCGCCAGTACGAACGCCGGGGCTACCCGGTCCTTTCCGCCACCATCCACGGCCGGGCCGCCGCGGAGCTCTGGCTGGCGGATCACCCGGAGCTGGCCCAGCCCACCCTCCAGGCCAGCGGCCCGGGGGAACCCCAGACGGAGCCAGCCCAGCCTGCGGAGCAGAAGCCAGAGTACACCCGGCTGCAGAAGGCCCTCTGGCACTGGCGGCGCCGCACCGCAGAGGAGCAGCAGACGCCTCCCTACGTGATCATGGACAACGACGTGCTCTTCCAGATCGCCCGCCGCCGCCCCAAGGACCAGACCGAGCTGGCCGCCATCCCCGGCATCGGCGAACAGCGGCTCCAGCGCTACGGGGATGTGATCCTGGACCTGGTGAAGCTCCACCCGCCGGATCCTGGGGACGAGGAGCGGCTCCAGGCCCAGGCCGACCAGGCCGGCAGAGGGTCCCGAGGGCAGAGCCGTCAGCAGCGGATGGCCCAGCGGGTGGTCTCGGCCCGGAGCGAGCGGCAGATCTTCATGAAGCTCCAGGAGCTGCGCCAGAAGAAGGCCGTCCGGGAGCGAGGCCGGCTGGGCAGCGTGGCCACCAGCAGCCTGCTGAAAGCCATCGCCCGGGCGGCGCCCCGGAGTGAAGCCGAGCTCCTGGCCATCCCGGGCTTCCGCAGCAGCGGCCTGCGGGACGAGGTGGAGGCCATCCTGGCCCTGGTGGCCCAGGCCAC
>CAYQEB010000008.1:17836-29227 GCA_964416395.1 uncultured Caldilineaceae bacterium | reverse complement strand
TGCAGAGCAACAGCCTGGCCGTCATCGACCAGTACATCCGCCAGGTGGAGGACAACCTGGAGGACCTGGAGGACGCGGCGGCCACCGTGGGCGGCGAGGTCAAGTCCATCAAGCGCAAGCTGGCCGAGTACGAGCAGAAGGAAGCGGAGCTGGACCGAGCCATCGACGCCTTCCTCATGGAGGGGAACGAGGAGATGGCCGCGGCCGCCCAGAGCCGGCTCAACAGCGTGCAGCGGCTGGTGGCCACCTACCAAGAGCAGCTGGAACGCCAGGAGAAGGAGTTCCGCAAGCTGCTGGACGCCAAGGTGAAGCTGGAGGCCCGGCTGCAGACCATGCGCCAGGAGCGGGAAGAGCTGCAGGCCCTCCTGGAGCTGGCCAAGAGCAAGGAGACCACCGTCAAGGCCATGAAGAGCCTGGACGACCTCATGGGGGCTGGGGACAGCGACATCAGCCGCATCGCAGAGAGCATCTACGCCCGCCTGGACAAGGCCAGCACCGCCAGCGAGATGCGGGCCGCCAGCCTGGACGAGCAGATGGACCGGGTCCTGGACCGAAGCGCCATCGACAACCAGCTGGCCGAGCGCAAGAAAAAGCTCGGCTTGGAGTAGGTCTGCACACCCAGCTTGACCCAGGTCCCACAGCCCACCATCGGCGACCGGCCAGGGCCGATCCAGCCAGCCGGTCGCCGATCCTGTGGGGTCTGCCCGCCTGATCCTCAACGGAAGGAGCTCAAGGACATCCTATGTGCGCAACCCGCGGTTTCCACTCAGGAAAAGCACTCTCCTCAGCCATCTTCCTCATCGGCCTGGCCGTGCTCTTCGCCACGGACACCTTCTGGCCGGGCATCCTGGTGCTCATCGCCCTCTCCGGGGTGGTGAAGGCCCTGACCCGCTCCCAGGCCGGGGATCAAGGTGACCCGGAGATGTCCCTGGCCGGCGCTCAGGGGCTGTCCCTGGCCGGCCCGGCTCAGGATCCAGCCGCCCGGCCCCTGATCTACCCGGCCAACTGTCCCAACTGTGGCGCCTCCGCACCCGAGACGGCCCAGGACGCCCGAGCCGGGCAGAAGGTGGTCTGCGAGTATTGCGGCGCCACGCTTCAGCCCATCACCGGCCAGGCCACCGCGCCATGAGCACCAACCCCTACGACGAACTCCCCAGCCCTGTGGACGAGGAGCAGCCCGAGGGGGAGGGCATGTCCGGTCGCCGGGCCGTAACCATCATCCTGCTCAGCCTGGGACTGCTGCTCCTGGCCTTCATTGGCGTGGTCTCCTGGGCCCGCAGCACCCTGCCCCAGGAGTCGGAGATCATCAGCGTAGAGGAGGCGGCCCGCCTGATCCAGGAGGGCCAGGTGGAGCGTCTCCTGGTGCAGACGGACCCAGTGGGCGCCAACCAGGACCTCTTCCTCTACCTGCCCGGCCGACCTCGCCCCCTCTACGCCCGCCTGGAGCCCGGCAAGAGCATCACCGAGACCCTGCGCAGCCTGGGCGTGCCGGACGACAGGCTCCCGCCCATCCAGATCGAAGTGGACTGACATGACACGCACTCGTTGGATCTTTGTGGCCATCGTCGCCGTGACCCTGCTCATCGTGGCCGCCTCTCTGCTCTGGCGGGCCGGCAGCGGCTCCGGGGACGACCTGGGCCTGACCGTGGAGCGCCCGGACGCGGTGACTGTGCGGGTGATCACGGCCCTGCCTGTGGAGCCCTGGGTGAGCAGCGCGGCCCAGGCCTTCAACGCCAGCAACCCCACGGTGGACGGGGTGCCCATCCAGGTGGAGATCATCGCCATGGACGGCCTGGCCGCCCTGGGTCGCTGGGACCGGAACGACTTCGGCGCCCTGCCCCCGGACGTGCGCCCGGAGGAGCTCACCGAGGCCGAGCGCCAGGCCCTGGAGGATTTCCCCACCGCCTGGATCCCCGACAGCCGCTACCTGGTGGAGCTGGCCAACGCCTCCTACAAGGAGCGCCTGGGCCGGGACGTCTTCCTGACTGACGGCCAGTACCGGGCCCGCCCCATCGCGGTCAGCCTCTTCACCTGGGGCATCTACGAGAGCCGGGCCAAAGTGCTGGAGCAGGCCCTGGACGAGATCAGCTGGCGGACCATCCACGACGCGGCGGTGGCCAAGGGGGGCTGGCCAGAACTGGGAGGCGACCCCTCCTGGGGCTACTTCAAGCTGGTGGTCCCCAACCCCAGCAAGAACGTGGGCGGGCTGGCCGCCATGATCGCCGCAGCCGGCGAGTACTACGGCCGCACGGACATCCGCGTGGAGGACATCACCGACCCGGCCTTCCAGCGCTGGCTGGGGGAACTCATGGGCGCAGTGACCGACTTCAGCAGCGCCAGCGCCTACACCGCGGAGGACTTCGCCCTCTTCGGCTACAGCGTGGGGGACGGCGGCCTGCTCCTGGAGAGCGACCTGCTCCAGAACATGCAGGGCATCCTCACCCGCTGGGAGGACCCTCTGGTCCTCTACTACCCGGAGTATGTGACCTGGTTCGACTTCCCCTTCACCGTCTGGGTGGGCCCGGAGACCAGCGCCCTGGAGAAGAACGCGGCCCTGGAGTTTCAGCGTTTCCTCCTGAGCCAGGCCCAGCAGGAGGCGGCCCTGATCTACGGCCTGCGCCCGGCCAACCCCAATGTGGCCGTGGACGCCAACCCGGAGAGCCTCTTCGTCAAGTGGCAGGATCGGGGCGTGGAGCCCATCGTCCCCCGCACCACGGCCATGCGTAGCCCGGACCGGGACGTGCTGCTGGCCCTGCTGCGCTGGTTCGAGCTGAACGTGGCCCAATGAGGCAGATCATGGAGAGAGCCCAAGCTGGCCGACGCCGATCCCGCGGCCGACGCCCCTTTCTGACCCGCCGATCCTGGGCCCTGCTGGGGGGCATGGCCCTCTTCGCCCTCTGCTTCTGCAGTATCGTGGCGGTGACCATCGGCGGACGCATCCTCGACGCCCTGCGCTCCGACGAAAGCCAGCCCCTGGTCACGCCGACCATCACCTGGGCCCCGGACAGCGCCGAGCTGACCGTGGCCGTCTCCCCGGTCATGGCCCCCGCCCTGGAGGAGATGGCCCAAGAGTTCAACCGACTGAAGCAGAAGACCCCGGACGGCCAGACCATGCGGGTGATCCTCCAGCCCCTGACGCCGGAGCAGATGGTGGAGCGCAGCCTGGGCCAGACCCCTTTCCAGGCCATCGCCCCGGACAGCAGCCTCTGGCTCACCCAACTGGACCAGCGCTGGGCCCGGCTCCAGGCCGAGGAGAGCGGGGAGACCGGAGGGACCGGAGGGGCCGGAGAGATCCCCGCCCGGCGGGTGAGCGACCCGGTGCGCTACGCGGTGAGCCCCATCGTCATCGCCGCCTGGGAGGACGCGGCCCGGGAGCTGGGCTGGCCAGATCGGCCCATCGGCTGGCGGGAGATCCAGCGCAAGGCCCAGGAGGATCCCAACTTCAAGTGGAACCACCCCAGCACCGGTCACGCGGCCGGCCTGCTGGCCACCCTGGCCGAGTTCTACGCCGCGGCCGGCGTCACCCGCAACCTGACCCCGGAGATGGCCACGGACCCAGAGGTGCTGGCCTACGTCCGGGAGGTGGAGGCCACGGTGCGCTTCTACGGCGAGGGCGAGGAGGTGATCGTCCAGCGCCTGGCCCAGGAGGGGCGGGACTTCCTGGATGCCTTCGTGGCCCAGGAGCAGACGGTCATCGCCTGGAACCAGTCGAACCCCTCGGAGCGGCTGGTGGCCATCTACCCGGCCGAGGGCACCCTCTGGGCGGACCACCCCCTGGCCCTGCTGGAGTTGGGGGCAGGGGATGAGCTGGCCGTCACCGACAACCAACGGCGCACCTTCCGGGCCTTCGCCGACTTCCTGGCCGGAGAGGAGGCCCAGCGCCGCTTCCTGGCCCTGGGCTATCGACCGGCCAACCTGGCCATCCCCCTGGACGGGCCGGGCAGCCCCTTCGCGGCCAGCGACGCGGTGGACTGGCGGCAACCCCAGACCACCCTGCAGATGCCCTCCGCGGCGGTGGTGGATGTGGTGCAGAACGCCTGGTGGTACACCAAGCGGCCCACCAACGTCTACCTGGTGGTGGACACCAGCAGCAGCATGGCCGGGATCAAACTGGAGCGCACCCGGGCCGCGCTCCGGGCCTTTGTGAGCCAGATCCGAGGGAACCGGGATCGGGTGGGGCTGGTGGAGTTCGGCTCAGAGATCAAGCGTTTCGAGCCCCTGCGCACCATGAGCGACGCCGGCCGGGCAGAGATGTTGGCCGCCATCGACGGCATGGAGGCGGACGGCTTCACCGCCCTGCTGGACGCGGTCTACCAGGCCTACGCCGACCTGCAGGTGGTCAACGACCAGGAGGCCATCAACGCCATCGTGGTCATGACCGATGGCCAGGAGAACGACAGCGACCTCTACCTGGACGACCTGGCCCAGATCTTCCAGGAGGGGGAGACGCCGGTGGTGGTCTTCACCATCGCCTTCGGCGACGACGCGGACGAGGAGCTGCTCCAGGAGCTGGCCCGGATCGGCAACGGCCAGTTCCGCCGGGCCGACGAGACGGACATCGAGGAGCTCTACCGGATCATTTCCACCTATTTCTAACTATTTCTGAAGCCGGTTCCCAGAGCCGGTTCCTGTACCGGATTTCTGGTCTTCCGGCCCACTGGTCTTCCACACCCGGAGCCCATGAGCGAACCCGAGAGCACCCGCAGTGAGCTGCAGAAGAGAGCCCAGAGCGCCCTGCTCCAGTACGCCTTCCTGCGCTGGGAGAGCGCGGTGGTCATCGCGGGGACCATCCTGCTCACCGTCTTCATCCGCCGCCCCTTTCCCGGCTGGCCCGTCTGGGGCTGGCCCCTCCTGGGGATCATCGGCCTGGCCGCCATCGTCTACTCCAGCCTGACCGACGAGGAGGCCAACGCCCGCATCCTCCTGCGCCTCTTCCAGGAGCAGTTCGATCCCCGGCGGATCAAGGACAGGAAGCTGCGCCAGGACGTGGAGACGGCCCTGGAGTACCAGCGGCGCATTGAGGCCCTGGCCCGGGCCCAGAAGCCCGGCGTCATGCGGGACCGGCTGGAGGAGACGGCCAACCAGCTCACCGACTGGATCCGCAACATCTACCGGCTGGCCCTGCGCCTGGACGCCTACCGCCAGGACAAGCTCCTGGCCCAGCAGCGGGAGCAGGTGCCCCAGGAGATCCAGGACCTGACCGCGCGGCTGAAGCTGGAGTCGGATCCAGCCCTGCGAGAGCAGCTGGAGCAGATCCTGGAGAGCAAAGGGGCCCAGTGGCAGGCCCTGCGCTCCCTGGACAGCCAGATGAAACAGGCCCAGCTCCACGTGGAGCAGAGCCTGGCCGCCCTGGCCACGGTCTACAGCCAGATGCAGCTCATCAACGCCCAGGACATCCAGAGCGGCCGGGCCGAGCGGCTGCGAGCGGACATCCAGGAACAGGTGAACCGGCTCAACGACCTGATCGCCAGCATCAACGAGGTCTACGACTACCAGACCCAAGGGCTGGGATGAGGGACCCAGCCCAGAGGTTCCAGCCACCAAGCTCACGGGACACCCCAGACACTTCCATGAACCAACTGCGACGCTTCACACCCATCTTCCTCCTGCTCGCCCTGCTGCTGGGCGGGTGCCAGAACAACGTCGGCGGCTCTTTCCAGGGCGACGTCTTCGTCTACGTGGCCGTGCCCCTGAGCGGGTTTCAGGCCAACGGCGGGCAGACCGTCCTGGGCGGGGTGCGCCTGGCCGCAGCGGAGATCAACCGCCGGGGCGGCCTCCAGGGATACCGGGTGGTGGTTCGCCCCCTGGACGACGAGTCGGACAGCGACGTGGCCGTGGCTCAGGTGGAGGCCATCCGCCAGGCCCTGGCCCAGGGGGATCGGGTGCTGGGGGTCATCGGTCACCTGAACAGCGGCCAGACCCTGGCCACCCTCCCCCTCTACGACCAGCTGGGGCTGCTGGTCATCACCCCCACGGCCTCGGAGCAGAGCCTGACCCAGCGGGGTTTCCAGCGCTTCTTCCGGGTGAACGCCCACGACGGGGTGCAGGCCGCGGTGGACGCCCGCTTCCTGGTGGAGGAGATGGGGGCCCGGCGGGTGGCGGTGATCCACAACGACACGGAGTACGGGCGGGGTTTGGCCGATGCCCTGGAGGCGGAGCTGGCCAGGCTCGGCGGGGAGACGGCCCTGCGGCTGGAGGTGGCGGAGGGGCAGAGCCGGTACGAGGAAGAGGTGGCTCGGGTCCGGGAAGCCAGGCCGGACGCGGTCTTCTACGCGGGGTACGAGATCGAGGCCCCCTACCTGCGCTCGGCCCTGGTGGCCGCTGGCCTGGATCTGCCCATGCTGGCCAGCGACGGGGCCTTCCTGGCGGCCACCATCGACGAGGCCCTGGGCGCGGCAGAGGGAATGTACGTGAGCGCCTTCGCCCCCAGCCCGGAGAACGTGGCGGACGAGCGCTGGATCGAGGCCTACCAAGCGGTGGAGTATCGGGATCCAGACACCTACTCGGTCAACGGCTATGTGGCCATGCAGGTCCTGGCCGGAGGGGTGCAGGCCGCGGACTCCCTGGAGCCGGAGGCGGTGGCCCAGGCCCTCCACGCCAAGCCGGTCCAGACCTTGCTGGGGGAGCTGCGCTACGACGCCAACGGCGACCTGCTGGATCCCCAGATCTGGATCTACCAGGTGGTGGGGGACGAGTTCCAGCAGGTGCAATAACGGACGAGCGAGGGGCGACGACGGACGGACGCTGTTGAGCTGCCGAAAGGGCCCCGGCACTTCCCTGGCCCCTTTCCTGGAGAGCGACCACCCCCGCCCAACGTCCGTTGCCGTCCGTCCCTCTAGCTGCTGGCCGGCGCCAGGGAGGGGACCGCCTGCCAGTCCGCGGCCCCTTCTTCCTGGGCCACCAGCTTGGCCACCCGCTTGGTGTGGTAGTAGATCCGCTTCAGGTTGTCCATGATGTCCATCTCCAGGGTGTAGCTGGCCAGCTCGTGGGGCGTCAGGGTCTGGCGCAGGAAGGCGGCCATGCGGGCCCGGGCCTGGATGTCCAGGTTGTTGATGGCCTCCTTCATGTCCATCACCATGCGGGCGATCTCCTTGTTGTCCGAGACGAAGGCCACGATGGCCGACTTGAAGGCCCGGGTCACCTGCCGGTGGTACTCGGTCAACATGGCCAGGGTCTGCTCGTCCAGGATGATGTTCTCCTCCACCTTGCGCCGGGCCAGGTGAGCCAGGTTGTTCTCGATGATGTCCCCGATGGCCTCCAGCTCCGTCAGCGCGGACATGGCCCCCAGCACCTCGTCCGCCACATCCTCTGGAATGTCCTCCTGCCCGATCTTGGCCAGATAGCGGGTGATGGCCGCGAAGAGGGCGTCCACCTTCTCGTCCTGCTCCTTCAGCATCTCCATCTTGTCCAGATCCCCCTGGAAGACCGCTTCCGGGATCCCTTCCAGCATCAGCTCCAACACATCCCCCATGCGGTTCACCTCCCGCCGCACCATGCCCAGGGCCAGGTGCGGTGTGTCCACCAGGGAATCGTCCAGGTAGCGGGGCTGGGCCGCCAGCCCCTCCAGGCCATTGTCCCGATCCGGGACCAGCCACTCGATGAAACGCACGGCCAGGCTGGAAAAGGGCAGGAAGAGCAGGGCGATGCCCACGTTGAAGACGGTGTGGGCGTTGGCGATCTGCCGGGGCAGGACCTGGGAATGGTAGACCGCCTCGGACATGCCCGGCTGCCAGCGGGGGGAGATGGCCACCACGATCTGGGCCAGCTGGGGGATGAAGGGCAGGACGATCAGAGCCCCGATGGTCTTGAAGAGCACGTGAGCCACAGCCGCGCGCACCGCCTCTGGCGGCTTGCCGATGGAGGCCAGGACCGCGGTGGCGGAGGTGCCGATATTGGCCCCCAGGATCAGCGCGATGGCCGTGTTCAGGTCAATGAGCCCCTGGGAGGCGAAGACGATGGCGATGGCCACCGTGGCCGCGCTGGTCTGCACCAGGGCCGTGAAGACGGCAGCGATGAGCAGGCTCCACCAGGGGCTGGTGACCGTGGCCATCAGGTTCACGAAGGGGGCGTAGTCTTTCAGAGGCACCATGGCGTTGCCCATCACGTCCATGCCCAGAAAGATGAACCCCAGCCCCATGAGCCAGTAGCCGTAGTATCGCTTCTTCCCCTTGCCCGTGAAGGAGAGGAGGAAGCCCACGGCCAGGAGCAGGAGGGAGTACTGGGTCACCTTCAGCGCGATGATCTGCACGGTGATGGTGGTGCCGATGTTGGCCCCCAGGATCACGCTCACCGCCTGGGAGAAGGAGATGAGCCCCGCGGTGATCAGGCTGATGAGCATGACCGTGGTCACCGAGCTGGACTGGATGATGGCAGTGACGATCACGCCGGTGACCAGCCCCATGATCCGGTTCGTCACCAGCTTGCTCAGGATGATGCGCATCCGGGCCCCGGCCACGGATTTCAGGGCGTCGCTGGTGGTGTCCATCCCGTAGAGGAAGAGGGCCAGGCCGCCGAAGAGCCCCATGGAGAGGGAGAAAAGGTGAAGCTGCTGCCCCTCGTCCGCAGCGTGGACCCGAGTCGCCATCAGGAAATTCACCAGGAAAGCCGCCACAGCCCCGCCAACGAGCAACCCCAGAGCCCACCGCCGCAAGGGAAAACGACGCAATCGTGTCATCATGTCAATCCTCCTTGTCCGTCTGCCCTTGGCTCCCGGGCCCAGAGGCCGCGTCCCCTGGATCGCCGCCAGCCGCCTCGCTGTCCGACTCGGGCGCCTTTTTGGGAGCCTTCACCACCATCACCGGGATGGGGGAGAGCTGCACCACCCGCTCGGACTTGGAGCCCAGGAGCCAGCGGCTCAGGCCGGTGAGACCCCGGCTGCCCATGACGATTATGGAGGCCCGCTCCCGCTCGGCCACACGCAGGATCTGGGTCACCGGCAGGCCCTGGACCAGGCGCGGGATGACCGTGATGCCCAGGGTCTGGGCCTTTTCTCGGATGGCGTTCTCTGCCAGGAAGTTCTCCATCATCTCCTCGGCCGCCTCCTCCATGCTCTGGAGCACCGAGGCGCCGGCAGTGGCCGAACGATAGAAGCCAGGCCGGTTGCTGGGGTCGTGGACCACGTGGAGCACGATCACATCCGCGCCGTAGCAGCTGGCCAGGGAGAGGGCTGCCTCCAGGGCGGCCAGGCTGTCGGCGGAGAAATCCACGGGCACCAGGATGGGTCCGCTGTTTCGTTTGAACATGGCGCCTCCTCTCTGGTGTGGCAAGTTCTTTCGGCAGGATCCGAAGCTGGCTGCACGGGCTGTCTGTGCAGCCATGGGTCAATGTGCAAAACCGTAACATATCAGAATGTGACGGCCAGGTCAAACCAGGCTGCACCCTCCCCGCAGCCCCTTCCGGCGGCTTCCAGCACCCAGCCCCGCCAAATTCTCCCACCCTACAGGCTTTCTGGCAGCTCAGCGTAAAAAGTGCGTAAAAATTGGGACCAAAGAGGCACCCAACCGCCTGCGAGATGCGGTTAGAATGGAAGGCGCATCGGCGATTTTGCCGAGCCACGCTCGCTCATGACCGATTCCCAGGGAGACGATCCCTGTCAACGTGCCCCGCCAGAACTGGGTGAAAGGATGCACTCCATGAACAGAAACGCCCCACTGACACCGACATCGCACTGGTTCAAGACGTTGCACTCGGCCTGGGCTTTGGGCGCCATTGTGATCCTGGCCTTCATCGGCGTGGTGAGCATGAGCGGCACCAGCGACGCGGCCAACGGCTCGCTGGACATGCACCTGAACTCCCCGCCGGTCTCGCCCATCGAGACGCCATCCCCCCTGCCTACGCCCACCCCGCCGCCTCCCAGCGTGCAGCGGGTGCAGCCATCCCAGGGGATCAACACCCGAATCGTGCGCATCAACATCCACGGCAGCGCCTTCGAGTGGGGCAGCCGGGTCTTCCTCTTCCCGGCCGGCAGCGCCATTGTGGACCCCAGCGCCGCCCTGCCCCCAGGCGTTCAGGAGCTGCGAGCCGTCCGGGTGAGCCGCCACCAGATCATGGCCAAGGTGCCGGCTGGCCTGACTCCGGGCTACTACGATGTGGTGGTGAAGAACCCGGGCATCAGCGGCCTGGGCGTGCTGGAAGAGGGCTACCGGGTCCTGAGCGGCAACCCCAGCGACACCGACGACCTCTCCGCGGAGCCCTTCCACCTGTGGACTTCCCCGGACACCCTGCGCCTGGGCGAAGAGGCCATGATCGGCCTGCGGGTCCACCGCCTGGGCGGGGTCAGCGGCCTGCCTCCCTTCCCGGTGAACTTCTACGTGAACGAGATCGATCCAGAGCACTTCCTGGGCCAGGGCACGGTGCCCGGCATCAGCCCGGACGGCTTCGCCAGCACTTCGGCCGTCTCCTGGACGCCGGACGAGGGCGGCGCGGTGACCCTCATCGCGGTCATCGACCCGGAGAACCAGGTGCGGGAGAGCAACGAGCGCAACAACGTGGTCCGGCGCAAGGTGGTGGTGCGCCGCCTGACCCAAACCGACAACACCCCGCCGGTGGCCTCCAACCTGCGGGTGAACGGCGGTGTGGACGAGGTCACCGACCCGGAGGTGAACCTGACCGTGGACGGTGCGGACCCGGGCCAGCCCAGCAGCGGCGTCAAGCGGGTCTTCTACGTGGAGCTCCAGTGGCTGGAGGGCATCGGCGCCGGCCAGGGCATCTGGTACCCGGTCAAGTGGAGCGACTGGCTCCCCTTCGGCCAGCAGCCTCACGACTGGACCCTCTACCCCACCTCTGGGCTCCGTTACCTCCAGGCCTGGATCGCGGACGGCGCGGGGAACGTCTCCGCTCGCCCGGCCCGCACCCTGCTCAGCTACCTGCCCGGCACGGATGAGGTGGATCAGGGCGAGACCCAGATCTACCGCAAGGCAGTGGCCGCCAACCAGTGCCTGACCGTCCGGGTGGAGCCCACGGAGAGCACCATGGATCCAGACCTCTACGTCTGGTTCCCCAGCTACCAGCCGGGCAACGGCAAGTTCGCCTACAGCATCAACGGCCCGGGCCAGGTGGACCAGGTGGTCATCCAGCCCACAGAGGCCGGCGTCTACCAGATCGAGGTGGACGGCTACACCGCCGCCAGCTACGGGCTCACGGTCCAGGTCACAGCCAGCTGCAGCACAGCCGCCAGCCTGGACGCGGCCCAGGTGGAAGCCAGCGCCGGCAAGACGCCTCGCAACGAGCCGGACATCCCGCTGAACGAGGAGCCGGGGGACGATGTCATGGCCCCCGACGCCCCGGCCGAATACGCCCTCTTCCTCCCCATGGCCATGCGGGCCAGCAGCGGAGGCGGGCAAGGGCCTTACGGCAGCCACCGCATCTACCTGCCCAGCGTGCTGCGCTAGC
>CAYQEB010000008.1:12547-17736 GCA_964416395.1 uncultured Caldilineaceae bacterium | reverse complement strand
CTCCCTGTAGTGGACCTCACTCTGCTCCCGCAGCCGGGCCGCGGCCTGCTCCGGGGTGATGTCCCGCTGGGGGCCGGCCAACATCTCGTACCCCACCATGAACTTCTTCACCGTGGCCGAGCGCAGGAGAGGCGGGTAGAAATGGGCGTGGAGCTGCCAGTGTGGATAGCGTCCCCCGTCTGTGGGCTGCCCGTGCCAACCCATGGAATAAGGGAAGCTGGTCTGGAAGAGGTTGTCGTAGCGCACCAGCAGCCGCTTCAAGATGTCCGCCAGGCTGGCCTGTTCCGCTGGGCTCAGCTCGGGCATGGCCGTCACGTGACGGCGAGGAAGCAGCAGGGTCTCGAAAGGCCAGACGGCCCAGTAGGGCACGAGAGCCACCCAGTCCGAGTTGGCTGCCACCAGCCGCTCCTGGGCGGCCAGCTCCGCGGCCAGGTAGTCCAGGAGCAAGGGGGAACGGCGGCGCTGAAAGTGCACCCGCTGGTGGTGATCCTCCCGAGCTGGCTCGTTGGGCGTCCGCCGGTTGGCCCAGATCTGGCCGTGGGGGTGGGGGTTGGAGCAGCCCATCATGGCGCCCTTGTTCTCAAAGAGCTGGACGTAGTCCACGTCCGGCCGGCCGCCCAGCTCCGTCACCTGTTGGGCCCAGACCGCCACCACCCGCTGGATGTCGGACACGGGCATCTCGGCCAGGGTCAGGTCGTGGCGCGGACTGAAGCAGATCACCCGGCAGAGGCCTGTCTCCCCGTCGGCCTGGAAGAGGGGACCAGGGCTCACGTCACCGGCGGGGGTGTCCGGCAGGAGGGCGGGAAAGTCGTTGTCGAAGACGAAGGTGTGCCGGTAGCGAGGATTGCGCTTGCCCCCGGCCCGCTGGTTCCCAGGACAGAGGTAGCAGCCGGGATCGTAGGCCGGACGCCGCTCCTCCGGGGGCTTCTCCACCTGTCCCTGCCAGGGTCGCCGGGTCCGCTGAGGGGAGACCAACACCCAGTCCCCCGTGAGCAGGTTACGTCGCCGGTGCGGATGCTCCCTGGGGTCAAAGCCATTGCCCGCCACGGGTCACGCCCCTTTCCCTCGAGCCCCTTGCGCTCGAGCCAGGGCGTCCTGGGCCAGGGCGATGGCCCCCAGCACCCCTGCCCGGTTGCCCAGCCCCGGCGGCACGATGTACTCGTCGATCCGCTCCAGGATGGCCGGAAGCTGCAGGTAGTTGTTGAGCAGCTCCTGGACCCGCGCCCGGATCAGGGGGAAGAGCTGTCGCTGCTCCATGACCCCGCCCCCCATGATGATGCGCTGAGGCGACAGGGTGCAGATGAAGTTCACCAGCCCCAGGGCCAGGTAGTGGGCCTCCAGGGGCCACGCGGGATGGTCCGGGGGCAGGGTTTCGCCCCGTTGACCCCAACGCCCCTCCAGGGCTGGGCCTGCGGAGAGCCCCTCCAGGCAGTCGCCGTGGTAGATGCAGAAGCCCGGATAGGGATCCTTGTCCCAGTCGTGGGGGATGCGAATGTGGCCCATCTCCGGATGCATGAGGCCGTGGATGAGCCGGCCGTTCACCATGCCGCCCCCGCCCAGGCCTGTGCCGATGGTCAGGTAGATGAAGGTGTCCAGCCCCTGGGCCGCGCCCCAGCGATGCTCCCCCAGGGCCGCGCCGTTCACGTCCGTGTCGAAGCCCACGGGCAGATCCAGGGCCCGGCTCACCGCGCCGGCGAAGTCGGTGAAGGCCCAGCCGGGCTTGGGCGTGGTGGTCACGTAGCCGAAGGTGGGGGAGTCGGGGTCCGGATCCACCGGGCCGAAGGAGGCGATCCCCACCGCGGCCAGGGGCTCTCCCTGGGCCTGCTGCTCCTGGAAGAAGGCCACGGCCTGCTGGATGCTCTCCTGGGGCGGGCCGGTGGGGAAGCGGATCTCGGCCCGAATGTCATCCGGCCCTGTGCCCACCGCGCAGACGAACTTGGTCCCGCCAGCTTCGATGCCACCGAAAAGCGCCATGCTCCTTGCACCTCCTGGTGAAGTGTCCTTGCAACGGTTGTTGTACAGAGAGAACAGGCAGAAAAAACAAAACCCGGGAAAACAGCCCAGCCCACACTCCAGGAGCTCACCCCGGGATGCTCTGTCGGCTCAGGCGATGGGCCAGGCGGGTGGGTTCGGGCAGCTTGTAGCGGGTGGTGCAGGCCAGGGTGTACTCCACGGCCTGGGCCAGGGTGATCCGGTGGCCCACGCTCACGTAGACCGGCTTGACCCCGGCCCGGGTGCGCACCACCGCGCCGACGACCTCGCCCCGGTCGGTCAGGGGAACCCAGGCCCCTTTCTCGTCCGGCAGCGGTGGGTGGCTCCCCACCAGCCGGGACTTGGCCACGCCAATGGTGGGCGCATCCAGCAGCACGCCCAGATGGGAGGCCAGGCCCAGGCGACGGGGATGGGCTCGCCCCTGGGAGTCGGTCATGAGCAGATCGGGCATGGCGGAGAGCCGCTCCAGGGCCCGAAGCACCGGGGGCGCCTCCCGGAAGCTGAGCAGGCCGGGGATGTATGGGAAGGGCACGTCCCCCTGCCAGACCGCCTCCTCCACCACCTGCAGGGAGGGAAAATCCAGCACCACCACCGCGGCCTGGACCCGATCTCCTCGCACGCTCATGTCGATACCGGCCACTCGGGTCACCGGGCCGGGCAAGGGCTCCTCCCGGACCAGCCTGGCCAGACGTTCCTGGATGGCCATGGCCTCCTGGGGAGAGACGTTCCAGGGATGGGCGTGGTGGAGGCGGAGTTTCACGGAAAAAGGCTCCGGGATGGGATAGTCTGGTGGTGGGGATGGGGTCACAGATGCAAACACCCCAGCTCTCCTCTCCAGGAGTATACCACCAGGCGAAGGAGAGCACCACAGCGACGGGTTTCCCTGCGTTCAGCCAACAGAGAAAGAGCCAACAGAGAAAGAGCCGACAGGAAAAGAGCCAACACAGAAACAGGCGAGGGACCCGAAAGGTCCCCCGCCTGCTGCAGACAGGAACTCTGGGCTGCTCTGGGTGCAGCGAGGAGGGCAGCCTGGCCCGGCTTTCAGCCTGGATCAGTCCGCGGCCATGCCCGTCATGCGACCGCTCATACCCATGGGCAGCTCGTAGGCCCCCAGGCCGTGCTCCGCCTGGTCCAGCCCCTGGATCTGCTCCTCGTCGCTGGCCCGCAGGCCCATGGTGGCCCTGAGCAGGGCGAAAACGATGGCGCCGGTGACCAGAGACCAGGCCGCGATGGCCAGCGCGCCTACCAGCTGGATCCCCAGCTGGCCGACGTTCCCGGCCACCAGGCCGCTGACGCCGGCGTAGGCGCCGTCCGCGAAGACGCCCACCATGAGCACGCCGTAGAGGCCGCAGATGCCGTGGACCGCCACCGCGCCCACGGGATCGTCCACCTTCAGGGTGCGCTCCACGAAGCGCTCGCCCCAGAGGAGCACTGCCCCGGCCAGGCCGCCGATGATCACCGCGGCCCAGGGGGCCACCACGGCCGCAGGAGCGGTGATCCCCACCAGGCCGGCCAGGGAGCCGTTCACCGCGGCCAGGACGTTCACCTTGCCCGTGCGGACGAAACCGGCGTACATGGCCACCACCGCGCCTGTCACGCCGGCCAGCAGGGTGTTCGTCACCACCACGCTCACCCGCAGGTCCGTGCCGCTCAGGGTGCTGCCGCCGTTGAAGCCAAACCAGCCCAGGAAGAGGATCAACCCGCCCAGGACGATGAAGGGGACACTATGGGGCGGGAACTCCTTGACCGTGCCGTCCTGGCCGAACTTGCCCAGGCGAGGCCCCACCATTTTGGCGCCCACCAGGGCCACCAGCCCCCCCACCGCGTGGACCACGCCGGAGCCAGCAAAGTCGTGGAAGCCCATCTGGGCCAGCCAGCCGTTCTCGCTCCAGACCCAGTGGCCGCTGATGGGATAGATGATGGCGGTGATGAGGAAGCTGTAGGCCAGGTAGGCGGTGATCCTGGTGCGCTCGGACATGGCGCCGGAGACGATGGTGGCGGCGGTGGCGGCGAAGACCATCTGGAAGAACCAGTCCCGGGCCTGGAAGACATCGTAGTAGTCGCCCAGAAGCAGGAAGCCATCGCTGCCGATGAAGCCAGCGATGTCCGCGCCGTACATGATGGCGTAGCCGAAGAAAAAGTAGGCCAGGCCAGCGATGCAGAAGTCCATGAAGTTCTTGGTGAGAATGTTCACCGTGTTCTTGGACTGGGCGAAACCGGCCTCCACCAGGGCGAAGCCGGCCTGCATGAAGAAGACCAGGGCGCCGGCCACGATGAGCCAGATGAAAGTGAGGGACTCGGCCAGGGCGGCCACCGCCGGGTCCGAGCTGTTGGCGATGGCCGCGGTGAGCTCGGAGCCGGTGGGATCCCCGGCGAAGGCGGTGGTGGCCGTGACCATCACCAGGGCGATCACCAGGAAGACAAGGGTGGGCAGACGGGGTTTCAGCAGTCGTTTCATGGGGTATCCTCCGGATCAGATACGCGTGATGAGAGCGAAGCCTCCATTTTGTGGGATGATCTATCCCGGGCTACAATGCATGGGAACGATGGGGGACGAACGGCCTGTCCGGCCATTCCAGGACAGTCTATCTCGAGGGCCAGGGAGGCCACAATCGTCAACCTGCACAAAAACCAGCCGAACCCCCCTGGGCAGTTCGCACAAACGCGGCGGTCACAGGAGGGTAACTGCCCGGGTTCGGCAACATGCCATCGTGCATTTCGACCAAAGGCCCCGTAGCAGCCCTGCGGCGGCAGCCTGACCCAGAGACCATGTCACCACTGGCCATCGGCGCCTCCTCCTGGACCTTCCCGGACTGGCCGGGCGTCTTCTACCCCCAGGGGCTTCCCAAAACCGATCACCTGGCCTTCTACGCCACCCAGTTCAACAGCGTGGAGGTGAACAGCAGCTTCTACGGCCTGCCCCGACCAGCCACCATCCTCCAGTGGCTGGAGAGCGTGCCGGAAGGTTTCACCTTCGCCCTGAAAGCGCCCCGGATCATCACCCACGAGAAACGGCTGGTGGCCTGCGAACGCGAGACCCTGGCCTTCCTGGACGTGCTCCGTTCCCTGGGAGGGGCGGCCAGCTCTGGCTTCCTCCAGTTCCCGCCCAATTTCACCCGGCAGAGAGAAGGACGAACCCTGGCCCGCTTCCTGGACTGGCTGGCCCCTCAGCTCCAGGGGATCCGTCTGGCGGTGGA
>CAYQEB010000008.1:10629-12447 GCA_964416395.1 uncultured Caldilineaceae bacterium | reverse complement strand
GATCAACACCACCACGGAGCGCTTCTACCGGGTGGAGCTCCCCACAGTGAGCCACGCGGCCAACATGATGGCCCTGGTGCGCCAGGAACAGGGGCTCTTCACCCGGCTGGCCCTGGACGAGAGCCCCGAGCTCCGCCAGCAGCTCAAAATGACCCGGCGCTACTTCGCCGCGGAGCTGGGCGCGCTCAGGCTGCTCCCCGACTTCCCCCACCAGGAGCTGCTGGCCGACATCGCCCAGGCGGAGAAGGCCATGGCTGTCCACGGGCGGGAGATGGTGGAGCTTTTCCAGAGCGGGGACACCAGGGTGGCCCAGGCCAAGCTGGACGAGTTCAACCAGGAGGTGGATGTCCTGGCAGGCCACTTGAACACCCTGCGGGTGAGAACCGGCACGGCGGTGGCCGCAAGCGTCACCGCCTTGAAGGATGCCCAGGGCCGCACCCTGGGTTGGATGCTGGGCGCAGAGATGGTGGCCGCCCTGCTGGCCGCGGTGGCGGGGCTCGTGCTCTCCCTGCGCATCGGCCGGGCCGTCAAGGCCATCGCGGAGGCCGCGGAGGGGCTCTCCCAGGGGGACATCGAGCAGGAGCTCCCCCCGGCCAGCAACGATGAGCTGGGAGACATGGTGCGCAGCTTCCAGCGCACAGTGGCCTACATGACGGAGATGACCCAGGCGGCCCAGCGGCTGGCCCAGGGGGACCTGACCGTGGAGATCCAGCCCAAGTCCCAGCGAGATATCCTGGGCCAGGCCTGCACGCTCATGTTGACCAACTTCCGCCGCCTTCTCACGGACGTGCGGGCCAACGCCCAGGACCTGTTCACCGTCAGCACCCAGCTCCATCAGTCCACCGGCCAGACCAACCTGGCCACCCGGCAGATCGCCCAGGTCATTGAACAGGTGGCCCACAGCAGCACCCTGCAGCACCGGGGCGCCGAGAACACGTCCGCTGCGGTGGAAGAACAGCTGGAAGCCCTGGATCACATCGCCTTCGGAGCGGAGCGCCAGTCCGAGTCCCTGCGGGACGCGCAGGCGGCCCAGGAGGAGAAACTGGCCGCGGCCATCGCCCAGGTGGAGAAGGCGGCCCGGAACGGGCGTCGGATCGCCAAAGAGGCCGGCGCTGCGGCCATGGAGGGAGCGACCACCGTCGCCCAGGCCACCGAAGCCCTCCAGGCCATTGCCCGATCGGTGCAGCGGGCCAACCAGCGCATGGATCTCATGGGGGAACGGGCCGCGGAGATCGACGTCATCGTCCAGGCCATGGACGAGGTGGCGGAGCGAACCCACATTCTGGCCATCAACGCGGCCATCGAGGCGGCCCGGGCCGGGCAGCAGGGCCGGGGCTTCGGCGTGGTGGCCGACGAGATCCGCCGGCTAGCAGAGCGGTCCGCCAAATCGGCCCGGGACATTGCGCGGCGCATCCGGGCCGTCCAGGACGCGGCCAACCAGGCCATGGAGGCCATGCACCAGAGCACCCGAGAGGCGGAGAACGGCCTCGTGCTCTCCAGCCGGATCCAGATGGGGCTGGAGACCATCCAGATGTCCACGTCCCAGATGGTCTCGTCCATGCACACCATCGGCCAGGCGGTCTCTGTGCTCAGCGAAAGCAGCCAGACGGTGGAGGCGGCCCTGGCCCAGGTGGCCAGCGTGGTGGAGGAGAACAACGAGACCGTCCTCCACTTGGTGGGGAACAGCCAGCAGGTTCAACAAGCCGCCACCGAGATCGCCACCATCTCCAGGCAGAACACCGCGGCCAGCCAGGAAGCTTCGGCCGCGGCCGAGGAGCTCTACGCCCAGACCCAGGAGCTCGCCGCCACTTCCAGCTA